>CANHFH010000132.1 GCA_947459825.1 Pseudomonadota bacterium | reverse complement strand
TTCGGCAAGCAGATGCTCGCGCGCGGCCGCGGCAGCATCGTCAATGTCGCCTCGGTCGCAGGCCTGCGCGCGGTCGCGCACCGCAGCGCCTACAACGCCTCGAAGCATGGCCTGGTCGGCCTCACGCGTACGCTGGCCGCCGAGTGGGGCGGGCGCGGCGTGCGCGTCAACGCGGTCTGCCCCGGTTGGATCAAGACCGAGATGGACGAGGCGGACCAAGGACCCGGTACCTACACCGACGCCGACATCATCGACCGCGTGCCGATGGCGCGCTTCGCACACCCGCACGATGTCGCCGAAGCCATCGCCTTCCTCGCGGACCCCACGCGGAGCGCGTTCATCAACGGCGTGACGCTACCGGTCGACGGCGGCTGGACCGCCGACATCGGCTGGGACTCGCTGCGCCGCCGCACACGCGGCGGCGCCTGAACCAGTACCCAGGACAACCCTTCCCCGGACATGAGCACTGCACACCATGACTGATCCGACCTCTGCGACGACCGGCGATCGGCGACCGCGCCGCCGCGCAGGCGCAGCACCCGCGACCGACGCACCGCCGCGCCAGTCGCGCTATCGGCATCTCGTCAATCCGTTCGAACCGCTGAAGGTCTTCTCCGACGATCAGGTCGCCGCCATCCACGCGAGCGCCCTCAAGCTGCTCGAGGACCAGGGCATGCGGGTGCTGCTGCCGGAGGCGCGCGAAGCCTATCGGCGCGGCGGCGGCCAGGTGGACGAGTCGAAGTTCACCGTCCGTCTCGACCGCGGCCTCGTCGAGCGATGTCTCGCGATGGCGCCGCGCGAGATCGTGCTGCGCGCCGCCAAGCCCGAGTTCGACATGCCGGTGTGGGGCAAGCATGTGATGTTCGCGCCGACCTCCGGACCGCCCAACATCATGGACTCGGTGCGCGGCAAGCGCGCCGGCAGCTTCGAGGACTTCTGCAACCTCCTGAAGATCAGCCAGTCCTTCGAGGTGCTGCACGGCCTCGGCGGCCTCGTCGAGCCGCAGGACATCCCGGTGCAGTTCCGCCATCTCGAGACGACGCGCGCGATGTTGCTGATGTCGGACAAGATCCCGAAGGTCTACGCGCGCGGCCCCGGCCAGACCGTCGACAACTTCGAGATGATCCGCATCGCCTACGGCCTCACGGAAGAGGAGTTCCGCTCGCGACCCTGCGTCACGACGATCATCAACACCAACTCGCCGCTGCAGCTCGACATCCCGATGGCCAACGGCATCATGGATTACGCCGCCGCCGGTCAGGTGCTCATCATCACGCCGTTCACGCTGGCGGGCGCGATGGCGCCGGTCACCATCGCGGGCGCGCTCACCCTCGCCCACGCCGAAGCGCTCGCCGGCCTCGTGCTCGCGCAGATCGTGCGGCCGGGCGCGCCCATCATCTACGGCAGCTTCACCTCGAACGTCGACATGAAGTCGGGCTCCCCCGCCTTCGGCACGCCTGAATATGTGAAGGCGGCGTTCGGCGCCGGGCAGCTCGCGCGCCATATCGGTCTGCCCTGGCGCTCCTCGAACGCCACCGCCTCGAACTGCGCCGACGCGCAGTCGGCCTACGAGTCCGAGATGAGCCTCTGGGGCGCGCTGATGGGCGGCTGCAACTACATCCTGCACGCGGCCGGGTGGCTCGAGGGCGGCCTCACCACCTCCTACGAGAAGTTCATCCTCGACATCGAGATGCTGCAGATGTTCGCCGAGGTGTTCCAACCCGTCGGCGGTACCGCGGACGACATCGCGCTCGACGCCATCGCCGAGGTCGGCGCCGGCGGACATTTCTTCGGCTGCGCGCACACCATGGCGCGTTATCGGACCGCCTTCTACTCGCCGCTGGTGTCGGACTGGCAGAACTTCGGCAACTGGCAGGCGGCGGGTGCGAAGACCGCGACCGAGCGCGCCAGCGAGATCTGGCGTCAGGTGGTCGATGCCTACCAGCCGCCGCCGCGCGACCCCGCGGTCGTCGATGCGCTCAACGATTTCGTCGCCCGCCGCACGGCGGAGGGCGGCGCTCCCCCGGTCAGCTGACCCAGACGGAAGAGACAGCACATGAAGAACACGGCAAAAGTGGTGGTGATCGGCGGCGGCGTGGTGGGCGTGAGCGTGCTCTACCACCTCACCAAGGCGGGTTGGCGCGATGTCATGCTCATCGAGCGCGCGGAGCTCACCTCGGGTTCGACCTGGCACGCCGCGGGCGGCATGCATACCGTCAACGGCGACCCGAACGTCGCCAAGCTCCAGCAGTACACCATCAACCTTTATAAGGAGCTCGAGCAGATCTCCGGCCAGTCCTGCGGACTGCACATCACAGGCGGGCTGATGCTCGCCGGCACGCCGGAGCGGCTCGACTGGTTGAAGATGACCGTCGCCCGCGGCCGCTACCTCGGGATGGACCTCGACCTCATCGACACCACCGAGGCCAAGAAGCGTTTCCCGCTGCTCGACGAGCGGCATTTCGTGGGCGCCATCTACGACCCCATCGAAGGCCATGTCGACCCGTACGGCGTGACCCACGCCTACGCCAAGTCCGCGCAGATCGGCGGCGCCGAGATCGTGCGCCAGTGCCGTGTCGTCGACCTCAAGCAGCGCGCCGACGGCAGCTGGGACGTCATCACCGAACAGGGCAATGTGCACGCCGAACATGTGGTGAACGCAGGCGGCCTGTGGGCGCGCGAGGTCGGTCGTATGGTGGGCCTCGAGCTCCCCATCCTCGCGATGGAGCACCAGTACATCATCACCGACGACATCCCTGAGCTCGCCGGACAACCGGAACTTCTGCATGTCATCGACTTCGAGGGCGAGATCTACATGCGCCAAGAGCGCGGCGGCGTGCTGCTCGGCACCTATGAGCGCGCGGGCGTCCCCTGGTCGCCGCGCACCACGCCCTGGGACTTCGGCCAGGACCTGCTGCCGAACGACCTCGAGCGCATCGCGCCGAGCCTGGAGGTGGGCTTCAAGCATTTCCCACGGCTCGGTGAGGTCGGCATCCGCAAGATCGTCAACGGCCCGTTCACCTTCGCGCCGGACGGCAACCCGCTGGTCGGCCCCGTGCCCGGGATGCGCAACTTCTGGGTCGCCTGCGGCGTCATGGCGGGCTTCAGCCAGGGCGGCGGCGTCGGCCTCGCCCTCTCGCACTGGATGGTCGACGGCGACCCGGGTGCCGACATCTGGGGCATGGATGTCGCGCGCTACGGCGAATGGGCGACGCGCCGCTACACCAACACCAAGGTGCGCGAGAACTACTCGCGCCGCTTCCGCATCCGCTTCCCCAACGAGGAGCTGCCGGCGGCGCGCCCGCTGAAGACCACACCCGTCTACGACCGCATGCAGGCCGAGAACCCGCTGTGGGGCGACTACTGCGGCCTCGAGCACGCGTTGTGGTTCGCGCCCAAGGGCAAGCCTGCGGAGGAAGAGGTCACCTTCCGCCGCTCCAGCGCCCATGCGCATGTCGGCGCCGAATGCCGCGCCGTGCGCGATGCCGTCGGCCTCATCGAGATCTCGAACTACGGCAAGTTCGAGGTCACGGGCCGCGACGCCGAACGCTGGCTCGCGACCATCATGGCCAACAAGGTGCCGGCCGTCGGTCGCGTCGCCCTCACCCCGATGCTCAACGAGCGCGGCCGTCTGATCGGCGATTTCACCATGTGCCGCATGGGACCCGAGAGCTTCCTGCTGGTCGGCACCTACGCCGCGGAGCGCTTCTACCAGCGCTGGTTCGAGGCGCGCACCGCCGGCTTCGATGTACAGGTGCGCGCCTGCGCGATGGAGTGGCTCGGCTTCTCCATCGCCGGCCCCGCCTCGCGCGAGCTGCTGCAATCTTTGGTGGACGAGGACCTCTCCACCAAGGCCTTCCCGTTCATGTCCTTCGGCTCGATGGATGTCGGTCTCGTGCCGGCGCTCGTCGGACGGCTGTCGTTCACGGGCGATCTCGGCTACGAGATCTGGGTGAAGAACGAGTTCCAGCGCAACCTTTACGACCGCCTCGTCGAGGCGGGCAAGCCGCTCGGACTGCGTCACTTCGGCGGTCGGGCGCTCAACGCCATGCGCATGGAGAAGAGCTTCGGCAGCTGGGCGCGCGAGTACCGCCCCATCTACGGTCCCTTCGAGGCCGGTCTCGACCGCTTCGTGGACCTCAAGAAGCCCGAGTTCGTCGGCCGTGACGCGGCGCTCGCCGAGAAGACGGGCGGCGGCGCCCGCAAGCTGATCACGCTCGAGATCGACGCCACGGACTGCGATGCCATCGCCGACGAGCCGATCTGGCTCGACGGCAAGGTCGTGGGCTGGGTGACCTCGGGCGCGTACGGCCACTCGGTCGGCAGATCGCTCGCGCTCGGCTATGTCGACACCGCCTCGGCGCAGGCCACGACGGGTTTCGCGGTGGAGCTGATCGGCGATCGTCGGCCCGCGGTCCGCTTGACCGGTCCGGCCTTCGACCCGACCGGCTCGCGTATGCGCGCGTGACGCGCGAGGGCGGGAACGCGCAGCCATGAGCACACCGGGCTATGCCGACCTGCTGCGTCGGATGCGCGACGGGGAGGCCGTGCTGCTCGACGGCGGCGTGGGCACCGAGATCCAGCGCCAGGGCGCACCGATGAGCACGGCGCTGTGGTGCGCGGAGGCGAACTTGAGCCACCCGCACATCGTCCGCGATGTTCACCGCACCTACCTCGCCGCCGGCGCCGAGGTCGTCACCGCCAACACCTTCGCCAGCAGTCCGCTGCTGCTCGAGCACTTCGGGCGTCTCGACGAGATGGAGCGCATCGACGCCGTCGCGCTCGGCGTCGCGCGCGAGGCGGCGGCGGGCAGCGGCGCCGTGATCGCAGGGTCCATGTCGACGATGCGTCCGACGGTGCCCGGTTCGGACCGCACCCAGCTCGACCACGGGTGGAGCGAAAACGCCGCAAGGACCCTCTTCAAACGCAAGGCCGCGAGCTTGCGCGACGGCGGCGCGGAGTTCATCATCATGGAGATGATGCGGGACCTCGATTACTCACGCTGGGCCTGCGAGGAGGCGCTTGCGAGCGGGCTGCCGGTATGGATCGGGCTCTCCGTCGAGCGCGCTTCCGATGGCCGACTGGTCGGTTTCGGACGGCAGGATTGCGAGCTCGGCCCGGTCGCGGCCGGCCTCGCCGCGCTGCAGCCCGATGTGATGGCCATCATGCATACCTCGGTCGACGACACGCTGCCCGCGCTCGAGGTGCTGCGCTCTCACTGGTCCGGTCCGACCGCCGCCTACCCCGAGTGCGGCCGCTACGAGGCGCCGGACTGGAAGTTCATCGGCGTTGCGCCGCCCGACGAATACGCCGCCCTTTCACGGGAGTGGCGTCGCCTCGGTGCGCACGCGCTCGGCGGCTGCTGCGGCGTCGGCCCGGAACACATCGCCCGTCTGCGTGAGGAACACTTCACATGAAGACCGGCTCCTGCCTCTGCGGCGATGTCCGCTTCGAACTGCGCGGCCCGCTCGACGGGGTCATCGCCTGCCACTGCACCCAGTGCCGCAAGCAGACCGGCCACCATTGGGCGTCCACGCACACGGCG
>CANHFH010000131.1 GCA_947459825.1 Pseudomonadota bacterium | reverse complement strand
GCTCGCGCCCATGCGCGGTAGTGGCCGCTCACCTGATCGGCGTGGCCGCAGGCGAACTCGACCTGCTCGAACCCGTAGTACGGCAGGTCGATGCGGCGCGACGGATCGGCCGTCCAGAGCTCTTCTCGCTCGGCCAGATAGCGCGGGTCGTCCGTGTCATCGGGCAGTGCGGTCGTCCAAGCCTCGCGGCCGCCCTGCGCAGCGTCCATCGATGGCCGCATCGAGGGGAACAGCAGCGGATCGGGCACCTCGCGCCGCGACTGCGTCTGCAGATGCGCCTTGCCGATGAGTGCGGTGCGATAACCGGCGCGGCGCAGCACCTCGGGGAAGGTCAGCGACCCGAGCGGCAGCGGCACGCCGTTGTGCCGGACGCCGTTGACCGAGGGCATGCGGCCGGTGAGCATCGCAGCGCGGTTCGGCATGCAGATGGGGTTGGTGACATAGCAGCGCTCGAAGCGCCGGCCCTGCGCCGCCAGCGCGTCGATGTGCGGCGTGCGCACCATGCGGTCGCCGTAGCAGCCGAGATGATCGGCGCGGTGCTGGTCGGTGATGACGAACAGGAAATTCGGGCGGACCATCCGCGCAACATAGCGCATCCGGCCGATGCGCGACGATGCGGTACGCGGGGAGTTGCGAGAGAGGACGGCAGTTTTAGGGATAGGGATACCGCCGCCGGAGCCGGTTCCGCAGCGATGGCGGGACAGGCGACACTACGCGGTCACGGACCCTGCGGGAGCGACATCGATGACCCATGACGGACTGCTGCGCGCCTACCGCCGCCTGCGTCTGCTGCGCGAGTTCGAGGAACGGACCCGCGTCGAGTTCCAGACGGGCCAGATCGCGGGCTTCACGCATCTCTATGCGGGCATGGAGGCCATCGCCGTCGGTGTCTGCGAGCACCTGACCGACGAGGACCGCATCATCAGCACGCACCGCGGCCATGGCCACTGCCTCGCCAAGGGCTGCGACCCCGCCGCCATGATGCTCGAGCTGTGGGGCTCCACCGACGGCCTCTGCCGCGGCAAGGGCGGCACCATGCACATCGCCGACTTCAGCCGCGGCATGCTCGGCGCCAACGCCGTGGTGGGCGCCGGCGCGCCGATCGCGGTCGGCGCGGCGCTCGCCTCCGCGATGACCGGCGGCACCTGGGTGGCCGTGTCCTTCGTCGGCGACGGCGGCACCAACATCGGCAGCGTCTACGAGGCGATGAACCTCGCGGTCGTGCTGAAGCTCCCCAAGATCTTCGTCATCGAGGACAACGGCTGGGGCGAGATGACGCCGATCGCCGATGTCGCCGGCAACCGCGACCTCGCAGCCCGCGCCGCCGCGATGGGCATGCCCGCGGTGTCGGTGGACGGCGTGGATTTCTTCGCGGTGCACGCCGCAGCGGGCGAAGCCATCGCCCGCGCGCGGCGCGGCGGCGGCCCATCCACGATCGTGGCGAGCGCGCCGCGGTTCTACGGCCACCACGAAGGCGACCCGCAGCTCTACCGCAGCCGCGAAGAGGTCGCCGAGCTGCGGCGCCGCGAGGACTGCCTGCCGCGCTTCATCGGACGCGTCACCGCCGAAGGGATCTTGAGCGCCGACGAGATCGCGGCGGTGGACGCGGACATCGCACGCATCATGGACGACGCGGTGGCGAAGGCGAAGGCCGGGCCGCGGCCCGTTCCGGCCGATGTGCACGAGCACGTCTACGCGCGCTACCGCTGAGGACCACGGACATGACCATCAAGAGCATGCGCGATGCGCTCAACGAGGCCCTGCACCACGAGTTCGAGCGGGATCCGCGGGTGTTCCTCATCGGCGAAGATGTCGGCGGCTTCGAGAAGGACGGACAGCCGGTCGAGATCGGCGGCGTGTTCGGCGTCTCGAAGGGCCTCTACCGCAAGTACGGCCGCAAGCGCGTCATCGACGCGCCGATCTCCGAGGCGGCGATCATCGGCGCCGCGTCGGGCGCCGCGCTCTGCGGCATGCGGCCCATCGCCGAGATCATGTTCGCGGATCTCACGGCGGTGTGCTTCGACCAGATCGTCAACCAGATCGCCAAGTTCCGCTACATGTTCGGCGGGCAGTGCGCCTGCCCGGTCGTCATCCGCATGACCACCGGCGGCGGCCGCAACGCGGGCGCGCAGCACTCGCAGACCTTCTATCCGATCTTCACCAGCTTCCCGGGTCTCAAGGTGGTCGTGCCCTCAAACGCCTACGACGCCAAGGGGCTGCTGATCACGGCCATCCGCGATGAGGATCCGGTGATCTTCTTCGAGCCCAAGGTGCTCTACACCGAGAAGTGCGAGGTCCCGGACGAGGCCTACGCCATCCCCTTCGGCGAGGCGGCCATGCCGCGCGAAGGCGAGGATGTCACCCTCGTCGCGTTCGGCCAGTCGGTGAACTGGGCCGTGCAAGCCGCCGACGAACTGCGCGCCACGCGCGGCATCCGCTGCGATGTCATCGATCCGCGCACGCCCTCGCCGCTCGACGAAGAGACCATCCTGGAGAGCGTCGCGGCCACCGGCCGCCTCGTGGTGATCGACGAGTCACCGCCGCGTTGCGGACTCACGGCCGATGTCGCCGCGCTGGTCGCCGACAAAGGGTTCCGCGACCTCAAGGCGCCGATCAAGACCGTCACCGCGCCGCACACGCCGGTGCCGCAGGCGCGCGAACTCGAACGCGCCTATCTGCCGAACCCCCGCCGCATCATCGCCGCCGTCGAAGAGGTCCTCGCATGAGCGCACGCATCGTGGCCGTCGTCGTCCCCAAGTGGGGCCTCGAGATGACCGAAGGGACGGTGTCGTCGTGGCTCAAACAGCCGGGCGACGCGGTGACGCGCGGCGAGCCGCTGATCGAGATCGAATCCGAGAAGATCGTGAACAGCCTCGATGCGCCGGCGGACGGGGTGCTGCGCCGCATCCTGCTCGACGCGGGCAACGTCGCCGCCGTCGGCTCGCTGATCGGCGTGATCGCCGATGCGTCGGCCTCGGACGATGACATCGACCGCTTCATCCGCGATTTCCGTCCGCCCGACACCGGCGATGCACCCGCGGCGGCCGGACCGCCCACCGCATCTGCAGCACCTGCACCGTCCGTCGGCGCACCGCCCGTAGCGACGACGCACACAGCGCCGGCCGCGACGCCGGACGCAACGCCGGACGCGGGCGCCGTGCGCGTCAGCCCGCCGGTGCGCCGCTTGGCCGAGAGCCTCGGCGTATCGCTGACCGGCCTGCGCGGCAGCGGTCCGAACGGCCGCATCCTGCAGGAAGATGTGGAGCGCGCCGCGCGCGGCGGCGCGCAGGACGGCGCAGCGGGCGGCTCGGCACCTGCGACCGCGTCCACCGCCACCGAGACACCGCGCCTCGAGCCGTGGAGCGCGACGCGGCGTGCCATCGCCAAGCGGATGCAGGACGCCGCGCGCGACATCCCGCACTTCTATCTCGTGACGGATGTCGATGCCTCGGCCCTGCTCGCGCAGCGCGAGCGGCTGCGCAGCGGCACCGAGCCGCCGTCGGTGAACGACCTCATCGTGCACGCCGTGGCACGCGTGCTGCCGCGCCATCCGCGGGTCAACGCCCACCACTCCGACGAGGGGTCGCGCGTGTTCTCGCACGCGCACATCGCGGTCGCTATGGCGACGCCCGACGGCGTGCTCGCGCCGGTGGTGCCCTACACCGACCGTCTGCCGCTCGCGGCGCTCTCCGCGGCGCTGCGCGATCTGCGCGGACGCGTGACGCAGCGCAAGCTGGGCAAGACGGACCTCGAGGGCGGCTCGTTCACCGTCTCGAACCTCGGCATGTACGGGGTGCGCGAGTTCACCTCGATCATCACGCCGCCGCAGAGCGCCTCGCTCGCGGTCGGAGCCTTGCGCAAGGAAGGTGCGGCGGCGACGCTCACGCTGACACTCTCCTGCGACCATCGCGCGCTCGACGGCGCGACCGGTGCCGCGTTCCTGCGCGACCTCAAGGAGGCGCTTGAGAAGCCCTAGCCCGCCGCGGGCCGTCGATCAGGACTTGCCGCCCGCGGCCTGCAGCCGTGCGATCACGACCATCACCAGACAGCAGACCGCCGCGGGGGCTGCGAGCGTGGAGATGATGGTGTCGACCGACATGCCGGCGGCGAGCGCGGCGCCGCCGAGCAGCGGACTCGCGATCGAGCCGATACGGCCGATGCCGAGCCCCCAGCCGACGCCGCGCGCACGCAGCGTGTCGGGGTAGCAGGTGGAGGCGAACGCGCCCAGGCAGAACGAGGCGCCGACGACCGTGAAGCCGACGCAGAACGCGAGCGCGTAGGCGGCGAGATCCCCGCGGACACCGGAACCGAGCAGCAGCAGGCTCACCATCGCCGCGAAGTACAGCAACGCGAGCAGGCGCGACAGCGGATGACGGGAGGCGAGCCACGAGATCACGAGGCCGCCGATGACGCTGCCGAAATGGAACAGCCCGGTGGCGTGGATGGCGACGTCGATGCTGAAACCGCCCTCCTTCAGCAGCGTCGGCAACCAGCTCGAGTTGAAGAACACCAACGCCTGCGTGCCGATGAAGGCGATCCACAGCAGCGGTGTCACCCAGCGCAGCCAGCCGGCGAACAGCTCCGACGACGGCACCGCCGCGCCGCTGCCGTCCGTCGCGGGCCGTGCCGACAACGCGGCGCGCAGCAGCGGATCGCCGGCGGGGCGGCCGCTCAGGCGCTGCAGGAGGTCGGCGGCGCGCTCGCCGTCACGGCCCCGCGCGACCAGGAAACGGACCGACTCGGGCAACAGGAAGAACGCGACCGCACCGATCACCAGCGGCAGGACGCCGCCCACCACGAACATCGACTCCCAGCCCAACCGCCCGATGAGCGGCGCGGCGAGCAGGCTCGCGAACACCGACCCGACGGCGGCCATCGAGTAGACCATCACCACCAGGAACGGCCGGCGCCGCTTCGGCGAGAATTCATTGACCAAGGAGATCACGTTGGGGATGGTGCCGCCCATGCCGAAGCCGGTGATGAAGCGGAACACCGACAGGGTGGTGAGGTCGGTGGCGAAAGCCGTCAGCAGGCTGCCGACGGCGCCGATGACGAACATCCACAGCAGCGTCGTGCGGCGACCGAACCGGTCGCCCATCCAGCCGGCGATCGCCGAGCCGAAGGCCACGCCGATCAGGGAGGCGGACAGCGCGAACCCGAAGCTCGAGGGCGGCAGGCCCCACTCCGCGGAGATCGCCGGCACCACGAAGCCGAGCAGCCCGAGGTCGAAGCCGTCGAGCGTCATGATGAAGGCGCACATCAGGAAGATGCGGACGTGCAGCCTCCCGATCGGCGCCTCGTCGATGACCGCCGAGACGCGGTCGTCGGCTGGTGCCGCGCCTGCGCCGGCCATCAGGTGTTCACCGAGCCGCCGTCGACGGCGATGGTCTGCCCGGTGATGAAGTCGCTGCCCGGCGAGGCGAGGAACACCAGCGCACCCAGCAGGTCCTCGGGCAGCATGTCGCGCTTGATGGCGCGCTGCTGCGTGGCGTTCTGGTGGTAGCGCTGGATGTGCGCCGTGTTCTCGAGGATGGTGTCGCTCATGACCGCTCCCGGCGCCAAAGAGTTCACGCAGATGCCGGCGGCGCCGAGCTCGCGCGACAGCGCGCGCGTCATCGCCGTCAGCGCGCCCTTGCTGGCCGTGTAGTGCACCATGCCCGGCAACCCTTTGTAGGCGACGCCGGAGGTGATGTTGATGATCTTGCCCCCGCCGCG
>CANHFH010000130.1 GCA_947459825.1 Pseudomonadota bacterium | reverse complement strand
CTTCCAAGTGCATCGTCTGTTCGCGCTGCGTGCGCGCCTGCGACGAGGTTCAGGGCACCCTCGCGCTGACGATCTCCGGTCGCGGCTTCGAGTCCAAGGTCGCGGCCAGCGTCGACGAGAAGTTCATCGACTCCGAGTGTGTCTCCTGCGGCGCCTGCGTGAAGGCCTGCCCGACGGCGACGCTCATCGAGAAGAGCGTCATCGAGATCGGTCAGCCCGAGCGCTCGGTGCTCACCACCTGCGCCTACTGCGGCGTCGGCTGCACCTTCAAGGCACAGGTCCGCGGCAACGAGGTCGTGCGTATGGTGCCGCACGACGACGGCAAGGCCAACCGCGGCCACTCCTGCGTCAAGGGGCGTTTTGCTTGGGGCTACGCGACCCATCCGGACCGCGTGCTCTCGCCGCTTGTCCGCGACCGCATCAGCGATCCGTGGCGCGAGGCCACGTGGGACGAGGCCATCGGCCGCATCGCCTCGGAGTTCCGTCGCCTGCAGTCGCAGTACGGCAAGAACTCCGTGGGCGCGGTGACCTCCTCGCGCTGCACCAACGAGGAGACCTTCCTCGTCCAGAAGATGGTGCGTGCGGTGTTCGGCAACAACAACGTCGACACCTGCGCACGCGTCTGTCATTCGCCGACCGGCTATGGCCTCAAGCAGGCGTTCGGCACCTCGGCGGGCACCCAGGATTTCGACTCGGTCGCGGAGGCCGATGTCATCGTGGTCATCGGTGCGAACCCGACCGACGGCCACCCCGTGTTCGCCTCGCGCATGAAGCGCCGCCTGCGCGAGGGCGCCAAGCTCATCGTCGTCGACCCGCGCCGCATCGACCTCGTGCGTACGCCGCACATCGAGGCGAGCCACCACCTGCAGCTGCGCCCCGGCACCAATGTCGCCGTGGTGAACGCGATCGCCCATGTCATCGTCACCGAAGGTCTCGTCGACGAGCGTTTCGTGCACGAGCGCTGCGACCTCGCCGAGTTCTCCACCTGGGCGTCGTTCGTCGCCGAACCGCGCAACAGCCCCGAGGCGACCGAGGCGGTCACCGGCGTGCCCGCTGCGGAGCTGCGCGCCGCAGCGAGGCTCTATGCCACGGGCGGCAACGGCGCGATCTACTACGGCCTCGGCGTCACCGAGCACAGCCAGGGCACGACGACCGTCATGGCCATCGCGAACCTCGCGATGGCGACCGGAAACCTCGGCCGGCCGGGCGTCGGCGTCAACCCGCTGCGCGGCCAGAACAATGTGCAGGGCGCCTGCGACATGGGTTCGTTCCCGCACGAGTTCGCGGGCTACCGCCATGTGTCGGACGACACCGCGCGGGAGGTCTTCGAGTCCGTCTGGGGCGTGTCGCTCGAGTCCGAGCCGGGGCTGCGCATCCCCAACATGTTCGATGCGGCCCTCGACGGCAGCTTCAAGGGCATGTTCATCCAGGGCGAGGACTTCGCGCAGTCGGACCCGGACACCCAGCATGTGGCCGAGGCGCTCTCGGCGATGGAATGCGTCGTGGTGCACGACCTGTTCCTGAACGAGACCGCGAAGTACGCGCATGTCTTCCTGCCCGGCGCGTCCTTCCTCGAGAAGGACGGCACCTTCACCAACGCCGAGCGGCGCATCAGCCGCGTGCGCAAGGTGATGCCGCCGCGCGCCGGCCTCGCCGATTGGCAGGCGGTCATGAAGGTCTGCCAGGCGCTGGGCCATGCCATGCACTACGACCACCCGTCGCAGATCATGGACGAGATCGCGCGCACTACGCCGTCGTTCACCGGTGTCAGCTACGCCAAGCTCGACCAGTTGGGCTCCATCCAGTGGCCCTGCAACGAGAAGGCGCCGGAGGGCACGCCGGTCATGCACATCGGCGGCTTCGCCCGCGGCAAGGGGCGGTTCGTGGTGACGGAGTATGTCCCCACCGAGGAACGCTCCACCGCGCGTTTCCCGCTGTTGCTCACCACCGGGCGCATCCTGTCGCAGTACAACGTGGGCACGCAGACGCGGCGCACGGCGAACCAGCAGTGGCATGACGCCGACCGCCTCGAGATCCATCCGCATGACGCGGAGCAGCGCGGCATCCGTCCCGGCGATCGCGTCCGCGTGATGAGCCGCACCGGTGCGACCGAGCTGCGCGCGGAGGTCAGCGACCGCGTCGCGCCGGGCGTGGTCTACACCACCTTCCACCACCCGGACACGCAGATCAACGTCGTGACCACGGACAACTCCGATTGGGCGACCAACTGCCCCGAGTACAAGGTCACCGCCGTCCAGGTGCTGCCGACGAATGGGCCTCCCGCCGCCCGCGGTTGAACTGCCGCGGTTGGCGGTCAGCAGCGCGGTCGACGACCCGGTCGGCAGGGCGCGGAGCGCCGGCGGCAGCCGTGCGCTGCCGGAGGAGGTGGCGATCGCGCTGACCTACAACCACGCGTCCTACGCGGTCATGATGGCGACGCCGCTCGACATCGAAGATTTCGGCGTCGGCTTCTCGCTCAACGAGGGGATCATCGCCTCGCCGTCGGAGCTCGCCGACATCGAGGTGCTGGGCGTGGAGCTCGGGATCGAACTGCGCATGACGCTCGCGGGCGATGCCGCCGAGCGGACGGCCGAACGTCGTCGCCGGCTCGCCGGCCCCGTGGGTTGCGGTCTGTGCGGCGTGGAGAGCCTCGAAGAGGCGCTGCGTCCGCTGCCGCAGGTCACGGCGCGCGTCACGGTGACGCCTGACGAGGTGCGTGCGGCGCTGGCCGGACTCGCTGCAGGGCAGACGCTCAACCGGGCGACGCGTGCCGTGCACGCTGCCGGATTCTGGCGTCCGGGCAGGGGTGTCGTCGCCGTGCGGGAGGATGTCGGCCGCCACAACGCGCTCGACAAGCTCGCCGGTGCGTTGGCGCGTGCCGGTGAGGCCGCGGACGAAGGCATGATCGTCATCTCGAGCCGCGTCTCGATCGAGATGGTGCAGAAGGCCGCGATGATGGGCGCGGGCATCCTGGTCGCCGTGTCGGCGCCGACGGCGCTCGCGGTACGCTCCGCCGAAGCGGCGGGGCTGACCTTGGTGGCGATCGCCCGTGAGGACGGTTTCGAGGTGTTCAGCGGGGCGCAGAGGATCAGGACATGAAGACCGAGAAGCTCGTCCGGATGGCCAATCAGATCGCGGGGTTCTTCTCCCACGAGGGGCCGGAGCGGGGCGCTGCCAGCACCGCCGATCACCTGAAGAAGTTCTGGGACCCCCGCATGCGCGCCGAGATCTCGGCCGCGGTCGCCGAGGGTCGTGCCGACGGACTCGATCCGATCGCGCTCGCCGCCGTCAGGGAGATCGCGGCTCCGCGCCCGAACTGAGCGCTTTCAGGATCTCGGCGGTATCGCAGACGCCGACCACGCGACCGTCCTCCTCGATCAGCACCGGCCGTCCCGAAGACTCGCGCAACCGGATGAGGCTCTGCAGGTCGGTATCGGCCGCGGTCACGGGCAGCGCGTCGTCGCGCGCCGCCGCCGGGTCGATCGGCCGCATGACCATCCCCGCCGTCAGCGCCGTCAACGGGTTCATGTGCTGCACGAATTCCGCCACCCGCGGGTCCGCGGGGCGCAGCACGATGTCCTGCGGCGTACCCGTCTGCACGATGCGGCCATGGTCCATGATCGCGATCCGATCGCCGATGCGCAGCGCCTCGTCGAGGTCATGGCTGACGAAGAGGATGGTCTTGCGCACCCGTTCCTGCAGCGACAACAGCTCGTTCTGCAGCCGGCCGCGGATCAGCGGGTCGAGCGCCGAGAACGGCTCGTCCATCAGCAGGATGTCGGCCTCGGTGGCGAAGGCGCGCGCGAGACCCACCCGCTGCTGCATGCCCCCCGACAGTTCGTCGATGCGGCGCTTGGCCCAGTCGGCGAGCCCCACGAGTTCTAGCTTCTCGGCGACGACGCGCGCGCGCTCGGCGCGCGACTCGCCGCGCAGCTCGAGGCCGAGCCCGACGTTCTCCTCCACGCTGCGCCAAGGCAGCAGCGCGGCCTGCTGGAACACCATGCTGATGCGCCGACGCCGGGCCGCAGACAGCGCCGCGGCGTCGCAGCGGGCGATGTCGATCTGTCCCTCGGGACCGCCCAGCAGCACCTGGCCGCGGGTCGCGCGGGTGAGCCCGTTGGCGGTGCGCAGCAACGTCGACTTGCCGGAGCCGGAGAGGCCCATCACCACGCAGATCTCGCCGGGGGCGACCGAGAGGCTCGCGTCGCGAACGGCGACCGTCACGCCGCAGTCGGCGGCGACCTGCGCGGTCTCCGTGCCGGCGGTCAGCGCTGCGAGGGCGCGGCGCAGGGCTTCAGCGCCTTCTCGGCCGTTGGCACGCGGGTAGATGACATCGACACCGCGGAACTCCAGGGCGGCGCTCATCGGCCCGTCCCCTTGTCGCGCGGTCGGCTCAAGCGGTCGAGCACGATGGCGAGCAGCACGATGGCGATGCCGGCCTCGAAACCGACATCCACCTGCACGCTGTTGAGCGCGCGCACCACGGGCACGCCGAGACCGCCGGCGCCGACCAGCGCGGCGATCACCACCATCGAGAGGCTCAGCATGATGCACTGCGTGATGCCGGCGAAGATCGAGGGCAGGGCGCAGGGCAGCTCGATCTTGAGGAGCCGCTGCCACTTGGTGGCGCCGAAGGCCTCGCCTGCCTCCAGCATCGGGCGCGGCACACCGGTGACGCCGAGATGCGTCAGACGCACCGGCGCCGGCAGCGCGAAGATCACGGTCGAGATGAGCCCCGGCACGACGCCGAGGCCGAACAGCACCAGCGTCGGGATCAGATAGACGAAGGTCGGCAAGGTCTGCATGAGATCGAGCACCGGGCGCAGCGCTGCGTAGAGCCGCGGACGATGCGCAGCGGCGATGCCGAGCGGCACGCCGATGGCGGTCGCCGCGAGCGTCGCCACCGCGACCAGGGCGATGGTCTCGACCGTCGCCGCCCAGTAGCCCTGGTTCATGATGAAGAGCAGCGCGGCGGTGACGAACGCGACCAGCGGCCACGAGCGCTGCAGCACCCAGGCCAACGCCGCCGCCGCCAGCACCAGCAGCCACGAGGGCAGGGCCTTGAGCAGCGCGTGCACGCCCTCGACGCTGCCGCTCACCACGCGGGAGACGAGATCGAAGAAGGGCTTCCAGTTCTCCTGCGCATGCTGGATGGCGTCGCCGATGACGCGACCGACCGGGATCTTGTGTCCGCCGACGACACGCTCGAGATCCCACGCCCCGGCGGCCGTGCCGCCCTCGGCCGATCCTGCAAATCCGTCGATGGGCGAGCCGTCCGCCCGCGTCACGCCTTCCAGCAGCGGCGCGAGCGCCTGCGGGTTCGCTCGCAGCCACACCGCAGCCGACTCCTCGGGCGCGAGCTTGCGGTTGAGGATGCCGTCCATCAGGTCGTTCTCCATCGCGCCGGTGAACGACAGGTTGCGCAGGAAGCGCCCGACATTGGGGCACTCCTGCAGATAGCCCTTGCGCACGACGGTGTGGATGATCGCGCCGCCGAAGTTCGGGCCGAAGGTGTCGTCGCCGCCCGTGAGGTAACGCATGTCGTAGCGTTTGTTCATCGGGTGCGGCTGCCAGCCGAAGAACACGATGGGTTCGCGTGCGTTGTAGGAGCGCTCGACCTGCGCCAGCATGCCCTGTTCGCTCGACTCGACCAGCGTGAAGCCGCCGAGCCCGAAGCGGTCCGCTTCGATGAGTTCGATCATCATCCGGTTGCCGTCGTTGCCGGGCTCGATGCCGTACATCTTGCGTTTGAGCGGTTCTGCGAACTTCGCGATGTCCGCGAAATCGCGCAGCCCCTGCTCGTAGAGATAGGCCGGCACGGCGAGGGTGTACTTCGCCTCGGTCATGTTGGCGCGCACGACCT
>CANHFH010000129.1 GCA_947459825.1 Pseudomonadota bacterium | reverse complement strand
GAAACGCTGATCGCCCGGGTCGCGGCCGACCATCGCGCCGACTACCAGGGCTTCCTGATCGGCCACGACCAGTTCCACAGCACGCACAGCGCCGAGAACCGCCACTTCACGGACCTCATGTTCGGGCGTCTGAAGTCCGCGGGCCACATCACCCAGCGCAGCGTGCGCCAGGCCTACGACGAACAGGCCGGCATGTTCCTGCCCGATCGCTATGTCCGCGGCACCTGCCCGCGCTGCAAAGCGGTCGACCAGTACGGCGATTCCTGCGAGGTCTGCGGTGCGACCTACTCGCCCGCCGATCTCATCGAACCGAAGTCGACCATCTCCGGCACCACGCCGGTGTGGAGGGACTCGGAACACCTTTTCTTCGCGCTCGGCCGCTTCGAACCGATGCTGCGCGAGTGGGTGAAGAGCGGATCGCTGCAGGACTCGGTGCGTGCCAAGCTCGCTGAATGGTTCGAGACAGGCCTCCAGGACTGGGACATCTCGCGCGATGCACCCTACTTCGGCTTCGAGATCCCGGGCCATCCCGGCAAGTACTTCTATGTCTGGTTCGACGCCCCGATCGGCTATCTCGGCAGCCTCAAGGCGCTCTGCGACCGTCGCGGCCTCGACATCGACGCCTTCCTGAAGCCGGACAGCGGCATCGAGCTGCATCACTTCATCGGCAAGGACATCAGCTACTTCCACACGCTCTTCTGGCCCGCGGTGCTCGACGGTTCCGGCTACCGCAAGCCGACGGCGGTGCATGTGCACGGCTTCCTGACCATCGACGGCCAGAAGATGTCGAAGTCGCGGGGGACTTTCGTCACGGCGCGCCGTTACCTCGAACGCCTGCCGCCCGAGGCGCTGCGCTACTACTTCGCCGCAAAGCTCGGCCCCGGCGTCGACGACATCGACCTTGCGCTCGGTGATTTCACCGCCCGCGTGAACTCCGATCTCGTCGGCAAGCTCGTCAACATCGCGAGCCGCTGCGCAGGTTTCGTCGCCAAGGGCGGCGGCGAGCTCGCCCGTGAACTGCCGGACCCGGACCTCTACGCCGCATTCACGGCGGCGGCGCCGCGCATCGCCGAGCTCTACGAGGGTCTCGACTACGCGCAGGCCATGCGCGAGATCATGGCGCTCGCCGACCGCGCCAACCAGTATGTCGATGCCCACAAGCCCTGGGCGCTCGCCAAAGATCCGGCCCGCGCCGCCGAGGCGCTCGCGGTCGCCACACAGGGCATCAACCTGTTCCGCGTGCTGATGGTGTACCTCGCACCCGTGCTGCCCGACACCGCCTGCAAGGCCGCCGGTTTCCTCGGCGCGCCGCTGTCGTCGTGGGACGAGATCACGACGCCGCTGCTGGGCCGTCCGCTCGCCCCGTACGAGCCGCTCGCGCTGCGCCTCGACCCGAAGGTGGTCGCGGAGCTGATCGAGACGCCTGCAGCGCCGACGGTCGCGCCCACGACGATCGCCGCTGCGCCGATCGTCGCTGGGCCGATCGTCGCTGCGACGGCCGCGCCGAAGAAGAGCGCTGCGGCGCCGGTTCCTGCCGCCACGCCCGGCGTCATCACCATCGACGCCTTCGCCAAGCTCGACCTGCGCGTCGCGAAGGTGGTCGACGCAAGCGATGTCGAAGGGTCCGACAAACTGCTGAAGCTCACCCTGGAACTCGGCAGCGAACGCCGCACGGTGTTCTCCGGCATCCGCAAGACCTACACCGCCGCCAGCCTCGTCGGCCGGCAGGTCGTGGTGGTCGCCAATCTCGCGCCGCGCAAGATGCGCTTCGGCGTCTCCGAAGGCATGGTGCTCTGCGCCTCGGATGCCGACGACCGCGTCTATCTGCTGTCGCCCGACGAGGGCGCGGCCAGCGGCCTGCCGATCAGCTGAACGCGGCGTGGCCGCATCACCGTCCCTCGCCGAGGCCCTGCACGCGCTGCTGCCGCAGACCCAGTGCACACGCTGCGGCTATGACGGCTGCCGACCCTACGCCGAGGCCATCGCTGGGGGTGCTGCGGACATCAACCGCTGTCCGCCGGGCGGCGAAACGACGCTGCAGCGGCTCGCGACGCTCACCGGACTCCCCGTCCGCCCCATCGATCCGGAGTGCGGCACGGCGGGTCCGCCGATGGTCGCCGTGATCGACGCCGCCCGCTGCATCGGCTGCGCGCGTTGCCTGCCGCCCTGCCCCGTCGACGCCATCGTCGGCGCGCAGCGGCAGCTGCATGTGGTGCTCGACGACCTGTGCACCGGATGCGAGCTCTGCATCGCTCCCTGTCCCGTGGATTGCATCACCCTCGCCCCGCGTACGGCGCAGGCGCCGTTCTCGACGGAGCCCGCTCCGGGTGACAACCTGCGCCGCTACGAGGCCCACCGCGCGCGTCGTGGGCGCCGTGAAGCCGATCGGCTCGCGCTGCTCGCCGAGCGCAAGGCACGCGCCGCTCGGCTCTCCACCCGCCGCGACGGCGGCGCACCATGAAGCCTGAAGCCCGTCAGCAGATGTTCGAGCGGCTGCGCTCCCGCAACCCGCATCCGACCACCGAGCTCGAGTACGGCGATCCCTTCCAGCTGCTGATCGCGGTCATCCTCTCCGCGCAGGCCACCGACCGCAGCGTCAACCTCGCGACCCGTAAGCTGTTCCCGGTCGCGGGCACGCCCGCAGCCATCCTCGCGCTCGGTGAAGAAGGTCTGTCGCAGCACATCCGCACCATCGGTCTCTACAAGACCAAGGCCAAGAACGTCATCGCCACCTGCGGTCTGCTGCTCGAGCGCCATGGCGGCGCGGTGCCCCGCGCCCACGAGGACCTCGAATCGCTGCCCGGTGTCGGCCGCAAGACCGCCAATGTCGTGCTCAACACCGCCTTCGGCGAACCGACGATGGCGGTGGATACGCACATCTTCCGCGTGGCCAACCGGACGGGCCTCGCCAAAGGCAGCACGCCGCTCGCGGTCGAGAAGAAGCTGCTGCGAGCCGTGCCCGCCGAGTTCCTCAAGGACGCGCATCATTGGCTCATCCTGCACGGCCGCTACACCTGCAAGGCGATCAAGCCTGCCTGCCCGGCCTGCCCCATCGCCGACCTCTGCGCTTGGCGCGGCAAGACCCGGGCCGACGCATGAGCGCGCTCTTCGGTCAGTCGCGCGAGGACATGCGCCGCACCTGGCTCGAAGCCTGGCGGCGCGGCCGCGACGGGCTGCCCGTCACGCCCCTCGAGGCGCAGTTGGTCGATGTGATCCGCGAGCACCCCGAGTACCACGGCTGGCTCGAGCGCGGTGACGAGGCGCTGCACGCACAGTTCACACCGGAGGGCGGCGTGACCAACCCCTTCCTGCATCTGTCGATGCATCTCGCGCTGCGCGAACAGGTCGGCACCGACCGCCCCGCAGGCATCGCTGCCCTGCACGCGCGCCTCGCCGTGCGCCATGGCCGCATGGACGCCGAGCATCGGATGATGGAAGCGCTCGGTCGGGCGCTCTGGGAAGCGCAGCGTGCCGGTCGCCTGCCCGACGAGCGCGCCTATCTCGAGGACCTGCGCCGGCTCGGCTGAGCGACCGTCCGCCTTCAGCTCACCTGCGCTTGGGGATGTAGAGGTCGGTGAGCGTGCCTTCGAAGGCCTCGGCCGACATCGCGATGGACTCCGACAGCGTCGGGTGCGGATGGATGGTGAGTCCGATGTCCGCCGCGTCGGCGCCCATCTCGATGGCGAGCGCGATCTCGCCGACGAGCTCCCCCGCATTGGACCCGACGAGACCGCCGCCGAGCACGCGGTGCGTGGTGGGGTCGAAGAGCAGCTTGGTGAAGCCCTCGTCGCGGCCCTGCGCCAACGAGCGTCCGCTCGCCGCCCACGGGAACATGCCTTTCTCGTAGGCGATGCCCTTGGCTTTCGCTTCGGTCTCCGTGAGTCCCACCCAAGCCACCTCGGGGTCGGTGTACGCGACCGACGGGATGACCCGCGCATCGAAGGCGCGTTTCTCGCCCGCGATGACCTCCGCCGCGACCTTGCCCTCGTGCGTCGCTTTGTGGGCGAGCATGGGCTGACCCACGATGTCGCCGATCGCGAAGATGTGCGGCACCGCGGTGCGCATCTGCTTGTCGACGCTGATGAAGCCGCGCGGATCGACCGCGAGACCCGCCGCATCCGCGCCGATCAGCGCGCCGTTCGGCTTGCGGCCGACGGCGACGAGCACGCGGTCATAGACCTGCGGCGCAGGTGCGCCCTCGCCCTCGAAGGTGACGCGCAGGCCCTCGGGCAGCGCCTCCACGGCTTTGACCTTCGTGCGCAGCATCAGCGCCTCGAAACGCTTGCGCAGGCGTTTCTCCAACGGCCGCGCGAGGTCGGCATCGGCGCCCTGCATCAGCTGGTCCATGAGCTCGACGACGCTGACCTTCGTGCCGAGCGCGTCGTACACGCAGCCCATCTCGAGTCCGATGATGCCGCCGCCGATCACCAACAAGCGCTTCGGCAGATCCTTGAGGTCGAGCGCGCCGGTGGAATCCATCACCCGCGGGTCGTCCGGCACGAAGGGCAGCTTCACCGGCTCGGACCCCGCGGCGATGATGCAGTGGTCGAATCCGATCCGCTGCACCCCGTCTTTGCCCGCGACCTCGAGCACGCGCGGCGCGACGAAGCGGCCGTCGCCGTGGACCACGGTGACCTTGCGCTGGCGGGCGAGCGCGTTCAGACCGCCGGTGAGCTTGCCCACGACGCCCGACTTCCAAGCGCGGAGCTTGTCGATGTCGATCTGCGGAGCACCGAAGCGGATGCCGTGCTCCGCCATGGATTCCGCCTCGTCGATGACGCGTGCGGCATGCAGCAGCGCCTTGGACGGGATGCAGCCGACATTGAGACAGACACCGCCGAGACTCGACCAGCGCTCGACCAGCACCACTTCGAGCCCGAGGTCAGCGGCGCGGAATGCCGCCGTATACCCACCCGGTCCCGCGCCGAGGACCAGCACCGGGGCGTGACGGTCGGTGCCCGCCACGGGGCCACGCTCGATCACGGGCGCCGGCGACGCGACAGGCGCAGCAGACGCCGGCGCTGACTTCGGGGCGGACACCGCGGACGCCGTCGGCGGCGCAGCGACCACCGGCGCTGCCGCAACGGCCGTCTGCGGTGCCGCAGCGGTCGCAGCCGTCGCCGTCGATGCCGCCGATGCCGCAGGGATCAACCGCGCGATCACGCTACCGGTGGAGACCTTGTCGCCGCGCGCGACCAGCACCGCTTCTACGGTGCCGGCCTTCGGTGACGGCACATCCATCGTCGCCTTATCGGTCTCGAGCGTGAGCAACGGGGTCTCCGCCTCCACGCTGTCGCCCGCCTTGACCAGCACCTCGATCACCGAGACGCCGGTGAAGCTGCCGAGATCGGGGACCTTGATGTCTTCCGGCTGCATGGCGGCGTGCCTCAGGACCGCATCGCGCCGAGCAATGCCTCGGGCTGGGCGAGACAGTCGGCGAGCCAGGAGGTGAAGCGCACGCCGGTGGCGCCGTCGATGACACGGTGATCGTAGGACAGCGACAGCGGCAGCATCAGCCGCGGCGCGAACGCGCCATCGCGCCACACCGGCCGCATCGTCGATCGCGACACGCCGAGGATCGCGACCTCGGGCGGGTTGATGATGGGCGTGAACGCGGTGCCGCCGATGCCGCCGAGGCTCGACACCGTGAAACAACCTCCCTGCATGTCGGTGCCGCTGAGCTTGCCGGCGCGGGCACGCTCGGAGAGCGCGCCGAGATCGCGCGCGATGCCGAAGATGTCCTTACGGTCGGCGTCGCGGATCACCGGCACCAGGAGGCCCTGCGGTGTGTCGGCGGCGAAGCCGAGATGGAAGTACTTCTTGAGGACGAGGTTCTGGCCTGACTCGTCGAGCGAGGCGTTGAAGGTCGGGAACTCGGCGAGCGCCCGCACACAGGCGGCGACGATGAAGGCGAGCGGCGTGAGCT
>CANHFH010000128.1 GCA_947459825.1 Pseudomonadota bacterium | reverse complement strand
TCGCACTCGTTCCGCGCCGGGCAGAGCGCGGCCGTCTGCTCCGGGGTGCGGCACGCGCGCGCCGAGTGGATCGCGACGCTCGACGGCGACGGCCAGAACGATCCCGCCGACATCCCCGCCCTGTTCGCGGAGCGCGGCAACGCGGAGCTCGTGATGGGCAACCGCGTGCAGCGGCGCGACACCTGGCTGCGCCATGCCCAATCGCGGGTGGCGAACGGCGTACGCGGCTGGCTGCTCGGTGACGGTACGCCCGACACCGGCTGCGGCATCAAGGTCATGCACCGCGAGACCTTCATGGACCTGCCGCGCTTCGACCACATGCACCGGTTCCTGCCGGCGCTGTTCCTGCGCGCCGGCAAGCGCGTGGTGTCGGTGCCGGTGAAGCATCGGCCGCGCGAGCGCGGCACCTCGAAGTACGGATTGTTCGACCGGCTTTGGGTCGGCATCGTCGACATCTTCGGCGTGATGTGGCTGCGCCGTCGCTTCAAGCCGGGCCTGACCGCCCGCGAACTCTGAAACCCCGGAGGGGACTTATGGACAACAGCGAAACGCTCGCCTGGATCGTCGTCGGATTCATGGGCCAGGCGCTGTTCTCGGCGCGGTTCATCGTCCAGTGGTTGGCGAGCGAGCGCGTGAGGCGCAGCATCGTGCCACGCGCGTTCTGGTACTTCAGCCTGGCGGGCGGCGCGACGCTGCTGGCTTACGCCATCCACAAGCGTGACCCGGTGTTCATCGCAGGGCAGGGGCTCGGGCTCTTCGTCTACCTGCGCAACATCTATCTGATCCACAGCGGCCGTCAGCAGGTCGACGGGTGAAGCCCGACCTGCAGGTCCGCTCGTCCGATCTCATGTGGATCGGTCTTGCGTTCCTGGTGCTCATCTTCGCAGGCTTCGGACTGCGCGATCCCTGGCCCGCCGACGAGCCGCGGTTCGCCGGTGTCGCCTTCGACATGGTCCGGAGCGGGTACTGGCTGATCCCGCACGCGGGCGGCGACCTCTACCAGGACAAGCCGCCGCTGCATTTCTGGATGATCGCGGTTAGCTATGTCGTCACGGGTTCGACGCGCGCCGCGTTCCTGCTGCCCTCGATGCTGGCCTCGCTCGGCACGCTGCTGCTGGTCTACGACCTCGGTCGCCGCCTGCATGGTCGTGAGGCGGGGCTCGCGGCCGCGCTGACGCTCGCCTGCTGCGTGCAGTTCGTGCAGGTCACCCGCGGGGCGCAGATCGACGCGACCTTGATCTTCTTCATCACACTGTCTGTCTGGGCGCTGTCGCGGCACCTGCTGTCGGGGCCGCATCTGGGTCTGGCGCTGTTGGGCGGCGTCGCGGCGGGACTCGGGGTCGTCGACAAGGCGGTCGGCTTCCTCGCGCTGTTGCTGCTGCCCATCGCGTGGCTGTTGCGGCGTCGCGATGCGGCCGCGGTCGCAGCGGGGGCGCTGCGTCCGGCGGCGGTGCTGACCGTGCTCGCGGGTTTCTTCGTCGTCATCGCGGCGTGGCTTCTGCCCATGCTCTGGCATGTGCAGCAGGTGGGCACGCCCGAACTCGCGGCCTATCGGGACGAACTGCTGTTCCAGCAGACCGTGAAGCGCTACACGGACGCGTGGCACCACATCAGGCCGCCGTACTACTACCTCGTCGAGGTGATCCCGGCGTTGTGGCTGCCGCTGAGCGCGTTGCTGTTCTGGCTGTGGCGACCCTGGCGGGAGGACTGGCGTGCGCACCGCGCGGCGACGCTGCTGCCTTTGGGGTTCGCCATCGCGGTGGTGCTGTTCTTCTCGCTGAGCACCGGCAAGCGCGGCGTCTATGTCCTGCCGGCCTTGCCGGCCTTGGCGCTCGCCGCCGCACCACATCTGGCGGCGCTGTACCGACGCATCGGCGTCGGGCGCTTGTCGCTCGGCCTGGGGGCCGTGCTGCTCATCCCGGCCTGGGCCATAGTGGTCGGGTCGGTGCTGGGTCTGCCGAAGGCGTCCGCGCTGCTCGATGACACCCCGTTGGATTCGCTCGTGCCGCTTTGGGCCTTCGCCATCGTCGGCCTCGCGGCTTGGCTGCTCGCGGCCCGTCTTCGACCGGTCTTCGCATGGCCTGCGGTGCTCGGCTGCCTGACGCTCGCGTGGGGCCTCGGGGTCGCGCCGCAACTGAACGCCGAACGCTCCGCTTCAGGCTTCGTCGCGCAGCTGCTTGAGCGGGCGCCGCGCGACCGGGAGCTCGGCCTGCTCGCCTACAAGGAGCAGTTCCTCCTCTACCTCGACCGTGAGGTCGTGAACTTCGGCCATGCGCGGTGGCGCGAGGGCCCTGCGGAGGCGCACGACGCGTCCGCTTGGATCGCGCAGGACCCGCGGCGCGTGCTCCTGGTCCCCGGTTCGCGGTTGGCGCCGTGCTTCGAGGCGATGGACCGCCGTCCCGCCGGCGAAAGCAGCCGCGAGGTCTGGTGGTTGGTCGAGGGGGTTCCGGACGCAGCTTGCGTCCGGCAGGGGAACCCGGGGCGCGCGATCCGGTATCAGGGACCGCGCGCCCCGCGTTGAGTCAGCGCCGTCTCAGAACGGCAGGCCGTGCGCCGAACCCATCATGCAGAGCAGCATGGGGAAGGACAGCAGGAAGTTGACGCGCGAGGTCAGCGTGGCCGTACGACGCGCCTTCGCCTTCTCCTCATCGGTCGCCTGCACGACGCCGATGACCTTCTTCTGGTTCGGCCAGATGATCGCCCAGACATTGAACAGCATGATGGTGCCGAGCCAGGCGCCGATGCCGATCACGACGCTGCCTTCACGCAGCAGGAACGCGTCGCCGAGGCGGGGTCCGAGCAGCCAGATGCCGGTCACGAAGGTGGCGAGCGCCGCCCAGCGGAACCACAGCAGCGCGCGCGGCGCCACATACTTGACGATGCCGGCTCCGCCGGGACCGCCCTTGTCGGCGTTCGCCGCGGCCAGAGCCGGGATCTGCGCGACATTGAAGTAGTAGAGCAGGCCGATCCAGAAGATGCCGGTGACGATGTGCAGCCAGCGGCCGAGGCTCATGTGCGCGAAATAGTCGTTGGGCTGCAGCAGCAGCATCAAGACGACCGAGAACGCGACGCCCAGCGTGACGGTGGTGCCGACGCTGTCGAGGGGATTCTTCATCTGGGGACTCCGCGGAGTTGTTTCGACCGGATTTGAAGAATACGGGGCGCACCCCCATAATTCAACGCGCTCGAACCACCCCTCCCGAGGACCATGGACGGAACGGCCCGGAACATCGATGGCATGCCGCGTGCCCGGCCCATGTCGCCGTGCATCAGCGTCTGTGCGCTCGATGCCGCGGGACACTGCGCAGGGTGCCTGCGTACGCGGGACGAGATCGCCGGTTGGATCAGGATGAGCGCCGATGAACAATGGGCTTTGTTGGCGACGCTCGAGACGCGCCGCAAGGCGCGCCGTCAGGAAAAGCAGGAGATCGCACGATGAACATCGAGGACCGGATCAAGGCGCAGCTCGCGGCGGCACCCGTGGTGCTGTTCATGAAGGGTACGCCAGATTTCCCGCAGTGCGGCTTCTCGGCACAGGCGGTCGGTGCGCTGCGCGCCTGCGGCGCGAGCTTCCAGCATGTCAACATCTTCGAGGACCCTGAGCTGCGCGAGGCGCTCAAGCGTTGGTCGAACTGGCCGACCTACCCGCAGCTCTATGTGAAGGGCGAGCTCCTCGGCGGTTGCGACATCACGCTCGAGATGTTCCGCAGCGGCGAGCTCAAGAAAGCGCTGGACGAAGCCGGCGCGACCTGACCCCCGGCATCTGTCGCCGCCCGCGTGGGCGGCCCGTCCTCAGGGCGAGGTCTCGTCGGCGACCGGCGAGGTCGGGTCGATGCCGTTGGTGGCGGCGGGCTCGTCGATCCAGCCCAATTGCCGGGCCCGCGTCTCGGCCTCGAGATAGCTCGGCAGGCAGAAGTTGCAGACCTGGCAGAAAAGATCGGCGGTGCGTTCCGCATCGTAGGCCGCGGCATGCGCGGCGCTTGAATCCCAGCCGAAACCGGCAGCGAGCGAAGCCTTCGCCAACACCGTCTGGCCGAGCGCGGCGCCGGCCAGCGTCACCGTGTCGAAGCTCGAGAACGGGTGGAAGGGGTTGCGCTTGATGTCGGCGCGCGTGACCGCGGCGTTGAGGAAGCCGAGATCGAACGAGGCGTTGTGGCCGACCAGCACGGCGCGCTTGCAGCCGTTGCGGCGCACGGCCTCTCGCACCTCCTTGAAGATCCGCGTCAGAGCGTCCTTCTCGTCGATCGCCGGTCGCAACGGATGGAAGGGCTTGATGCCGGTCACCGCGAGCGAGGCGGCTTCGATGTTCGCGCCCTCGAACGGTTTGACATGGTACGAGTGGGTCTCGCCGCGACGCAGCTTGCCGTCGGCATCCATCTCGATGATCACGGCGGCGATCTCGAGCAGCGCATCGCGCGCGGCGTTGAGCCCGCCGGTCTCCACATCGACCACGACGGGCAGGAAGCCGCGGAACCGCCGCGACATGAGGACCTGCGGCGCAGGGATCTGCGGTCCGGCGTTTCCGGGGCCGGAATCGCTCACCCGATCACCTGTTGCCAGCGCAGCGTGCCGCCGGCGCGCATCGGCACGACGACATCGGTCCCCCCGAGCGGATATACCGCGGGCGGCGACCACTCGCGGCGGGCGAGCGTGACCGTGCCCTCGTTGCGGGGCAGGCGATAGAAGTCCGGGCCGAAGTGCGAGGCGAAATCCTCGAGGCGATCAAGGGCGCCGGCGTCCTCGAACACCTCGGCGTAGAGTTCCAGCGCCGCGTGCGCCGAATACATGCCGGCGCAGCCGCACTCGCTCTCCTTGGTGTGGCGGGCGTGCGGTGCGCTGTCGGTGCCGAGGAAGAAGCGCGGATGGCCGCTGGTGGCGGCCTCGACGAGCGCGAGCCTGTCCTGCTGGGTCTTCAGCACGGGAAGGCAGTAGAAGTGCGGTCGGATCCCGCCGCGGAAGAGGTCGTTGCGGTTGTGCAGCAGATGCTGCGGCGTGATGGTCGCGGCGACGCCGTCGCGCGCACCGCGCACGAACTCGACGGCCGCACGCGTGGTGATGTGCTCGAACACCACGCGCAGACGTGGATGGCGGTCCACGAGCGACGCGAGGATGTCGTCGATGAAGCGCTGCTCGCGGTCGAAGACATCGACATGCTCGTGGGTCACCTCGCCGTGCACCTGCAGCACCACGCCGAGCTCGGCCATGCGGGCGAGCACGGCGTCGGTGCGGCGTACATCGGTGACGCCCGAGTCCGAGTTGGTGGTGGCGCCCGCGGGGTACATCTTGAAGCCGGCGACGAAACCGCTGTCCTTGGCGCGGTCGACCTCGACGGGCGGGGTGTTGTCCGTGAGGTAGAGCGTCATCAACGGCTGGAAGTCGGAGCCGGGCGGGCGGGCGGCGAGGATGCGGTCGCGGTACTCGCCCGCGAGGCGCGTCGTGGTGACCGGCGGCTTGAGGTTCGGCATCACGATGGCGCGCGCGAACTGCCGCGCGGTGTGCGGCAGCACGGCTGCGAGGGCGGCGCCGTCGCGCAGGTGCAGGTGCCAGTCGTCGGGGCGGCGCAGGGTGATGAGGTCGGACATGACGTCGATGGGCGCCAAACCGTGAGGGCCGTCATGCTAACACAGCGCATACCGCTGACCCCGGCTCCCGGACAAGTTAACATACGGTTTTTCACAGGCAGGCCTCATCAGCATGGCTGATACGCAGCATCAGGATTTCGATCCCGGCGAGACCCGTGAGTGGCTGGAGTCCATCGACTCGGTCCTCAAGACCCACGGACCCGAGCGGGCGCATTTCCTTCTGGAGCAACTGATCGACCACACCCGCCGGTCGGGCGCCTATCTGCCGTTCAAGCCCAACACGGCCTATCTCAACAGCATCTCGACGGGGCAACAGCCGGACTATCCGGGCAACCGTGAGCTCGAGCGCCGCATCGAGG
>CANHFH010000127.1 GCA_947459825.1 Pseudomonadota bacterium | reverse complement strand
CCCGGTCGCTCCCGCCGCTACACGCAGCAGCAATACCTGCGCACGCCCGACGAGATGGCGGCGCTCTTCGCCGACCTGCCGGAAGCGCTCGCCAACAGCGTGGCGATCGCGCGCCGTTGCAGTCTCGCGCTGCATCTCGGCGAGTCGCGGCTGCCCGCCTTCCCGGTGCCGGACGGCATCAGCATCGAGGACTTCCTGCGCAAGGAGGCGGCGCTCGGTCTCGAGTCGCGCTTCGGGCGGCTTGCGCAGCTCGCGGAGGCCGACCGCGCGGCCTACCGGTCGCGGCTCGACAGCGAGCTCGCGGTCATCTGCCAGATGGGTTTCTCGGGCTATTTCCTCATCGTCGCGGACTTCATCCGCTGGGCGCGCGCCAACGGCGTGCCGGTGGGGCCGGGGCGCGGTTCGGGCGCAGGTTCGCTCGTCGCCTACTCGCTCGGCATCACCGACATCGACCCGCTGCAGTACGACCTGCTGTTCGAGCGCTTCCTCAACCCCGAGCGCGTGTCGATGCCGGACTTCGACATCGACTTCTGCATGGACGGCCGCGACCGCGTCATCGACTACGTCGCCGACAAGTACGGCCGACGGCGCGTCTCGCAGATCATCACCTACGGCACCATGGCGGCGAAGGCGGTGGTCCGCGATACCGGGCGCGTGCTCGGCCATCCGTTCCCGTGGGTCGACCGCATCGCAAAGCTGGTGCCGTTCGAGCTCGACATCACCCTCGACTCGGCGTTGGAGAAGGAGCCCGAGCTCAAGCGGCTCTACAAGTCGGACGACGAGGTGCGCGCGCTCATCGACCTCGCACGCTCGCTCGAAGGCCTGACGCGCAACGCCGGCAAGCACGCCGGCGGCGTGGTGATCGCGCCGTCGGTCATCGAGGACTTCGCGCCGCTCTACTGCGAAGCGGGCGGCGGTTCGGTGGTCACGCAGTTCGACAAGGACGATGTCGAGGCTGCGGGCCTCGTGAAGTTCGATTTCCTCGGCCTGCGCACGCTCACCGTGATCGACCATGCGGTGCGGACCATCAACGCCGCGCGCATCGCCGCCGGCGAGCAGGGACCGCCGCTCGACATGGCCGAACTGCCGATGGACGACGCCGCGACCTTCGCGTTGCTGAAGTCCTGCCGGACGACCGCCGTGTTCCAGCTCGAATCGCGCGGCATGAAGGACCTGGTGCGCCGGCTTCAGCCCGACTGCTTCGAGGACATCGTCGCCCTCGTCGCGCTGTTCCGTCCGGGCCCGCTGCAGTCGGGCATGGTCGACGACTTCATCGCCCGCAAGCACGGCCGCATCGACGGCCCGATCGACTACCTGCACCCCCGCCTGGAGCCGGTGCTCAAGCCGACCTACGGCGTGATCCTCTACCAGGAACAGGTGATGCAGATCGCGCAGGTGCTGGCCGGCTACACGCTCGGCGGTGCCGACCTGCTGCGCCGCGCCATGGGCAAGAAGAAGCCCGAGGAGATGGCCAAGCAGCGCAGCATCTTCGTCGACGGCGCCAAGGCGCAGGGCGTGCCCGAGCACCAGGCCGCGCACATCTTCGACCTGATGGAGAAGTTCGCGGGCTACGGCTTCAACAAATCGCACTCGGCCGCCTATGCGCTGCTCTCCTACCAGACGGCCTGGCTCAAGGCGCACCATCCCGAGGCCTACATGGCCGCGGTGCTATCGGCCGACATGGCCCACACCGACAAGATCGTCACGCTGAAGGACGAGTGCGACAGCATGGGTCTCGAGGTGCTGCCGCCCGATGTCAACGCCTCGGGCTGGGCCTTCGTGGTCGCGGGACCGCGTCGCGTGCGCTACGGCCTCGGCGCGATCAAGGGAGTGGGCGAGGGCGCGGTCGAGTCCATCGTCGCGCAGCGCGAGGCGGGCGGACCCTACCGCAGCCTCGAGGACCTCTGCCGACGCCTCGACCTCGACAAGGTGAACCGGCGCGTGTTCGAGGCGCTGATCCGGTCGGGCAGCCTCGATTCTTTGGGTGTCAACCGCGCCACGCTGATGGCGCGCCTGCCCGCCGCGGTGCAGCTCGGGGAGCAGTCGACGCGCGCCGCGGAGACGGGGCAGGTGGATCTCTTCGGTCTCGCCTCGGCGCCGGGCGGCGGCGGGGGCGACGATGCGGCGGGCGCAGCACCGGCCGCGCCGCAGCAGCCCGAGTGGAGCGAGGCGGTGCGGCTCGCCGGCGAGCGCGAGACGCTCGGCCTCTACCTCACCGGCCATCCGATCACCCGCTACGAGCGCGACCTCGGCCGCTTCGTCACCGGCCGCATCGCCGACCTGGTCAGCGACCGGCCCGCGCAGGGCGCAGCGGAGCGCGGTTTCTTCGGCGGCCGCAGCGCCGCCGTGGCCGGCTACATCCACGAGGTGCGCAAGCGCGGCAACCGCACCTCGCTGGTGCTCGACGACCGCACCGGCCGCATCGAGGTCACGCTGTTCGACGAGGTGCTGCAGCGCCACCGCGAGCTCGTCGTGAAGGACGCGATGGTGCTGGTCGAGGGGCAGCTGCGCTTCGACGAGGTGGGCGATGCCTGGCGCATGTCGGCGAAGCGCATCGTCGACCTCGATCGTGCCCGCGAGGAGCAGGCGCAGCGCATCGTGCTGCTGTGGCCACGCGCGCCGGGCGCCGACCACGGACTGCTGCTGCAACGCCTCGCCGATGTGCTCGCACCGCACCGCCCGGGGCCTTGTGCCGTCGGCGTGCGCTACGCGGGCGAGAAGGCGAGCGCGGCGCTCGAGCTCGGGCCGGAGTGGCGCGTGCGCGCAAGCCCGGCGCTGCTCGAGGCGCTCGAGCAGCTGGTGGGTGCGGAGGGCCTGCGTGTGGCCTACGGTCCGCCGGGCGGTACCCCGGGGTCGTCCTACGGTGTAGTCTGACCCCATGGGACTCAACTTCCTCGATTTCGAGCAGCCGATCGCCGAGCTGGAAGCGAAGATCGACGAGCTGCGCCATGTGAACGCCGACGCCGGCGTCAACCTTCAGGACGAGATCCGCCGTCTGCAGTCGAAGAGCGACCAGCTGACCCGCAGCATCTTCTCGGGCCTCTCGCCGTGGCAGATCACGCAGCTCGCGCGCCATCCGCAGCGGCCGTACACGCTCGATCACCTCTCGCAGGCCTTCGGCGAGTTCCAGGAGCTGCACGGCGACCGCATGTTCGCCGACGATCCGGCGTTGATCGGCGGGCTTGCGCGGCTCGGCGGCGAGGCCGTGGTGGTCATCGGCCACCAGAAGGGCCGCGACACCAAGGAGCGCGTCCGCCGCAACTACGGCATGCCGAAGCCCGAGGGCTACCGCAAGGCGCTGCGCCTGATGCGGCTCGCCGAGCGTTTCGGTCTGCCGCTCATCACCTTCATCGACACCCCGGGCGCCTACCCCGGCCTCGACTCCGAAGAGCGCGGGCAGAGCGAGGCGATCGCCCGCAACCTGTTCGAGATGTCGCGGCTGCGCGTGCCGGTGATCAGCGCGGTGATCGGCGAGGGCGGCTCGGGCGGAGCGCTCGCCATCGGTGTCTGCGACCGGCTGCTGATGCTGCAGTACAGCACCTACTCGGTGATCTCGCCCGAGGGCTGCGCGTCCATCCTCTGGAAGAGCGCCGACAAGAAAGAGGCCGCCGCCGAGGCGATGGGCCTCACCGCCGATCGGCTGCAGAAGCTCGGGCTGGTCGACGAGGTCATCCCGGAGCCGCTCGGCGGTGCACACCGCGATGTCGCGGCCACCTGCGCGGCGCTCGGCGCGGCGCTGCAGCGGCATCTCGCGGAGCTGCGCGCGCTGCCGGCGGAGCGTCTGCGCGCCGCGCGCCGTGAGCGCATCGCCGGGTTCGGCGTGTTCAGCGAGGACAAGAGCTGAGCCGGCGCGATCCGCTCGTCGTCGCGCTCGGCGAGCGGCTCGCCATCCTGTCGCGCGAGGCGCCTGTCTCCCGTCTCTGTGTCGCGTTGAGCGGCGGTCCCGATTCGGTCGCGCTGCTCGGGGCCTTGGTCGCCTTGCGACGGTCGTCGGCGCGTTGGCGGGCGCTGCCGCTGCGCGCGCTGCACATCGACCATCAACTGCAGCCGGCGTCCGCCGCTTGGGCACGACAGTGCCGCCGTCTCGGTCGCGCGCTCGGCGTGCCGGTGACCGTGCGTCGGGTCGAGGTGCGGCGCGGCAAGGGTCTGTCGCTCGAGGCCGAGGCGCGCCGCGCCCGCCGTGCCGCGTTCGCGGCGGCGCTGCGCCCCGGCGAGGCGCTGCTCACCGCCCATCATCTCGACGACCAGCTCGAGACGATGCTGCTGATGCTGATGCGCGGCGCCGGCGTCGACGGGCTCGCGGCGATGCCGTCGGTCATGCCGTGCGGAGCGGGGTGGATGCTGCGTCCGCTGCTCGGTTCGACGCGCGCCGAGCTCGAAGCGTTCGTCGCGCGGCGGCGCCTGCCCGTCGTGATCGACGAGACCAACCGTGACGAGCGTTTCGACCGCAACTACCTGCGGCGGCAGGTCACGCCGTCGCTGCGCGCGCGGTGGCCGGCGGCGGCGGCGGTGGCGGCGCGCAGCGCGCTGCGGCTCGGCGAGGCCCGGGCATTGCTCGCCGACCTCGCTCAGACGGACCTTGCGAGGGGCGATCCCGCAGGCGCCGGAGCCGCGCTCGACCTGGCGGTGCTTGAGGGGCTCTCCGCTGCCCGACAACGCAACGCGCTGCGCGCCTGGTTGCGCGGACAGGGTGCATCGATGCCCGACGCGGTGCATCTCGAGCGCATCCGCGTCGAGCTGCGCGCGGCGCGGGCCGATGCGCAGCCCGTGGTGCGTTGGGGCGGCGGCGAGGTGCGGCGATTCCGTGGTCGGCTGTATCTTCTGTCGACCGACACGGCGCCGCACGCGGTCGGTGCCGTGGACCGCGTACCGGCCTCGCACGGCTGGGACTGGGCTCGGCGGCGCGCGCACCCGCTCGGTCCCGGTCGTGGCCGTCTGCGCTTGGTGCCGGATCCATCGGGACCCATCGCGAGGGCGGCGTTGCCGTCGCGGCTCACGGTCCGGACGCGCCTGCCCGGCGCGCGGGTGGCGCTGCGCGAGGGCGGCCCGCGCCGAGGTCTGGGTGAACTGATGCGCGCCGCGGGTGTGCTGCCGTGGGAGCGCGACCGCTTGCCCGTCGTGTGCGCCGGCGACCGCATCGTCGCGGTGCCCGGGGTGCTGGTGTCGGCGGCCTTCGCCGCCCCGTCCGACGCATCGGGCGCCGGGCGCTTGCGCCTCATCTGGGAGGACGCGCCCGCGGTGCTCGCGGCGCGTTGAGCGACGGGCCGCGATTTGCTAATCTGACAACCCGTCGCGCCATGGCCGTCCCGGCCGCGGCGACACACAGCGGCGGTGCCCATGCCTCGGTTCGTATTCGTCACCGGCGGTGTCGTTTCCTCTCTCGGGAAGGGCATCGCCTCCGCCTCGTTGGGCGCCATCCTCGAGGCCCGCGGCCTGAAGGTCGCGATGGTCAAGCTCGACCCCTACATCAACGTCGATCCGGGCACGATGAGCCCGTTCCAGCACGGTGAGGTGTTCGTCACCGACGACGGCACCGAGACCGACCTCGACCTCGGCCACTACGAGCGCTTCGTGCGCACGGTCACCGGCCGCAACAGCAACTTCACCACCGGCCGCATCTACGAGCGGGTGATCGCCAAGGAGCGCCGCGGCGACTACCTCGGCGCGACGGTGCAGGTGATCCCGCACATCACCGATGAGATCAAGCGCAACATCCTGCTCGGCGCCGGCGACTCCGATGTCTGCATGGTCGAGATCGGCGGCACGGTGGGCGACATCGAGTCGCTGCCGTTCCTCGAGGCGATCCGTCAGCTCGGCGTCGAGCTCGGCCGCAACCACTGCGTCTTCATGCACCTGACGCTGGTGCCGGTGGTCGGCGGCTCGGGCGAGATCAAGACCAAGCCGACCCAGCACTCGGTCAAGGAGCTGCGCGGCATCGGCATCCAGCCCGACATCCTGCTGTGCCGCGCGCACGACCCGCTGCCCGCCGAGCAGCGCCGCAAGATCGCGCT
>CANHFH010000126.1 GCA_947459825.1 Pseudomonadota bacterium | reverse complement strand
GCGGGCATCGAGAGGCCGAGGAACGACCAGTCGATCTTCTGGCACTCGCCGGCGCCGAACAGCACCTTCTTGATGACCGTCATCAGCGGGAACACCTCGACCATGTAGTCGAGGCTCGCGCCGCAGGCGGGCACGGAACCGGGCGGCAGACCTTGGATGTAGACATGGCGGCCGGCGACATAGGCCGGGAACGCCGCGGCGAGCGCGATCAAGAAGGCGTAGGCGCGCGCACCGGCGAGGCGCTTCGGGTGATGCAGCGCCGCCAGCAGGAACACCGCGCCCAAGATGACCACGCCCACGCGCTGGAACATGCAGAGCGGACAGGGCTCGAAGCCGAGCACGCGCTCGGCATAGAACGCATAGGCCATCAAGGCGACGCAGGCGAGGAAGCCGGCGAGGTTCGCGGCCCGCCGGTCGGCGAGCAGGCGGGCGATCACGGTCGCGTACCGTCCTTGAGCGCGCTCTCCACATCCTCGATGCGGATGTGGCGGATGTCCTTGCCGTGGACCATGTAGATCACATACTCGCAGATGTTCTTGGCGTGATCGCCGATGCGCTCGAGCGCGCGGACGACCCACATGACATCGAGCGCGCGCCGGATGGTGCGGGGGTCCTCCATCATGAAGGTGATGGACTGGCGCTGGATGGCCTCGTACTCCTCGTCGACCAGGCGGTCACGGGCGGCGACCCGCAGCGCGGCCTCGGCGTCCATGCGCGCGAAGGCGTCGAGCGCGTCGTGCACCAGGTCCTGCACCACGCGACCGAGGTGCTTCACCTCGCGGTACTTGTCGGCCGGGCGCTCCTGCGTCGCCAGCCGCGAGCCGATGTAGCCGATCTTCTCGCACTCATCGCCCATGCGCTCGAGGTCGGTGATGGCCTTGATGATGGCGACGATCAGGCGCAGGTCGCCGGCGGCAGGCGCGCGCGTGGCGAGGATGCGCGAGCATTCCTCGTCGATCGACACCTCCATGTCGTTCACCTTGAAGTCGTCGCGTGCGACCGACTCGCCGAGCGAGCTGTCGCCCTCGACGAGGGCGGCGACGCTCTTGGCGAGCTGCTGCTCGACGAAGCCGCCCATCGCGAGCACCTGGTTGCGCACGCGCTCGAGGTCCTCGTTGAAGCGGCGCGAGATGTGCTGGGAGAAATCGGTCGTATCCATGGCGTGTACCCCGAGTCGTCAAGCCCTTTGGCCGGGAGCATAACCAGACTCGTCCGGCAATGCGACCGGTTGGCGCACGATGCGCGTGACGGGCAGATGACAGGTGAAGGTGCTGCCCTGCCCCGCTTCGCTGCGGATCGCGAGCTCGCCACCGTGGCGCTGCATCACATGACGCACGATGGCGAGTCCGAGGCCGGACCCGCCGGCGTCGCGCGCGCGACCCGGGTCGACCCGATAGAAGCGCTCGGTGAGCCGCGGCAGATGTTCGGGCGGGATGCCGGGCCCGGTGTCGGTGACCGAGAAGTGCCCACCGTCCTCGTCCACCCACCAACGCAGCGTGATACGGCCGCCCGCGGGCGTGTACTTCGAGGCGTTGTCGACCAGGTTCCAGAACGCCGAGTGCAGCAGGCCTTCGTCGGCGCGCAGCCGATCGCCCGACTCCACACGCACCTCGACCTCGTGGCGGGCACCGTCGCGTGTCCTGAGGTCGCGTGCGAGCACGGCGAGCAGCGCGGTGACATCGATCTCCTCGCCCGCCACCTGCTCGTCGCTCGCCTCGAGCCGCGACAGCTCGAGCAGGTCGCTGATGATGGCGGTCATGCGCTCGGACTGCCGGCGCATCTCCTGCATCGGCGGGCGCAGGTCGGCGGGCAGGTCGGGCTCGGTCGAGAGCGTCTCGAGATAGCCCGCGATCACGGTGAGCGGCGAGCGCAGCTCATGCGAGGCGTTGGCGACGAAATCCTTGCGCATGGTCTCGAGCTGCGCCTGGCGCGTGACATCGCGCACCAGCAGCACGAGCTGGCCCTCGCCGTAGGGCATGGCCTGGAACTCGAGCCACACCGCCTCGCCGATGCGCCGCTGCAGGCGCAGCGCCGAGGAGAAATCGCCCTTCGCGAGGTAGCGCCCGAACTCCGGCAGGCGCAGCAGGCTCGCGAGCGGGATGCCGAAGTCGGTCTTGCGGCGCAGGCCGAGCAGTTCGCCGGCCTTGCGGTTGAACCAGAGGATCTCGTGGCCGGCGTTCAGCACCACCACGCCGTCAGGCATGCTCGCCGAAGAGCGGCGCAGTTCGCGGAACAAGGCCAGCATGCGCTGCTTGTGGAACTGCTTGCGCCGGTGCAGGCGCGAGACCTGCGACACCACATCGCCCCAGAGGCCGCCCGCGTCAGGCGGTGTCATGCGGTTGCGATGCCGCAGCCAGTCCTCAAGGCGGTACAGGTTGCGCCACAGGCCGAGCGCCGCCAGCGCGAGCGCGCCCGCGAGGCCCCACCACGGATGGCCGATCGCCCAGCCCACCAACAGGCCGAGCACCGCCACGCCCACGACACGCCCCAGGGCGTAGCCCCAGGCACGGAATCCGCCGTCCACAAAGATCACTCCTCGCGGGCGGAGAAGCGATAACCCGCGCCGCGTACCGTCTGGACCAGACGATCGTACCCGAAATCCTCCAAGGCCTTGCGCAGGCGCCGGATGTGGACATCGATGGTGCGCTCTTCCACATAGACATTGCCGCCCCAGATGCGGTCGAGCAGCTGTTCGCGGGAATAGACCCGATCGGGGTGGGTCATGAAGAACTCGAGCATGCGGTACTCGGTGGGACCCAGCGTGACCGGCTTGTCGTCGGCGGTGACGCGGTGGGCCACCGGGTCGAGCCGCAGCCCGGCGATCTGGATGATCTCGCCCGCGACCTGGGGGTCGGCGCGGCGCAGCACCGCCTGGATGCGCGCGACCAGCTCACGGGTCGAGAACGGCTTGGTCACATAGTCATCGGCGCCGCCCTCGAGCCCCGCCACCTTGTCGGACTCCTCGGCCCGAGCGGTGAGCATGATCACCGGCAGGTCCTTGAGGTTGGGGTCGCGCTTGAGCTGGCGGGTGAACTCCAACCCCGACATGTCGGGCAGCATCCAGTCGACGAGCAGCAGGTCCGGGCGGCGGTTGCCTATCTCGGTGCGCGCCGCGCGGCAGTCCTGCGCTTCGCGGATCTCGAAACCGGCGCGACGCATCCCGAACGCGATCATGTCGCGGATGGCTTTCTCGTCTTCGACGATCAGGATGGTCTTCACGGGCATGACAGCCATATTTCAGCCGAGCCGTGTGTCAGGAAAATGACGGCCGGGCGACATCATCGCGCAGGTAGACCGGCAGGGCCTCGGTAGCCGGTCGCAGCCGCCCCGCCGCCACCTCGGGCCGGGCGAGCTCCAGAATGGCGGTCGCCTGCGGCAGGAGGTCGACGAGCGCAGCCGACGGCGAGACGCCCGACGGCAGCGATCCTCCGAGCGAAGGATAGGCGCGGAAGCCGCGCCCGGCGCCGATCCAGCGCGCGGCCCCGACCAACGGTGCACCGTCCGTATCGACCGGCGGCCGAGCGACGCTCGCGGGCGGCCCGACCGCCTCGTCGCGCAGCGCCTCGGGCAGCCCATCGGCCCCGCGCCGGTACGCGCACCAGTAGGTCTCCTGCATGCGCGCATCGTTGCAGACGACCACATGGTCGGCGGCCGCGCCCTCGGGGTGCGCGAACGCCTGCAGCGCCACCGCGCGCAGCGTCGATACCGGCACCACGCCGAGCCCCGCGCCATACGCGAGGCCCTGCACGACGCTCGCCGCAAGACGCACGCCCGTGAAGCTGCCCGGGCCACGCCCGAAGGCGATCGCATCGAGACCCCGCAGCGTCAGGCCCGCCTCCGCGAGCAGCGACTCGACCATCGGCAGGATGAGCTCCGCATGCCCGCGCGGCGCTTCTTCGGCGTGCGCCAGCACCCGTCCGTCGGCGAGCAACGCCGCGGAGCAGGCTTCGGTGGAGGTGTCGAGCGCGAGGATCTTCATCGCGGGGTCCGCATCATGTCCGCAGGCGTCGCAGGAACCGGGTCGCCTCTGCCGCATCGCGCGTGGTCGGCATCTCGGGCAGGCTCGCTCGGAACACGCGGCCGTAGGATCTGCCGAGCAGGCGCGGATCGCAGATGACGATCATGCCACGGTCGGTCTCGCTGCGGATGAGCCGCCCCACGCCCTGCTTGAGCGCGAGCACGGCCTCGGGCAGCTGGTAGTCGCGGAAGGCGTTGCCGCCGCTCCTCTGCAGGTGCTCGATGCGCGCCTTGGTGAGCGGATCATCGGGCGAGGCGAACGGCAGCTTCTCGATGATGACGAGCCGCAGCGCATCGCCCTTCACATCGACGCCCTCCCAGAAGCTCGCCGTGCCGAGCAGCACCGCATCGCCGTGCTCGCGGAACTCGCGCAACAACCGCTCGCGCGGGCCCTCGCCCTGCACCAGGAGCGGCCGCTCCGCCGCGCCGTCCCAACCTGCACGCAGCCGCGCCGCACCCTGCGCCAACGCACGATGGCTGGTGAAGAGCAGGAAGGCGCCGCCGCCCGAGGCCTCGAGCAGCGGGATGCTGGCCTCGATCACCGCATCGACATAGCCCGGCGCGGAAGGCTCCGGCATGCGCTCGGGCAGGTAGAGCATCGCCTGCTGTTCGTAGTCGAAGGGGCTCGGGATGCGCAGCGCCGGCGCCGCGCCCAGCCCGAGCCGCCCCGCGAAGTGCGAGAAGTCCTCGCCCACCGACAGCGTCGCCGAGGTGAACACCCAAGCCGCGGGCCGCGCGGTGATGAGCGCCTGGAAGCGCGCCGAGATGTCGAAGGGCAGCAGCCCCAGCGTGAAGCCCCGGCCGGTGGCCTCGAGCGTGCGCGCGCCATCGGCGTCGCTGCAGAGCGCGATGCGCTCGAAGGTGCCGGCGAGTTCGGCGGCCCGCCCGGCGACCGTGGTCGCCGCGGCCTCGCTCGACACCGCGCCCAAGGTCTCGCCGTAGTCGCGCAGCGCCGAGACCAGCGCGAGCACGGCCGATTCGAGGTCCGCGCCGGCGTCCTCCCAGCGCTGCCGCGCCGCACCACGCGGCACCGCGGCGAGCACGGCGTTGGTCGCGGCCTCCACGGTGCGCGCAGTGGGCCCGAGATCGGCGAGCGAACCGCCGGCGCGCAGCAGCGCCGCGCGCCCCTCGGCGAGCAGGGTCTCGACCTGGCGGCTCGAGGCCTGCGCGCCGAAGAACTGCGTCGCGAGGTCCGGCAGCTGGTGCGCCTCGTCGAGGATCACGGCATCCGCCGTGCCGAGCAGATCGCCGAAACCGTCTTCTTTGAGCGACAGGTCGGCGAGCAGCAGATGGTGGTTGACGATGACGAGGTCCGCGCCCTGCGCCTCGCGCCGCGCCGCCACCACATGGCAGCCGTTGTACTCGGGGCAGCGCTGACCGAGGCAGTTGTCGCGCGTCGAGGTCACCTGCGGCCACAGCGACTGCGCCTCGGTGAGGCCCGGCACCTCGGCGAGGTCGCCCGTCGCGGTCACCTTCGACCACTCCTCGATGCGCGCGAGCAGCGGGTCGGGCGTGGCGACGCCATCGAGCGTGCGCTGCGTGACGAGCCGCTTCATGCGATAGGTGCAGAGGTAGTTGCTGCGGCCCTTGAGCAGCGCGACCTTGACCGGGTTGCCGATCGCGCCGGCGACGAGCGGCACATCCTTGGCGTGCAGCTGGTCCTGCAGCGTGCGCGTCCCGGTCGACACCAGCACGCGCAGTCCGGCGAGCAGCGCGGGCACGAGGTAGGCGAAGGTCTTGCCGGTGCCGGTGCCCGCCTCGACCATCAGCACTGAGCGCTCGGCGAGCGCCTCGGCCACCGCCGACGCCATGCGCCGCTGGGCGCGGCGGGGCGTGAACCCGGGCAGATGCCGGGCGAGCGGGCCGCCGGCGCCCAGGATGTCGTCGATGTCCTGCATGGCGGGCGGCACGCTACCCGCTTGCGCCGTCCCTGTCGAGCGGCGAATTTCCCATGAAAATCATGATTCTCCACCCTCTTCCCGGCCCCGGTCGGTCGGCCCGGGGCGGCCGCGCCGCAG
>CANHFH010000125.1 GCA_947459825.1 Pseudomonadota bacterium | reverse complement strand
GGTGCGCCTGCGGCGTGATGGCCGGCTTCAGCCAGGGCGGCGGCGTCGGCCTCGCGCTCGCCAACTGGATGATCCACGGCGACCCCGGCATGGATGTCTGGGCGATGGATGTCGCGCGCTTCGGCGACTGGGCCAGCAAGGCCTACACCAACGCCAAGGTGAAGGAGAACTACGCGCGGCGCTTCTCGATCCGCTTCCCGAACGAGGAGCTGCCGGCCGGCCGACCGCTCAAGACCTCGCCGCTCTACGACCGCCTCAAGGCACGCGGTGCGCAGTTCGGCGCGGCCGCCGGGCTCGAGGTGCCGCTGTGGTACGCGCCCGAGGGCGTGCGCGACGAGTTCAGCTGGTACCGCTCGACGGACTTCGACACCGTCGCCGCGGAGGTCGCCGCCGTGCGTACGCAGGTCGGCCTCATCGAGACCACGGGCTTCGCGAAGTACACGGTCAGCGGCCCCGGTGCGCGGGCCTGGCTCGACGGCCTGCTCGCCAGCAAGATCCCGGCGCAGGGCCGCATGACGCTCGCGCCGATGCTCAAGCACGACGGCCGGCTGATCGGCGATTTCACGCTCGCCGATCTGGGCGCCGAGGGCTTCCTGATCATCGGCTCAGGTCTGGCCGAGGACTACCACATGCGCTGGTTCCAGCAGCATCTGCCGTCCGACGGCTCGGTGTCCATCGTCGCCCACGGCGCCGGCCTCGCGGGCCTCGCGATCGCCGGTCCGCGCGCGCGCGAGGTGCTCGCGGCCGTGACCACGGCGGACCTCTCCACGGCGAAGTTCCGCTTCATGGACATCAAGCGCATCCCGGTCGGCATGGCCTCGGCGCTGGTGGGACGCGTCAGCTACACCGGCGACATCGGCTACGAGATCTGGTGCGAACCCGCGTACCTCGTCCACATCTTCGATGCGCTGATGGCGGCGGGCGAGCCGCACGGCATCCGGTTGTTCGGCTCGCGCGCGCTGAATTCTTTGCGCCTCGAGAAGGCCTACGGCTCCTGGGCCCGCGAGTACCGGCCGATCTACGGTCCGCTCGAGGCCGGCCTCGACCGCTTCGTCGCCTACGACAAGCCGGCCGACTTCGTCGGCAAGCAGGCCGCGCGCCGCGAGAAGGAGACCGGAGGCCGTCTGCGCCTGCGCTGCTTCGTGGTCGATGTCACGGATGCGGATGTCATCGGCGACGAGCCGATCTGGCACGGCGAGAAGGTCGTCGGCTGGGTCACCTCGGGCGGCTATGCGCACGCCTCGAAGCTGTCGGTCGCGATGGGTTATGTGTCGCGCGAGCTCGCCGACGAGGCGGAGGGCTGGACCATCGAGATCCTCGGGGTCCGGCGGACGGCGCGGTTGCAGCCGAAGCCGTTGTTCGACGCGGACGCCAAGCGGCTTATGGGCTGACTTCGGGGCTGGCTTCGCAGCCGTACTCGGCTGCGGAGGCCACGAAGCCGCGCCAGAAGCTCGCCGCGTAGCTGCGCGCCACCGCGAGCCGGTACTGCGGCGCGTCCGCTGTCTGCGTGTCTGTCGACGGCGGGTCCGATGTCCGCCACAGGGTCACGCCGATATGGCTGGCGATCGTCACCGCGGCATCGCCGGCCCTGAACACCGAGGGGTGCAGGTCGATCGGCAGCATCTTGGCGAGCGCGTCGCGGACCCTGGGTCCGCCGAGTTCGAACACCACGCGGCTGTCCGTGAGGTCGAACACCGAAGCCGAGCCCTCGAACATCGTCTGCAGGTCGTCGGCCGATCGCGCGGACGCGGCCGACTCGATCCACCAATGCCCCGGACCGACGCCGAGCACGGTGAGCGCCTCGCCGTCGGGTAGCCGCTCGATCGCCGCCGCCGCCGCGGGCACCGCGCCGCGCCGCGCGATGACGCTCGCCAACAGACCGATGCGGCGCTCACGCACCAGCACCCCGGGACGGCCGTCGGTCTTGCCGTAGCGTCCGGGTGCGAAACGGGTGGGGAGCTGGTCAGCCACGCAAGCGATCTCCTTGCGGATCGATGAACACCGGGTCGCAGATCACGACCTCGGTCTCCTGACCGCGCAGCAGGTCGACGGCGCGCAGCCGCTCGCCATGACGCTGTCGCCCGTTCTTCAGGAGTCCGAGCGCGATCCAGTGCCCGAGCGACGGCGAGTAGGCGACCGAGGTCACATAGCCCTGTTCGTGCTCGAAGGTGGTGGGGCTCCCGATCGGCAGGAAGTGCGCACCGCTCACGAGCCGCGTCTTGCAGTCGATGGGCTTGAGGCCGACGAGTTGGGTGTCTGCGGGGTCGTCGAGCGCCGGCAGCCGCGCGAGGCGCGCGCCGATGTAGTCCTTCTTGGTGGAGAGCATGCGGCCGAGCCCGAGCTGCTGCGCGCTGGTGCGACCCGTGAGCTCGTTGCCGGCGACATGACCCTTCTCGATGCGCATCACACCGAGCGCTTCGAGGCCGTAGGGGACGACGCCGAGGTCCTGCCCGGCGGCCGCAAGCCGACGGATGACGGCATCGCCGTGACGGGAGGGCACCGCGATCTCGTAGGCGAGCTCGCCCGAGAACGAGAGACGGAACAGGCGTCCACGCAGCCCGTCGGCGAGCGTGACCGCGCGCGCGCCCATGTACGGGAAGGCCTCGTTCGAGATGTCCTCGCCGGGTGCGAGGACGCGCTGCAGCAGTCCGCGCGAGTGCGGACCGGCGACCGCGAACTGGGCCCACTGCTCCGTGACCGAGGTGAACTGCACGTCGAGCTCCGGCCACAGCACCTGATGGCAATGCTGCATGTGCTGGTAGACCGCGACCGCGTTGGCCGTGGTGGTGGTCATGAACCAGTGCTGTTCGCCGAGCCGCGCGACGGTGCCGTCGTCCATCACACGCCCGTCCTCGCGCAGCATCACGCCGTAGCGGGCGCGGCCGACGGCGAGCGTCTGCCAGCCGTTGGCGTACAGGCGCTCGATGAACTCCAGCGCGTCGGGACCCTTGAGCTCGATCTTGCCGAGCGTCGAGACATCGCAGAGCCCCACCGCCGAGCGCACGGCCTGCACCTCGCGGATCACGGGCGGCAACCAGTCGGTCTCGCCGGCCTGCGGGAAGTACTGCGCGCGCAGCCATGCGCCGGATTCGATGAACACCGCGCCCTGCTCGCGCGCCCACTCGTGCGAGGGCGTGAGCCGCGTCGGTCGGAAGTCAGGTCCGCGGTGATGGCCGGCGAGCGCCCCGATGGCGACCGGTGTGTAGGGTGGACGGTAGGTGGTCGTGCCGACCTCGCCTATCGTCTTGCCGGTGAGCGACGCAAGCGTCGCGAGGCCGTTGAGCGCCGAGGTCTTGCCCTGGTCGGTCGCCATGCCGAGCGTCGTGTAGCGCTTGGCATGCTCAGACGCGCCGAAACCCTCGCGATGCGCGAGTTCGAGGTCGGCGGTCGTGACATCGTTCTGGAAGTCGATGAAATGCTTGCCGCGGGACGAGGGCGCACGCCACAGCGGCGTCCACGCATCCGCTTCCTCGCCGGCCACAGGCGGCGTGTCGCCGCGCGGTGTGATTCCGAGGCTGCGCAGAGAGTCCTCGGCCGCACGGAAACCCGTCGCCAAGGCCGCTGCGGTGTGGAGGCCGCCGCTGGCCGCGCCGGCGACGAGCATGCCCGGCGGCAGCCGGTCCGGCAGGAACATGGAGCGCGCGGCGTCCCAACGCGGTCGTGCACCGAGGTGCGAGGTGAGGTGCAGCGTAGGCGTCCAGCCGCCCGACACGGCGAGCAGGTCGCAGTCGATGCGCTGGACACGGCCGTCGGCGCCCTCGACCTCGACGCCCTGCAGACCGCGACCGCCGAGGGCGCGCCGCACGACGCCGGTCAGCAGCGGTGCATCGCGCGCGACGCCGACCGCGCGGTTGCGCGCGTCCGGCCGCGGATCGACCAGCGCGACGATCTCGGCGCCCGCCGCGCGCAGATCGGCGACCGTCGACCAGGCATGGTCGTTGTCCGCGAACACGACCGCGCGCCGGCCCGGCTTCACGGCGTAGCGGTTGATGTAGGTGCTGACCGCACTCGCCAGCATCACGCCCGGGAGGTCGTTGTCGCCGAACACCAACGGGCGCTCGAGCGCCCCGGCGGCGAGCACGGTGCGCTTCGCGACGATACGCCACAATCTTTGGCGCGGCTCGAAGGCGGGCGGCACGGCGACATGGTCGTTGACGCGCTCGACGGCGGTGTAGGCGCCGTGGTCGTAGGTCGCGACCACGGTGGTCCGCGGCAGCAGGCGGACATCCGGCATCGAGGCGAGCTCGGCGACCACCGACTGCGCCCAGCGATGCGCCGAGCCGTCGCCGATGGCGATCCGCTCGCTCAGGCAGCGGCCGCCGAACAGGAAATCCTGCTCGGCGAGGATCACCCGCGCGCCGCTGCGTGCGGCGACCAGCGCCGCCATCAACCCGGCGGGGCCCGAGCCGACGACCAACAGGTCGCAGAACGCCGTCGCCTTCTCGTAGTGGTCGGGGTCGGGCTCGGTGGAGAGCGACCCGAGGCCCGCGGCGCGCCGGATCGCCGGCTCATAGACCTTCTCCCAGAACTTCGCGGGCCACATGAAGGTCTTGTAGTAGAAGCCCGCGCCGAGCAGCGGCGAGAACAGCCCGTTCACGGAGAGCAGGTCGAAGCGCAACGACGGCCAACGGTTCTGGCTCCGCGCCTCGAGGCCGTCGTAGAGCTCCGCCATGGTCGCGCGGGTGTTCGGCTCGCGACGCGCGCCGGCGCGCAGTTCGACGAGGGCGTTAGGCTCCTCGGGACCGGCGGTCAGCACGCCGCGCGGGCGGTGATACTTGAACGAGCGGCCGACGAGGCGCACGCCGTCGGCGAGCAGCGCGGCCGCGAGCGTGTCGCCGGCGAAGCCTTCGTGGCTGCGTCCATCGAAGGTGAAGCGCAGCGTGCGCGTGCGGTCGATCAGACCGCCGCTCGGTAGGCGCGCGCTCATGCGTCGCCCCGCGCGAAGGTCACCGACCGGATCTCATGCGTGCGCGTGTCGCGTTCGACGACCAGCCAGCTGTGGCAACCCGCCGCATGGAACCACAGCTCGCGGTATGGTCCCGCCGGGTTGTCGCGCAGATACACATAGTCGTGGAACGCGGCATCGGGTGCGTCTGCCGGCGGACGCCGCAGCGCGGCATCGCCGTGATGCACGAACTCGTCGTGGCCGCGGGGTCCGCAATGGGGGCAGTGGATGCGCATCAGTGCCGGTTGGGGTGCGGGCCTTGGCCCTTCTCGTCGATGACGCGGCCGGCCGCGAACCGGTCCAGCCGGTAGGCGGTCGCCACGGCGTGATGTTCGTCGCGGGCCATCAGATGCGCGAAGCACCAGCCCGAGCCGGGCGTCGCCTTGAAGCCGCCATAGCACCAGCCGGCGTTGAGATAGAGACCCTCGACGGGGGTGTGGTCGATGATCGGCGAGCCGTCCATCGACATGTCCATGATGCCGCCCCAGGAGCGCAGCAGCCGCGCGCGGCCGATCATCGGCATCAGCGCCATCCCGCCCTCGCAGACATCCTCGACGGTGGCGAGGTTGCCGCGCTGTGCGTAGCTGTTGTAGCCGTCGATGTCGCCGCCGAACACGAGGCCGCCTTTGTCCGACTGGCTGATGTAGAAGTGTCCGGCGCCGAAGGTGATGACGCCGGGGATCAGCGGTTTCAGGCCTTCCGTGACGAAGGCCTGAAGCACATGGCTCTCGATCGGCAGCTTGAGGCCGGCGAGCGCCGCGACGCGCGAGGAGTTGCCGGCGCAGGCGAGGCCGACCTTGCGCGCCGCGATCGGGCCGCGTGTGGTCTCGACGCCGGTGACGACGCCGCCCGCGATGCGGAAGCCCGTCACCTCGCAGTTCTGGATGATGTCGACACCGAGCTTGTCGGCGGCGCGGGCGTAGCCCCAAGCGACGGCGTCATGCCGCACCGTGCCGCCGCGCGGCTGCAGCAGGCCGCCGCGGATCGGGAAGCGCGCGTTGTCGAAATCGAGGAAAGGCAGCATACGGCGCACATCCTTCGCATCGAGCAGCTCCGCATCCACGCCCTGCAGGCGCATGGCGTTGCCGCGCCGCACGTTGGCGTCGCGCTGCGCGTCGT
>CANHFH010000124.1 GCA_947459825.1 Pseudomonadota bacterium | reverse complement strand
TTGCATCGACGACGATCACTTGCGGGTGTCCAGCTTGTGAGCGATGGCCTCATCCTCGAGCCGCTCGGCGAGCGCGAGCGCCTTGACCAGATCGACCTCAGGGCGCGGCGTACCCATGGAGGCCGGCGTCACCCGGTAGACGACGGGCTCGCCGGGACGGTCCATGACGCCGAGACCGAGGGCCAACGCCTCGTTGACCACATCCTTGAAAGGTCGCCGGGTCGCGTGGGCCTTTTCCTGAAGGCTTTTCGCGATGTCATCGTCCAGAGTGAGCGTAGTCCGCATCATGATGCCTCGTGTAAAGCATCATGATGTCTGCGGGGCTGGGAGGTGTCAACGGTGGCGGGCTCGCCCTCTGACCTCCGGCGCACGCCGCTGCGGGCGCGCACGACGGTCGGCGGTGCGGGGTTTCCTTCAGATGTCCCGGCGCGGGGCGTGGCGCGCCCATCGAACTTCGGCATGGGCCGCTCAGGGCGCGCGCCGTCGACGACGGCGTCGGGCTCCTTCCGGCTGCTCCGGAGCGGGGGGTGGCGCGCCATGGAGGGCGCGCCTCGAGCTCACATGGATGTGCTCTTCAGCGTCCCCCCGAAGGAGCAGCCGGAAGGAGCCTGGCGCCTGAGAAAATGGCGCGCACCCTGAGCGGCGGCGCGCCTCGAGCCCACATGGATGTGCTCTTCAGCGTCCCCGCGGAGGGACATCTGAAGGAAGCCCCGTGCCGGTGATGACAGCGCGCGCCCGTCAGGCGTAGCCCGCCCGCCATTCCGCCTTGTACCCCATCCCCAGCGCGATGATGCGCGTCAGCAGGTCCTGGTAGCCGATCCCGGCGGACAGCGCCGACTGCGAGAAATCTTCGGCCTGCGCGAGGCAGGGGTTGGCGTTCGCCTCGAGCATGAACACCTGGCCGTCGGCCCGCACGCGGAAGTCCATGCGCGCGTAGCCGGACAGACCGAGGCTCTTGTAGATGCGCCGCGAGAGGCGATCGAGCGATGCGACGACCGACGGCGGCAGATCGACAGCCGCCTGGCGCGTGATGCCGTGGCGCTGCTGGTACTTGCGGTCCCACTTCACCTTGCGGGTGGCGATGCCCGCTTGGTTGGAGCCGAGCGAGCCGAAGCTGAGCTCCCAGACGGGAAGGCGCGTCAGGCGCTCGTTGCCGAGCACACCCACATAGACCTCGCGGCCGTCGATGTACTCCTCCACCAGGGCATCGGTGCCGACCTGGTCGTGGATGAACGCCACGCGATCGCGCAGCTGCTGCGGATCGCCGACCACCGAGGCCTGGGAGATGCCGAGCGAGGCGTCCTCGGTCGCGGACTTCACGAACAGCGGGTAACGCAGCCGCGGCGGCACGCGGAACTTGATGCCCTTGCGCAGCACGGCGAACTGCGCGGTCGGGATGCGGTGGTAGGCGAGCAGCTGCTTGCAGAGCGGTTTGTCGCGCGAGAGCAGGAGGCCGCGCGGGTTGCAGCCGGTGTAGGGCTGCTCCATCAGTTCCAGGAACGCGACGACATGCTGGTCGTAGGTGACGATGCCGTTGAACTCCTCGAGGAGGTTGAACACCACATCCGGCTTCCACTCGGTGATCGCGGCGCGCAGTTCGGTCAGGCTGTCGAGCACGCCGAGGCAGCGCACCTCGTGGCCGACCGCGCGCAGCGTGGTGATCACGTCGTATTCGGTGCGCCAGTCGTCGATCTGCTGGTCGGTGTAGCCCTCGACGCTCTCCGGCGGCATGAGGCTGGGGTGGACGAGGACGAGGATGCGCAGGCTTTTCATAGGGTGAATCCGAGGGTAGCGCCGGCGAGCGCGGCGCGCGACATCCGCAGCAGCAACCGTTGCGCTGCGGTACGGGCCTCGCGCACGCTGCCGCGCACCCACAGTCGGCGATCATGGCAGCGCTCGATGGCGACCTCGAGCAGCTGGCGCGCGGCGTAGGGGTCGATGCCGGTCCGGCGCACGGTCTCGGCGACCAGCGTCGCGCGCGAGGCGCGCAGCAGCGGCGCCGCACGGCGGGCGCGGGCCCGCGGCGGTCGCGGTCCGAACGACGGCCCGAGGTTGGCGTCGACCAGCGCGAAATCACGGTGCGCACGGCGGGCCACGCCGCGTCGGTAGTATTCGTGCAGCGTGCGGTCGTTGGCGGCCACGGTGTCGATGCGGTGGGCGGACCGCACCGGCGGCTCGCAGCCGCGGATGCTCGTCATCATGGCGTCCATCGCCTCGAGCTTGCGCAGCGCGGGCCAGCCGGCGTAGCGGCTGCGCCAGCGTGACCGCGGCGCGAGCCAGACGGCGAAGGTCTCGGCGAAATCTTCGGCCGGATGCGCCTGCGCATACCAGCCGTCGAGATGTTGCACGAAAGCGCGGCTCACGGGGTCCACATGATACCGGTCCGGATAGGGCGCGCGCGGTGCGCCGAACGACCCGCGCCACGCACGGCGGCGGCGCAGCCGGTATGCGGTGTCGACGGCGTGGCCCGCCTCATGGCGCAGGATGCGCATCAGCGCTTCGGCGTTGCCGCCCTCGACCGAGCCGCTCATCCGGCGCTCGAGCCGCTCGAGCCGCGGATGCGCGAGATAGAACGGGATGGCGATGCCGGGCACGCCGTCGGGCGAGAACCACTCCTCCGCGAACCATACATGCGGACGGATGACGATGCCGCGCGCCTCGAGCTCGGCGTGCAGGCGACGGATGGCGCGACGCAGCGCGGCGCGGCGCGGGCGGCCGAGGTGCAGGTCCCGGAAACGCATGCGCAGCATGCGCGCATCCGTGTCCCTGGCCCACACCGGCTGCTTCACGCCACGAGCCCCACCAGAGCATCGGCGAGCAGACGGTCGGCGAGCTCTTCGATCTCATCGCGCCCTGCCAGCGCCTCGCGCCACGCGGCAGGGATCGCCTCGACCCCGAAGTGCGCACCGGCCAGCGCTCCGGCGAGCGCACCGAGCGCGTCGGCGGGACCGCCGAGGTTGACGGCGCGCAGCACGGCGTCCTTCCAGCCCGCGCCGTCGGCGAACGCGCGCGCGGCGGCGGCGAGCACGACCATGGGCGAGGCCGCGGTCGCAGCGCTCGGGACGACGAGCGGGGTCGCGGACGCGGCGGCTCCCGCGGCGTCGACGGCCTCGACGATGTCCTCCGGCGGCGCGCCGCGCAGCGCCGCGAGCAACGCAGCGGCGCAACGCGTGGCGGCGTCGAAGGTCGCGGCCTCGCGGCAGGTCACGGCGGTGGTGGTGCGCACCGCGGTCTGCAGCGTCTCGGCATCCGCCCAGTAGCGCATCGCGAGCGGCACGATCCGGGCCAAAGATTCCGCGCCGTCGGGCACCGCGCCGTCCGGCCGGCCGTCGACGAGCGCCCGCGCCGTGCCGGCGCCGATGCCGATGCACTCGCCGGTGGCGGACCCTTCGCCGTCGCGCTGCCAACGGCGGTAGCGCGCGAGCTGGTCGACGGGATCGCAGGCGCCCGACGCGACGAGGCTGCGCGCGACGCACAGCGACATCGCGGTGTCGTCGCCCCAGGCGCCGCGCGGCAGGTCGTGCGGGCCACCGCCCAGCAGGTCGCGCACGGGAGCGAAGGATCCGGGGCGGCCGAACACGGCGGGCGCAGCGAGCGCCTCGCCCACCGCGAGCCCGACGAGCGCCCCTTGGAAACGGCTGCGCAGCCGCGAGACGAGTTCGACCGCCTCGGCCTCGGCGGCTTCGCCGTTCATCGCGCGCTCACCGCTCCGCCCGCAGCGACACGAAGTCGAACAGCGCCGGGTCGGCCAGATGGCCGGGCTCGACGCTGCGCAGCGCGGAGAAGATGGACTCGGTGCGACCGGGCTGCTCGCGCTCCCACTCCGACAGCATGCGCTTGATGGCGCGGCGCTGGGCGTTCTCCTGCGAACCGCAGAGCGTGCAGGGGATGATGGGGAAGCGCCGCGCCCGCGCATAGCGCGCGATGTCGCGCTCGGCGACATAAGCGAGCGGCCGGATCACGATGTGGCGCCCGTCGTCCGAGCGCAGCTTCGGCGGCATGGCCTTCAGGCGGCCGCCGTGGAACAGGTTCAGGAACAGCGTCTCGACGATGTCGTCGCGGTGGTGGCCCAGCGCGATCTTGGTGACGCCGTTCTCGCCGGCCCAGCGGTAGAGCGCGCCGCGGCGCAGCCGCGAGCACAGGCCGCACATGGTGCGGCCCTCGGGGATCACGCGCTTCACCACCGAGTAGGTGTCCTGCTCGATGACGGCGTAGGGCACACCGAGCGCGGTCAGGTAGTCGGGGAGCACATGCTCCGGGAAGCCCGGTTGCTTCTGGTCGAGGTTGACCGCGACGAGCTCGAAGCGAACCGGCGCGCTGCGCTGCAGCGAGAGCAGCAGGTCGAGCAGGGTGTAGCTGTCCTTGCCGCCCGACAGGCACACCATGACCTTGTCGCCCTCCTCGATCATGGCGAAATCCTCGATCGCCTTGCCGACGAGGCCGCGCAGCTGCGCCTGCAGCTTGCGGAAGGTGCCCGAGGGCCGCGCCGCGCGCGACAGCGGCGGCGGGGCGAGGACCACCTGCTCGGGGATCGCGCTCACGCGGACTCAGGCTGCGGCGCGCGCCGCCTGCACGATCAGCGTGAGGCAAGCGCCGAAGCCCGCGAGCCAGACGAGCGAACGCAGGGTCGCGAGGTCGGCGAGGTAGCAGGCGAGATAGGCGATGCGCGCCACGAGGAAGACGCCGGCGACGGTGGTGATCGTGCCGTGATCGACGCCCGCAGCGACCGCCGCCACCAACGCCGCGGTGTAGACCGCGAGCGCCTCCCAGGAGTTCTGCTGCGCCGCGTGGGCGCGCGCCTGATAGCCCCCGAGGCCGCCGAGCCAGGCGCGCGGGTTGCGGTTGTCGTAACGGCCGGGGCCCGCCTTGGCGATGCCGGCGCAGACCACGGGGAAGAGAGCGGCGATGAACAAGGTCCAGAGCGCGAACGACATGACTGGCTCCATGGCCCCCTCGGGGGCGGTGATGTCAAAGAATCCGTGCGGCGGCGTGCGTCACGACGCGCGCTCGACGCCCCAGTGCGCGGCGACCCAGCCCAGCGCCACCGACGCGACGACCAAGGCGCCGATCACGATGACGAGCAGCAGACGGCGCAGCGTCACGGGGTCCATCGGCGGCTCAATGCGGTCTCATCGCAGGCTCAACGATCCGGTCTCGTCGAACGGGATGGTGCGCGCGAAGCCGCGCGCGAGCTTGACCTCGCCGCGCAACCGGTAGCGCAGCGCATCCGGCAGCCCCTTGCTGCGCGCGCGGTCGAGCAGGCGCAGCACGGTTCCGGCGAGGTCCGCCGTGACATCCATGTCGAACTCCGCCTCACCGAGCGCCGGGATCTCGAACGCTGACCCGGCGAGGCCGCGGCCGAGCTCCTCGCCGCCGATCTCCAGCGTGTAGGAGATGCTGCGTACGGCGATCACGCGGTCGTTCGGGTTGGTCACGCGCATGCGTGCCTTGAAGCGCTGCTGCAGCAGATCGCCCTTGACGAGGGTGACGCCGACGACGGCAAGCTTCGGCGCCTCGAGCTTCGGCGCGAGGCTCGCGCAACCGGCCAGAGCGGACAGCGACAGCAGCGCCAGCGCGAGTGCGAGCGGACGGACAGGGAAACCGGTGAGGAGGGGCTTCACAGCCCGATTCTAGCAACCCGACGCGGGCTTGCGCCCACCCGACGAGGCCGGACGGCGGTTATGCTTCCACCCATGCTTCAAACCATGCCCGAGCGCCCGAACCTGTCGTCCTCGCCCCGCGCCTGGCGCGCCCGGGTCGCTGCGTTGCTGCTGTCGCTCGCGGTCGGCATGTCCGCGACCCTGCCGACGCTGCGGGCCGATGAGGTGCTGGACCTCGCCACCTACCCGAAGAGCGACCTGGTGGTCGAGACCGCGGCCGGCGGCCGTCACGGTTTCCGGGTCTGGATCGCGGACACGGAGCCGCGCCAGCGACAAGGGCTGATGTTCGTGCGCGATCTGCCGGCCGAACAGGGGATGCTGTTCGTAAACCGCCCGCCGCGACCCGCGTCGTTCTGGATGAAGAACACCTACATCCCGCTCGACCTGTTGTTCGTCGACACGCGCGGCAAGGTGCTGCACATCTTCGAGCGCGCGACCCCGCTGTCGCTGGAGCCGA
>CANHFH010000123.1 GCA_947459825.1 Pseudomonadota bacterium | reverse complement strand
CCGGCCGAGCTCTGGCAGGAATCGGGCCGTTGGGAGCAGTACGGGCCTGAGCTGCTGCGACTGAAGGACCGGCACCAACGCGACTTCGTCATCGGCCCGACGCACGAAGAGGTCATCACCGACCTCGCCCGCCGCGAACTCAAGAGCTACCGACAGCTGCCGGCGAACTTCTACCAGATCCAGGTGAAGTTCCGCGACGAGATCCGTCCGCGCTTCGGCGTGATGCGCGGGCGTGAGTTCATCATGAAGGACGCCTATTCCTTCCATGCCACGCCGGAGTCGCTGCAGGACGGCTACGACGCGATGCGCACCGCCTACATCCGCATGTTCGAGCGCATGGGCCTCGAGTTCCGCCCCGTCAAGGCCGACACCGGCTCGATCGGCGGCACGGCCTCCGAAGAATTCCAGGTGCTCGCCGACTCCGGCGAGGACGCGATCGCCGTGTCGGACGGCGCCGACCATTACGCCGCGAACCTCGAGCTCGCACCCGCACTGCCGCCGGCGACGCCCCGCGCCGCTCCGTCCGCTGCGCTCGCCGAAGTGGCGACCCCCGGCCAACGCACCATCGCCGACCTCGCGGCCTTCTTGGGCGTACCCGCCTCGCAGACCCTGAAGCTCTTGATGGTCGAGGGCGATAAGGGCAGCGTGGTCGCGCTGCTGGTGCGCGGCGACCACGAACTGAACGCCATCAAGGCGCAGAAGCTGCCCGGTGTCGCGAGCCCCTTGCGCATGGCCTCGCGCGAAGCGGTGCTCGCAGCCACCGGCTGCGAGCCGGGCTATCTCGGTCCGCGCGGCCTCACCTGCCCCGTCTACGCCGACCATGCAGCGCTCGCGCTCGCCGATTTCGTCTGCGGCGCGAACAAGCTCGACATCCATCTCACCGGCGTCAACTGGGGGCGCGACCTGCCGGAACCCATCCCGGCCGACCTCCGCAACGTCGTCGAGGGCGATCCAAGCCCCGGCGGCGCCGGACGACTCGTCATCCGCCGCGGTATCGAAGTCGGACACATCTTCCAGCTCGGTCGCAAGTACAGCGAGGCGATGCAGGCGAGCGTGCTCGACGAATCCGGCAAGCCGGTGACGATGTTCATGGGCTGCTATGGCATCGGCGTGACGCGCATCGTCGCCGCCGCCATCGAGCAGAACCATGATGCCGCCGGCATCCGTTGGCCGGAGCCGCTCGCCCCCTTCGCCGTGGTGCTGGTGCCGCTCAACGCGGGCAAGGCACCGCGCGTCGCCGAGGCCGCGGAGCGCCTCTATGCCGAGCTCACGGCCGCGGGCATCGAGACCCTGCTCGACGACCGCGATGCCCGCCCCGGCGTCAAGTTCGCGGACGCCGAGCTCATCGGCATCCCGCACCGCATCGTCGTCTCGGAGCGCGGGCTGGATGCCGGCCGTCTCGAGTATCGGCATCGCCGCGCCACGGCCAACGAGGACTGGCCGGCCGACGAGGTCGTCGCACGCCTGCGCGCGAAGGTGATGGAGACCGCGCGATGAACGGCGGCAACGGCGAAGCAGAGATCCTCGTCGTCTACTACTCGCGCCACGGCGCGACCGCGGAGCTCGCGCGGCAGGTCTGCCGCGGCATCGAATCGGTGGACGGCGCCCGCGCCACGCTGCGTACGGTGCCGGCGGTGTCGGCCGAGAACGAGCGACCGGTGCGGGCCGTGCCCGATGAAGGCGCGCCGTTCGCCACGCTCGACGAGGTGCGGCGCTGCGACGGGCTCCTCATCGGCAGCCCTACCCGCTTCGGCAACATGGCCGCCGCCCTCAAATATTTCCTCGACGGCACCAGCGCGCTGTGGGCCGATGGCTCCCTCGCCGGCAAGCCGGCGGGCGTGTTCGGCGGCAGCAGCAGCCTGCACGGCGGGCAGGAGAGCACCCTCCTCACCATGATGCTGCCGTTGCTGCACCACGGGATGCTGCTGGTCGGCATCCCGTATTCGGAGCGGGCGCTGTCGGAGACGCAGCGCGGCGGCACGCCCTACGGCGCGACCCATCACACCCCGCACGGCTCCACGCCGTCGCTGGACGACCACGAGCGCACGCTCGCGAGAGCCCACGGCGCGCGGGTCGCGCGCGCCGCCCTCGCGCTCAAGGGTCGCCGAGGATAGTCCGCACGAAGGGCACGGTGACCCGGCGCTGCTCGCGCAGCGACGCCTCGTCGATGCGATCGAGCAGGCGCCCGAGCTGGGTCATGTCGCGCGGGAAACGCCGCAGCAGCCAGCGCACGGTCTCCTCCGGCAGGTCGAGCCCACGGGCCGCAGCGCGGCGTCGCAGTGCCTCGGCCTGCCCTTCCTCGTCCAAGGCGCGTAGCTGGAACACCTCGGCCGCCCCGAACCGCGAGCCGATGTCCGCGAGCGCCCAGGGACGGGCGGCCGGCGGCGTCGCGGCGGCCACCACGATGCCGCCACGACGCTCCTCCAAGGCTCGGTAGACGCCGAACAGCGCCACCTCGAAGTCACGCTCGCCGAGCGCCAGGTCGAGATCATCGAGGCACAGCAGGTCGAGCGCGCCAGCGCCTTCGAGCGCCGCCATCGACGGCATACCGGCAGCGGCCAGCTCCGCGAACGGCAGGTAACCCGCACGCATCTCGGCCGGTGCCGCTGCGCAGACGGCCTGCAGCAGATGCGAGCGACCGCATCCCTCCGTGCCCCACAACCAGACCACACCGCCGCGCTGCGCGGCGTCACGCACGCGGCCCACGGCCTCCAGGTTCGGCGGTGAGACGACGAAGATGTCGAAAGTGGCGCGCTCGCGCAGCCGCACACCGAGGGGCAACTGCTGCATCAGCGCGCCGCCGGGCTACCGAGGATGGTCCAGGCCCGCCGGAAGAACATCGACAGATAGGCGGCGCCGGAAGCCACCGTGGTCGCGAGCATGGCCAGCGCCAGCGCCTGTTGGAGCCATGCCCAAGGCCAGCCGATGGCGGCAGCGAGCAAGGCTGCGACCACCACCGCGATCTGCAAGGCCGTGTTGACCTTGGAGAGCACGATCGGATGGCCGTTGACGGGACCGAACCACAGCCGATAGATGAGCGCACCACCGCCGATCATCAGGTCGCGCGCGATGGCCGCCGCGGCGAGCCACGCAGGGACCAGACCGTTCCAAGCGCAGGCGATGAACACCGCCACCAGCAGCAGCTTGTCGGCGAGCGGATCGAGGAAGCGACCGAGTTCGCTGGTCCATCCGTTGCGCTTGGCGAGATAGCCGTCCAACCCGTCGGAGACGGCGGCGATCGCAAAGTAAGCGAGCGCCATGCCATGGTCGCCGCGCGAGATCGCGAGCACGGCGGGCACCGTGAGCACGATCCGCAGGACGCAGATCGCGTTGGGCAGGTGACGCAGCAGGCTCACGGCCGGCCCCTCACCGCGCGATGCGATAGGTGAGCGGCGCAGTGCCGCTGCCGACCCTCGCGAACTCGATGCGCGACGACAGGACCTCCACCAGCCCCTCCGCGCCGCGCGGGATGTCGAGCTGGTAGCGCACCAGACCCGCATCGCTCGCGAGCAGGATCACCCGTCGTGCACCGGGCAGACCCTCGATGAGCCGCTGGATGCGCACGGCATCCGCGAGGCTCGCGACACCCTGCACATCGAGCGTGGCGGTGCTCACAGGTCCGACATCCGCCGCCGGCGTACCGAGCGCGAACAGGTCGGCCGCGCCCTCGATGCCGGCCGCGACACCACCGGTGAACACCGTCGCCGAGGCACCCTCGAACAGCGTCCACTGCCATTCGGTGCCGTCGGCCGTGCCGATCAACACCGCGTCGGCGGCTTGGGCGCGCGCCGCAGCAAGCGCGTCCGCAGCCGGGACCGGATCCTTGCCCGCGAGGCCGGCGGACGCCGCGGAGGTCAGCTTGAGCGGCAATCCGCGTTCGCTCGCAGCGCTCTCCAGCGCCTTGCGTACGGCGACCGGGTCGGCATCGGCGGGGGGTCGGGTGATGACGCCCAGCACCACGGGGCGGGTGCGGTTCCAGACGGGCTGTCCGAGAGCGGTGACCGCACGCTCGATCGCGGCGGCATCGAAGGTGACCCGGGCCGGTTCGCCGCCGCTGGCCGGCCGGAACACCTGCACATAACGGCGCGCGTTGCCGACGATGGTGGAGAGCGCGGGATCGGTGGCGGCGGAACGCCGGCCGGTGAGCCGGACGAGCGTCGTACGCATCGCGTCGGCGAACGCCTGGTCGCCGCTGCCGGTGACGGCGACCTCACCCACGGCGACGGCTTGGGCCGCGGGCGCTTCCGCGACGCGCAGGCCGGTCACGACGCACATCGCGGTCAGCAGCGCGGCGAAGGCGCGTCTTCGGGATCTCTGGCGGACGCCGGTCATCATCACGGGGCGATAAGATACCATAGCGTTTTGACCGGCCGGCCGACGCCCGGAACGAGCGACGCGATGAGCAGACCCCCAGAGACCCCAGGACTCACCTACCGCGACGCCGGCGTCGACATCGACGCGGGGGACGAACTGGTCGAGCGCATCAAGCCTCTGGTGAAGCGTGCCACGCGGCCGGAGGTGTTGGCCGGCATAGGCGGCTTCGGGGCGCTGGTCGAGCTGCCCGAAGGACGCTGGAGGAGGCCCGTGCTGGTCTCCGGCACCGACGGCGTGGGCACCAAACTGCGGCTCGCCATCGACACCGGTCGCCACGACACCATCGGCATCGACCTCGTCGGCATGTGCGTCAACGATGTCGCCGTGCAGGGCGCCGAGCCGCTCTTCTTCCTCGACTACTACGCCACCGGCAAGCTCGAGGTCGCCGTGGCCGAACGGGTCGTCGCAGGGATCGTCGAGGGTTGCCGCCAGGCCGGCTGTGCGCTCGTCGGCGGCGAGACCGCCGAGATGCCGGGCATGTACCACGGCGGCGACTACGACCTCGCCGGCTTCTGCGTGGGCGTCGTCGAGAAGGACGCGATCATCGACGGCAGCAAGGTGGCCGCGGGCGATGCGGTCATCGGCCTCGCCTCCTCGGGTCCCCACTCCAACGGCTATTCGCTGATCCGCAAGTTGGTGTCGGTCGCCGGCGCCGACGCGCGGACGATGGTGGACGGCCAGCCGCTCTTCGACCGCCTGCTCGCGCCGACCCGCATCTATGTGCCCTCCATGCTCGCGCTCGCGCGCGCGATGCCCGTGCATGGCTTCGCGCACATCACGGGCGGTGGACTCACCGACAACATCCCGCGCGTCCTGCCCGACGGTTGCGGCGTGACGCTGCGCCGCTCGGCGTGGGCGCGCGATCCGGTGTTCGACTGGCTGCAGCAGGCAGGCCGCATCGCCGACGACGAGATGCACCGCACCTTCAACTGCGGCATCGGCATGGTCGTGATCGTCGCCGCCGCGCAGGCCGACGCCGCGCTCGCGCTGCTCACCGCGCAAGGCGAGCGTGCCTCGCTCATCGGCGAGGTGCGGGCCGGCGCGGGGGATGTGCTGATCCAGTGAGCGGCGTCGCCCCGGCACGACGGCTGCGGCTCGCCGTGATGGCTTCGGGCGGCGGCAGCAACCTCGGTGCGATCCTCGACGCCTGCCGCTCGGGCCGCATCTCGGCCGAGGTCGTGGTCGTGATCTCCGACAAGGCCGCAGCGCGGGCCCTGACACGCGCGTCCGATGTCGGCATCCCGGCGCTGCCGATCCCGCCCGAGGCGGGCGAGACGCGCGAGTCGCACGGCGAGCGGCTGCTCGCGGCGCTCGGGCCCTTCGATGCCGACCTCGTCGTGCTCGCAGGCTACATGCGCATCCTGTCGACCGCATTCGTGCAGCGGCTCAGCGGTCGGATGGTCAACATCCACCCCTCCCTGCTGCCCCGCCACAAAGGCCTTCACACCCATCGTCGCGCGCTCGAGGCGGGGGAACCCGAGCACGGTTGTACGGTCCATTATGTGACGCCCGAGCTCGATGGAGGACCTGCCGTGCTGCAAGCCAAGGTCCCGGTGCTGCCGGGCGATGACGAGACCGCGCTCGCAGCGCGGGTGCTGGCCCGCGAGCATGTCATCTACCCCAAGGTCATCGGCTGGATCGCCGCGGGTCGGCTACGCTGTCCCGACGGCGTGCCGATGCTCGACGGGCGTCCGCTGACCGCTCCGCTGATCGACGATGGGAGCCTCGCATGACCGCCAGACCTCTG
>CANHFH010000122.1 GCA_947459825.1 Pseudomonadota bacterium | reverse complement strand
GGCATGCCGGAGATGCCGCGCGCGCGGGTGAGCTCGAGCACCTCGCGGATGGTGGCGTCGGGCGTGACGGTGATGGGGTCGAGCACCACGCCGCTCTCGTACTTCTTGACGCGGGCGACCTCGCGGGCCTGCGCCTCGACGGTCATGCTCTTGTGGATGATGCCGATGCCGCCTTCCTGGGCGATGGCGATGGCGAGGCGGGCCTCGGTGACCGTGTCCATGGCCGCGGAGACCACCGGCAGGTTGAGCCGGATCTTGCGGGTCAGGCGGGTGGAGAGGTCGACCTCGCGGGGCAGGACCTCGGAATAAGCCGGGACCAGAAGCACGTCATCGAAGGTGAGTGCTTCCTGCAGGATGCGCATGGGTGGGGGTCCGTCCAGGGATATTGGACGCGGCATTCTACGCACCCCGCCCGACCCGGTAAACTCGGTGCCCACACCCGCCCCGGATGCCCCTCTTGCCGCCGTCCACCCCGTCCAACCGCGACATCTACAGCGTCGGACGCCTCAACCGGGAGGCACGGATGCTCATCGACCACGGGCTGCCGCTGCTGTGGGTCGAGGGCGAGATCTCCAACCTGTCGCGGCCGGCCTCCGGGCACTGGTATTTCTCGCTCAAGGACCGCGACGCGCAGGTGCGCTGCGCGATGTTCCGCGGCCGTAACACCCTCCTGCGCTTCGCCCCCCGCGACGGTCAGTTGGTGCTGGTGCGGGCCAAGGCGGGCCTCTACGAGGCCCGGGGCGAGTTCCAGCTGGTCGTGGAGCATATGGAAGACGCCGGCGCGGGCGCCCTGCAGCGCGAGTTCGAGCGCCTGCGGGCGAAGCTCGAGGCCGAGGGGCTCTTCGATGCGCGCCTCAAGCGCCCGCTGCCGAAGGCCCCGGCGACCATCGGCGTCGTCACCTCGCCCACCGGCGCCGCGCTGCAGGACATCCTCAACATCCTGCGGCGGCGCTTCCCGGCGGCGCGGGTGATCGTCTACCCGGCCGCGGTGCAGGGCAAGGAGGCCGTGCCGCAGCTGCTCGCGGCCGTGGCGCGGGCCGGTGAGCGGGCCGAGTGCGATGTGCTGATCGTGGCGCGCGGCGGCGGCAGCATCGAGGACCTCTGGGCCTTCAACGACGAAGGCCTCGCACGCGCGCTGCGCGCCGCGCCGATGCCCGTAGTCACCGGCATCGGCCACGAGACCGACTTCACCATCGCCGACTTCGTCGCCGATGTGCGCGCACCGACGCCCTCGGGCGCCGCGGAACTCGTGGTGCCGGACGGCGCCGCGTGGCGCCTGCAGTTCGCGCGCCTCGAATCGCGGTTGCTGCAGGTCGCGGCACGACGGCTGCGCGCCGAGGGCGAGCATCTCGCGCGGCTGCAGCGGCGGCTCGCGCTCACCCATCCCGGGCAGCGGCTGCAGCAGGGTGCGCAGCGCCTCGATGAACTCGAACAACGGCTCGCCGGTGTGCTGCGGCTGCGGCTGGCGGATTCGCGGCTCGACCTGCAGCGGCTCGTCGCACGGCTCGGCCAGGTCTCGCCCGTGCTCAAGCTGCAGCGGCTCACGGCGCGGCGTGCGTTGCTGGAGGCGCGCCTGCGCGCCACCCTGCCCCGGCAGCTCGAAGCGCTCGGCCGGCGCTTCGCGCTCGCCCACCGCACGCTCCACGCGGTGAGTCCGCTCGCCACGCTCGACCGCGGCTACGCCCTCGTCACGCGCGAGGACGGTCGTCTGCTGCGCGACGCCGCCGACGCGCCGCCCGGCACGCGCATCGAGGCGCGGCTCGGCCGCGGCCGCCTGCGCGCGACCGTCGACGAGACGCTCGCCGATCCATCGTCGGACCCCACGGAAACCCCTGCATGACCTACGCGCTGCGCACCGCTTGCCGCAACCTGCTGCGGACTGCACTGGCGCTCGCGCTGCTCACGGGCGTCGCACACGCCGACCTGCCCCGGCAGAGCGCCGTACCGGGCGGCGTGGTGCTGATCGACATCCCCGACGCCGCAGCGGGAGGCACCAACGGCGCCGTGCGCGGCGACGGCGCCGCCGCGCCGGCGGTGACCTTCGAGGGCAAGCGGGTGATGGTGCTGCGGCGTGATGCGGGCTGGGTGGCGGTGGTCGGCATCCCGCTCGCGCGCAGCCCCGGTCCCGCGCAGGTGGAGATCCGCCACGGCGGCGCGCCGCTCACGCGCGGCTTCACCATCGAGGGCAAGGCCTACGCCACGCAGAGCCTCAAGGTCGCGCCGCGTCAGGTCGACCTCTCGCCCGAGGACGCTGCGCGCGTCGCGCGCGAGACGCCGATCCTGCGCAAGGCGATGGACACCTTCACCGAAGAACCGCCCGCGACCCTGCGCCTCGAACAGCCGGTGCCGGGACCGCGCTCGAGTTCCTTCGGGCTGCGCCGCGTGTTCAACGGCCAGTCGCGCAACCCGCATTCAGGCATGGATATCGCCGCGCCCACGGGCACACCCATCGTCGCACCGGCGCCGGGGCGCGTCGTCGAGACGGGGGATTTCTTCTTCAACGGCAACACCGTGATCATCGACCACGGACAAGGGTTGGTGACGCTCTACTGCCACCTGAGCCGCGTCGATGTGGAGCCGGGGGAGATCGTCGAGACCGGCGATCTACTCGGCGCAGTGGGGTCGACCGGTCGTTCGACGGGGCCCCATCTGCACTGGGGCGTATCGCTCAACCGCGCTTACGTGGACCCCGCGCTTTTCCTCGCGCCGTCGAGCGCGACCAAGACGGTCAGCCCGGCAGCGTCAAAGGCCGCGCCTTGACGGTGCTGCGCCAGTTCGAGATGTCGTTGGTCATGATGTCGGAGAGGCTGCGCAGCCGCGCCGAGAGCCGCGCGTGCTCGATGGGATCGCCCGACATGTAATGACGGAGCCGCTCGAGGCGCTCGACCGTCACCTGCGAGCGGAACGCCGCGCCGCCGAAATCCCCCTGCTGGCGGATGCCGTAGATCGCCGAGGCGAGCGCGGGCAGCGCCGCCGTCGCGAAGGTGACGATCTCCGTCAGCCCGACCTTGCCCTTGGGGCCCATCGGCAGGCCGCCGATCTTGAAGGTGATCCAGGCGAGGCAGGCCAGCACGGTGGCGCCGAACAGGACCTCACCCGCGAGGCTCAGCCGATGGTCGAGCTTGTGCATGCGTGCGGCGTTGGCGCGGTGATAGCCGAGCTGCTCGTCCAGCATGTGCAGCGCCGCGTCACGCACCGCACCGAGGTAGCCCTCGTCGGCGCGTGCGTGCGGTAGCCCCGTCTCGCGGGCCGTGGCACGCGCCATCCAGTCCACCCAGCCGGGCGTCGCTGCCGCATCACGCGTGCCGGTGGTGCTGCGCAGCGCGAGGTCGCCCACCGTGCTCGACAAGGCCAGCGAGCGCAGCTGCTCGGCGAGGTGGCGGTTGTCCATCCAGCGCTCGTGCCAACCGAGCCGGCGACCGGCCTGGGTGTTGACAAGGATCAGCCCGACACAGGCGAGCTCGGCGAGGATCAAAGGCAGCTTGAACGCAGGCGCGATGAGCCCGGAGAGCGCGAGCACCACGGCGAGACCGGCGAGCAGGTAGTTGGCGATGAAGCCCGAGCGGAACACCTGCGCGAAAAAGGTGCCGGCGAGGTCGGCGATACCGTAGCGCTGCGCGATGCGGTCGAGGAAACGCGGGTCGAGCCGTTCGCCCGCGAGCGGTGCGCGCAGCGCCTTTGCACCGTCCCCGGCGGCGAGCGGTCGCAGGTCGCGCCGGGACAGCCGACGCACGCCGGCAGCGGCGAGCAGCAACGGATAGGTGATGGGCGGACGGCTGCGGGTCGTGCGTTCGACGAGATACCCGCGCAGCATGCGTCGGTCGACCTCCTGTTGCGGCGGCTCGGTGAGCGCGGCCACCACCTTCGGGAGCATCTCGGCCACGGCCGCGCGCGGCACTGTATCGACCGTCGGCTGCTCCATCTCGGCGACGCCGAGACCCGACCAGAGCAGCTGCGGCGGCTCAGCGCCACCCGCGTGGATGTGCAGCACCGGCACCTGCCGCGCCACGGCCTCGGCCACCACGCGCGAGGTGCCTCCGCGTCCTCGGTTAGGGTGACCGTCCCACAGGGCGACGAGCAGATCGCTCTGGTCGAGGATGAGCCGTCCCGCAGCCTCGTAGGCCGCCTCCGCGTCGTCGCGGCGGGCCGGCAGCTCGAACACCGCCGACGCGCGCGTGAGCAAGGCCTCGAAGTCCGCGAGCTGGACCACACCGAAATCGGCGGCGTACTCGTCGCGCGCGAACGGCAGACAGGCATCGAGCCGCCAACCGGCGTCCAGCGCAGCGTGAGCGACGAGGCTGTCGGCGCCGTCGGCGAGCGCGGAGACCAGACGCAGCCGCGGCGGTGCGGCATCGAAGACCTCCGCGTGCTGCCTCGCGACGACCTGCAGCGCCGCCTCGATCTGGGCGAGCGCCGCGTCGACGGCGGACCGCAGTCCCACACGGTCGATGCCGGCGAGGTTCGCCTCCCGGTGACCGGTGACGCCGACAGCGAGTTCGAGGCGGGGACGGGCGGACATGCGATCCAGGCGAGGATGCCCGCTGCTCAGCCCTTGAGCGCGCGTGCGATGTCGGCACGGAGGGCGGCGAAAGTCTTGATCCGACGAAGCGGCACGACCATGGCGTCGAAGCGTTGCGCGGCCTCGACGAGGTACGACCGCCTGCGGGTCGGCTCGACGCTGGCCAGCGCAGCCGCATAGAGCGCGCGCGCATGATCGGCCTTGAGCGTCTCCATGTCGCTCGCCTTCACGAGCGGGTCGCTGTAGAACGCGAGCGCGGGCTGGATGACGGCCGCCGCCTCTGCCCGTCTGCCTTGGCCCGACAGGGCGAGGGAGAGCGACGCTAGGATGTCGGCCTCGTCGCGCCGTTCCTCGGCCCCGTGCAGGCCGTGTTTCTTGGTGTCCTCGAGCGCCTGCCGCGCGCGGGCTTCGGCCGCGACCGCATCCCCGAGCGCCAAGGCCACGGCGGCGGCCGTCGCCGACGCCACCTGGGTCAGCCCATAAGCGGACAGATCGCCGGCTTTGTCCGCCAACAACTGCGTCCTCGCGTCGTTGAGGTCGCGAAGCGCGGACTGCAGCGCGGCGCGGTCGCCCTCGGCGACCGCGACGCGACCGGAATCGTTGGCCCGACGGAGCGCCAAGGCCGACACGGAGCCACCGTCACGCTTCAACTCGCCGAACAGGCGATCAGACTCGCGCTGCAGCGCATCGGCGCGTCCGGTGTCGCCCAACTCGGCGTAGAAAACGCGGTTCAGGGAGTAGGCGAAAACGAGATTCGACCTGCTGAACGAGTCGACGCCCTCGTCCTTGCCGACCTCGAGACGGAGGTCGACATCGCGCCGGGCTTCATCGAGACGTCCCAGCGTGAAGAGCAGGTATCCACGGCCACCGTAACGGATCCGCATGTTGTTGCGCGAGGCGCCGCTGCCGGCATCGAGGCTCAGGGCCTGTGAATCCGCATCGAGGGAGGTCGTGATCCACCGCACCGCCTTGGCGGCCTGCAGATTTTCTCGCTCGATCTCGGACAGCCCGTGCAGCGTCGCCGCCTTGGACCGCAGGGCTGGGCGGTGCCCGGGACGCACCGCCAACAAGCGGTCGGCGAGCATCACGCCCTCCTCGAGGATTGCGCGGCGCTCATCCACGGTACCCGCGCGCCGGATCGCTTCCTCGAGCAGCCAAGCGGCGCGGATGTGCCCCGTGGTCGCGACGATGTCGGTGAGGTCCGTCGAGCCCAAACCCCGGAACACCGTCAAGGCCCGCCGGAGGGTCACAGCGGCTGCGGGCCGCTCGAAGTTGCGCAGCTGAGAGAAGCCGGTGGAGGTGAGGATGACGCCCTCGGTCTGACGGGCCGCGCGCGAGACCTCGGGCTTGGCCAGCACCGGCTGCAGGTCCTGCAACGCCTGCGAGCCGAGCGCGATCGATGACTTGTAGTCGCGACGGGTCGAGAGCTGCGCCACACGGAGTCCGTCGATGCGGGCAGAGGCGATGAGCGTGGCGTCGCTCGCGTCGCCGGACTTGCGTACCGCCGTGATGAGCGCCGTGGCGGAGGCGAGATAATCGTCCGCTTCCGCCAGCTGACCGGCGGTCCGCAGGACGCGCGAGTACTGGGCACGGGCGATGGCGC
>CANHFH010000121.1 GCA_947459825.1 Pseudomonadota bacterium | reverse complement strand
GCGGCGCCAAGGCCACCATGGTCGTCCGCGTCCGCCCGGACGGGCGGGTCGAGACCACGGGCGCGCAGGTCGAGATCGGCGGCAACGACCGCTACATCCCCCTCTGCCGCAAGCACTTCCGCGAGGCATTGGCGACCGGGACCGCCTGATCGCTGTTGCATCCACACAACAAGCCCGGCGGGGTGATTCTCTGCGCCCGGCTGTCATAGAATAGTCAGGTGTCTGCGGTTTAATTCGCAGCCTATCGCGGGGCAGGAAGCCCCGCACAGTTTCCCCCGTCCTTCGTCATCTGGAGACTCCAAAAGATGTCCATGTCGCACTCGCGACGCAGTCGCGTCACCGTCGCCGCGTTGTTGGCCGCCCCGGTGCTCGTCATCGGCGCCAGTCAGGTCAGCTACGCCCAGTCCACCGGTACCGTCGAGGCGGAGAACCTCGCCGAAGTGATCGTGACCGGCCGCCGCGTCCGCTCGCTCGCGGGCGTCACCGACCAGACCGCATCGAAGTCGCGCATCACGGTGACGGGCGAGTCGCTGCAGAACTACGCCTCCGGTCAGACCTTCCTCGACTCGCTGAACCAGGTCCCGGGCCTGAACTTCACCAACAACGACGCCTACGGCAGCTCGGGCGGCAACCTGCGCCTGCGCGGCTTCGACGGCGCGCGCGTGTCGCTCACCTTCGACGGCATCCCGCTCAACGACACGGGTAACTACGCCGTCTACACCAACCAGCAGATCGACCCTGAGCTCATCGAGGCGGTCGACGTCAACCTCGGCACCACCGACGTCGACAGCCCGACGGCCTCCGCGGTCGGCGGTACGATCAACAACCGCACCCGCCGTCCCGCCAAGGACATGGGCGGCATGGCCTCGCTCTCGGTGGGCGAGGACAACTTCCGCCGCGTGTTCGGCATGTTCGAGACCGGCGAGATGGGCCCCTTCGGCACCCGCGCCTACATCGCCGGCTCCTACGCCCGCAACGACAAGTTCAAGGGTCCGGGCGAGATCTTCAAGCGCCAGTTCAACGCCCGCATCCAGCAGGACCTCGACAACGGCAACTTCATCGCGGCCTCGTTCCACTTCAACCGCAACCGCAACAACTTCTACCGCAACGCCAACGAGGCCACCTTCCTCGCCAACGGTCGCAAGTTCGACAACCTCGCCACCTGCACGCGCCTGATGGGCACCCGCGGCGTCGCCGACAACGAGGGCTCGAGCTCGCTCGCCGGCGGCAACGAGAACCCGCTCAACCCGGGCGCCTGCACCAACTACTACAACCTGCGCATCAACCCGTCCGACACCGGCAACATCCGCATCAACTCGCTGTGGCACCTGTCGGACAAGCTGCGCCTGTCGGTCGACCCGTCGTTCCAGTACACGCTCGCCAACGGCGGCGGCACCTCGACGATCTCGGAGTCGGTCACAGCGACCACGGTCGACAGGCGCGTGGTGGGCAACTCCGGCCTGTCGGGCTTCGATCTGAACGGCGACGGTGACACCCTCGACACCGTCCGCTTCTACAGCCCCAACAACACCAACACCAAGCGCTACGGCGTCAACGCCTCGCTCATCTGGGACATGTCCGAGACGCAGCGTGTCCGCCTCGCCTACACGCTCGACTACGGCAAGCACCGCCAGACCGCCGCTTGGGGCTATCTCGACGCCAACGGCAACCCGGAGAACGTCTTCGGCGGTCGCCAGGGCCGCAAGGTCGCCACCGCCGACGGCAGCTACCTGCGCGGCCGCGACCGCTACTCCATCGCCGAGCTGAACCAGGTCGCGGCCGAGTACCGTGGCAAGTTCCTCGATGAGCGCCTGACGGCGACCGTCGGCGTGCGCGCCCCCTACTTCACGCGTGAGCTCAACCAGTACTGCCACACGGTCAACGGCTCGGGCAACGTCCTCTGCACCACGCAGACCCCGGCCGCCACCCGCGCGAACGGCAACGTGGTGTTCGTCAACACGCCGACCGCCACCGAATACATCCCGCCCTTCGCCTCCACGGCGAAGTTCGACGAGATCCTGCCGAACGTCAGTCTGGACTACGCGCTCAACGACAATCAGACCGTGTACGCCTCCTACGCGGCTGGCTTGTCGTCGCCGCGCGTCGACAACCTGTACGGCGTCCGTCGCCTCGCCGACGGCTCGCTGGCCCGCGTCAACCCGGATCCGGAGCAGACGGACTCCATCGACCTCGGTTGGCGCTACAACGCCGACAACGTGATCGCTTCGGTCGCGGTGTGGCAGTCGAAGTTCAAGAACCGCATCGTCTCGGCCTTCGACCCGGATCTCGGCTTCTCCGTCGACCGCAACGTCGGTGACGTGGACCTCAAGGGCGTCGACATGCAGATCGGCTGGCGCGCGAACGACTGGATGACGGTCAGCGCGAACGCCTCCTACAACGACAGCGAGCTCAAGAACGACCTGCGCGTGACCTCCACGTCCACGCTGCCGACCAAGGGCAAGGCGTTCGTCGAGACGCCGGAGTACACCTACGGCGGCCGTATCGACCTGCGCCCGATCCCGAACCTCACGGTCGGCCTCGAGGGCAAGTTCGTGGACGAGCGCTTCACCACCGACGTCAACGACGCCAAGGTCCCCAGCTACACGCTGTTCCACCTGAACGCCGCCTACGACTTCGAGGTGGCGCGCCTCGAGGGCCTGCGCGCCCAGTTCGTGGTCTACAACCTGCTCGACGAGGAGTTCTTCGGCAGCCTCGGGTCCAGCACGAACGCGATTACGACGAACGGCGTGTCGGGCTTCTCGCCGACCCTCGCGCTCGGCGCGCCGCGCTCGATGAGCTTCTCGATCATCGCGCGCTTCTGACCGGCGCCTGATGAGCCTCCTGCGCGCAGCGCGGAGTGTGACGAGGAGGGGCGGCTTCGGCCGCCCCTTCTTTTTTGCGGCCTGGTTGCTGGCGGCGGCCAGCGGCACGGCGAGCGGCGCAGATGTCGGCGCCGCAAGCGGCCGCGCGACGCCGCCTCCTGTCGCGCCCGGAACGCTGCGCATCGCCGCCTACAACACGAGCCTCTTCCGCCGCGAGGCAGGTGCCTTGGCGCGCGAGCTCGCCACGCCCGACCATCCGCAGGCGCGCACCATCGCGGCCGTCCTGCAGACGGTGCGCCCCGACCTGCTGCTCATCAATGAATTCGACTACGACGGCGCGATGTCCGACGACCACGCCACGCGGCCGCCTGCGCCCGCCGCGCTGTCCTTCGTGCGCCACTACCTCGGAGTCGGCCAGGACGGCCGTGCGCCGCTCGCCTGCCCCACGCTCTTCAGCGCACCCTCGAACACCGGGATGCCGACGGGCGTCGACCTCGACCGCGACGGACGCGTACAGGGCGGCAACGACGCGCGCGGCTTCGGGCTCTTCCCGGGCCAGTACGGCATGCTGGTGTGCTCGCGGCTGACGCTGCGGCGCGAGGCCGTGCGCAGCTTCCGCAGGTTCCTGTGGCGCGACATGCCGGGCGCCGACCTGCCGCCCGGTTGGTACGGACCGGAGGCGCTGACCGTGCTGCCGCTGTCATCCAAGAGCCACTGGGACCTGCCGTTCGAGTTGCCGACGGCGCCGGGTGCCGCTGCGACCGCCGCGCCACGGCTGCTGCACTTCTTGGTCAGCCATCCGACCCCGCCGGGCTTCGACGGTCCAGAGGACCGCAACGGTCGCCGCAACCACGACGAGATCCGTCTCTGGGCCGACCACCTCAGCCCCGGCAAGGGCGACTACCTCGTCGACGACGCCGGTCGGCGTGGCCCGCTCGCCGCCGACGCCTCGTTCGTCATCGCCGGTGACCTCAACGCCGACCCCTACGACGGCGCCAGCCGCCGCGAAGGCGCGCGTGGCGGGGCCATCCGCCAGCTGCTGCAGCACCCGCGGGTCCACCCGGAGGTCGCCCTGGGCAGCCTCGTGCCGCGTTCAGCCGGTGCCGCCGAGGCGGCGGTCCGGCAAGGCGGCGCCAACGCGGCGCATCGCGGTCCCGCCGCGGAGGACACCGCTGATTTCGGCGAGGGTGGACCGAACTCCCCCGGCAATCTGAGGGTGGACTATGTGCTGCCGTCCGCGGACCTCGAGGTCTGCGCCTCCGGCGTGTTCTGGCCGACGGCCGACGATCCCGCTTTCGCGCTGGTGAACGACGACGCCGAGGCCAGCAGCGACCACCGGCTGGTGTGGGTGGACATCGCCCTGCCCGGCGGCCGCTGTCCGCAGCGTCGGTAGCATCCCGGCCCTCAACGCGGCGGATCGGGCTCCAGCGCCGCGTACCTGCGCGCGGTGTTGGCGGCCGCGCAGGCTGCGGCATCCATGTCGGGTGTGCAGGCGCCGCTCACGATTGCGCGCTCCCACGACCCGTACATCGCGTTCGGCAACAGGAACCAGCGCGCACCGAACAGCGACGCGAGTTCATCGCGACGACGGGCGTACTCCGCACGGTCGATGAAGTCGTGCAGGTCGTCGCCCACCAGCGCGACGATGCGGTGGGTCTGCGCGATGTAGGCGCGGCGCGAGACCTTGCTCGAGGTCCACTCCGGGCGGTCGCCGCGTTGCATCAGGTTGCCCGGATCGGCGGTGCCGGGCGCGCCGAGCGCGGCGAGGTTCCGCAGCGTCGCCTCGCGCGCCGCACAGGACGCACCGGGCGCGGTGCCGCGCGGACAGGCGCGGTTGGTGACATAGAAGATCCGGTGGCCGGCGCGGCTCGCCGCCTGCAGGAATTCGATGGCGCCCGGTACTGCGGTCGCGGCACCCTCGGCCATCCACGCATCCCACGACGGCTCGTCGAACTCCCCGCCGGCGAGCGCACGCCGCGCCTGATAGAACGCGTTATCGAGGATGGTCTCGTCGAGGTCGACGACCACCGCCGTGGGCAGCGCCGCGAGGCGTGCCGGATCCATCCCCTGCTGCTCGACGGCGGCGGTGCCGGGCGCCGCGATGCTGGTGGCGAGCCGCTCCGTCGCGAGCCGGTACACCTGCTCGGTCGAGATGCGGTACTCGGCGGCGCGCTGCATCCACAGCGTCGCGTTGACCGTCTCGCGTCCGATCGTCGGCGGCGAACCCGCAGCAGGCTGGATGGCGCGGACCACCGGCGTCGGCACCGGCGCGGGCGCGGGTGCGGGCGCGGCTGCGCACCCCGCGAGGGCGATCACGATCATCGACACCATCATCTTCATCGCGCTGCGTCCGACCATGTCCGTCCTCCGCTCCATCACCAGCACTCCGCTCCGGAAACGCATGGTAAGGTGAAGCCATGCTAGAGCACAGCATCCGTACCATCCCCGACCATCCCAAGCCCGGCATCCTGTTCCGCGACATCACGACGCTCCTCGGCGACCCGGCGGCGTTCTCCGCCGCGGTCGACGCGCTGGTCGCGCCGTACACGGCGCCGGCGGGGGTCGCCAAGGTCGCCGGCATCGAAGCGCGTGGCTTCATCCTGGGTGGCGCGGTGGCGCACCGCCTCGGCGTGGGTTTCGTGCCGGTGCGCAAGAAGGGCAAGCTGCCGCACGAGACGGTGCGCATCTCCTATGCGCTCGAATACGGCACCGACGAGATCGAGGTGCACCGCGATGCGGTGACCCGCGGCGAGCGGGTGTTGCTGGTCGATGACCTGATCGCCACCGGCGGCACGGCCGTCGCCGCCGTCGACCTGCTGCGCTCCATCGGCGCTGAGGTGGTCGCCGCCGCGTTCGTGATCGACCTGCCGGACCTCGGCGGCGCCGCGCGGCTGCGCGCCATGGGACTGCCGGTGCAGACGCTGGTGGCTTTCCCCGGACACTGACCGACATATGGTAGCGCCATGAGACTGCATACCCTCGCCTCCGTCATCGTCGCCCTCGTCATCACCGCCGCAGCACCGGCCGCCGCGCAGGAGCGCACCGCGAAGCCGCCGCTGCATGGCCGCCACTGGATGGCCATCACCGGCAAACCGCTCGGCGCGACCGCCGGCGCGAAGATGTTCGAGCGCGGCGGCAACGCCATCGACGCCGCCTGCGCGATGATCGCCGCCACCGCCACGATCTGGGACACGCTGCACTGGGGCGGCGAGACGCAGGCGCTCATCTGGCATCCGCGCGAGAAGCGCGTCATCGCCATCAACGCGCTCGGCGTCGCACCCACCGGCGCCACGGTCGAGTTCTTC
>CANHFH010000120.1 GCA_947459825.1 Pseudomonadota bacterium | reverse complement strand
TTCACGCTTCGACCTCGCCGGTCGCGTGTTCAACGGCTCGCCGGCTTCGCTCAACCTCGCCGTGCCGCCCCACAAGTTCGAGTCCGATTCCATGCTCGTGGTCGGCCTCGACGCCAACGCCCAAGGAGCCGCCTGATGGCCGCCGCCCCCGACAACGCCGCCGCCAAGGGCGGCTTCCGCGCCTGGCTCAACAAGCGCCTGCCCGTCGACGAGTTCGTCGAGTCGCAGTTGACCGGTTACTTCGCGCCCAAGAACTTCAACTTCTGGTACTTCTTCGGCGCGCTGTCGCTGATGGTGTTCGTCATCCAGATCCTCTCGGGCATCTTCCTGACGATGCACTACAAGCCGAGCGAGGCCGAGGCCTTCAACTCGGTCGAGTACATCATGCGCGAGGTCGAGTGGGGCTGGCTGATCCGCTACATGCACTCCACCGGTGCCTCGTTCTTTTTCATCGTCGTCTACCTGCACATGTTCCGCGCCATGATGTACGGCTCGTACCGTGCGCCGCGCGAGCTGCTGTGGATCTTCGGCATGCTGCTCTACCTCGCGCTCATGGCCGAGGCCTTCATGGGCTATGTGCTGCCCTGGGGCAACATGTCCTACTGGGGCGCGCAGGTCATCGTGAACCTCTTCGGCACCATCCCGGTGATCGGGCCGGGGCTCGTCGAATGGATCCGTGGCGACTACGGCATCGCGGACTCCACGCTCAACCGCTTCTTCGCGCTGCATGTCATCGCGCTGCCGTTCGCCATCGCCTTCCTGATCCTCATGCACCTCGTGGCGCTGCGCCAGACCGGCTCCAACAACCCCGATGGCATCGAGATCAAGGCCAAGCTGCGCGCGGACGGCAAGCCGGTGGACGGCATCCCCTTCCACCCGTACTACACGATCAAGGACCTGGTCGGCGTCGGCGTCTTCCTGCTGTTCTTCTGCGGCGTGATCTTCTTCGTGCCGACCTTCGGCGGTCTCTTCCTCGAGAAGCCGAACTTCGAGCCGGCGAACGCGCTGTCGACGCCCGACCACATCGCCCCGGTCTGGTACTTCACGGCCTTCTACGCGATGCTGCGCGCCGTGCCGGACCAGCAGCTCGGCGCGCTGCTGATGCTGCTCGCCATCGTGGTGCTGTTCTTCCTGCCCTGGCTCGACCGTTCGCCGGTGAAGTCGATCCGCTACAAGGGCTGGATGTCGAAGACGGCGCTCGTACTGTTCGTCATCTCGTTCATCGTGCTCAGCTACCTCGGGTTGAAGCCGGCGAGCGATCTGTACGTGATCCTGGCGCGCATCTTCACCGCCATCTACTTCCTCTACTTCATCCTCATGCCCTGGTACACGAGCGTGGAGAAGACCAAGCCCGCCCCGGAGAGGGTCACCTACCATGCGTAAGCCGTTCGTCCTGATCGCCGCGGGTCTCGCGCTCTCGGCCGTGCTCATCGCGCCCGCCGCGCATGCCGCCACCGCCGGTCTGCCGGGCGAGTGGCAGGAGTGGACGCCGGGCAACGACATCACCAACACCGCCTCGTTGCAGCGCGGCGCCGGCAACTTCATGGGGTACTGCGCGGGCTGCCACTCCATCAAATACGTGCGCTACTCGCGCATGGGCGCCGACCTCAAGATCCCCGAGGACCAGCTCGAGGCGCTGGTGAAGCCCGGCTCCAAGAAGAACGACTACATCACCACCTCGCTCTCGGCGGCCGACGGCGAGGCCTGGTTCGGCAAGGCGCCGCCCGACCTGTCGCTGATCACCCGCTCCAAGGGCAGCGACTACGTCTACCGCTTCCTCAAGACCTACTACGTCGACGAGAAGACGGTGAACGGCACCAACAACCTCGCGCTGCCGGGCACGGCGATGCCGCATGTGCTGTCCGCGCTGCAGGGTGCGCAGGCGCTCAAGACCGTCAAGAAGGACGGTCACGAGCACTTCGAGGGCTTCGAGCAGCTCGAGCCCGGCCAGCTCACCGCTGCGCAGTACGACGAGTTCGTGCGCGACACCGTGAACTTCCTCGAGTACGCCGGCGAGCCCTACAAGGCCAAGCGGATCTCGCTCGGCGTGTGGGTGATGCTGTTCCTGTTGCTCTTCACCGCGCTCGCCTATCTCCTCAAGAAGGAGTACTGGCGCGACGTGAAGTGAGCGCGACGCGCTGACCCCCGCTCGATGAGCCCCACTCGATGAGTGCAGACCAGCGGCTGCCGCGTCGCCCCTATCTGCTGCGTGCCATGCACCAGTGGATGAGCGACTCCGGCATGACGCCGCATGTGTTGGTCGACACCTATGTCGAGGGCGTCGATGTGCCGAAGGCGCATGTGCGCGACGGGCGCATCGTGCTCAACCTCAGCCTCGCCGCCACACGCCATCTCGACCTCGGCAACGAGTGGATCTCGTTCGAGGCGCGCTTCGCCGGCGTGCCGCGCGGTGTGCGCTTGCCGGTGTCGGCGGTGCTCAGCGTCTATGCGCGCGAGACCGGTGAGGGCATGGTGTTCCCGCCCGAAGGGGAACTGGCGCCCCCTTCCGCGTTGCTCGCGCCGCGGCTGCCGGATACGGCCACGCCGCAGGGGATCGTCCCGTCGGACGGCGGTCCACAGCCGCCGCGCGGTCCGTCGCGACCTCGGCCCAACCTCAAAGTCGTCAAGTAAGCCGGTCGGCGCGCGATCGCGCGTCAGGCAGCGGCGCTGAAGGCGTGGCGGATCCACTCCAGCCGCCACCCGTCCGGCGCGGTCGTCGGCGTCACCACCATCACATCGAAGCGCAGCGGCCAGCGCGCGAGATCGCGGTTCGACTGCAGCATCTGCTGCGTGGTGCGCACCATCCGACGCTGCTTGCGCGCATCCACGCTGGCGGCGCCGCCACCGTAGTCGTCACGCGAGCGCAGTCTGACCTCGACCACCAGCAGCACGCCGGCGTGCGTCGCGACCAGGTCGAGCTCACCGGTGCGGCGACGGAAGTTGCGCAGCAGGATCGTGGCGCCTTCGGCTTCGAGTCGGCGCGCCGCGAGATCCTCCGCGGCACGCCCCAAGGCCTGACGGTCCGGTGGCGTGCGGGTCGCGGGGGACGCGTCAGGGAGAGTCATCGAGCGGGCGCAGCGTGCTGCTGCGGATCTCCGCCCAACTGAGCGCGCGTCGCACACGACGCTGGTCGTCGAGGGCGAGGGCGCCGGTGACTCCCGGGATCTCGCCGCGGCCTGCAGCAAGACGACCGGTCCGCAGCGCCTCCTGCACCAGCCAGGCATCGTGGCCGAGGGCGAACAGACGGCCGCGACCGCGCAGGTCGCCCCACGCGGCCTGCGACTGCGTGCGCAGCGCCGCGACGCCATCGGCCGCAGGCGCGATCATCCAAGGCATGTCGGGGAACACCATCCCCTCGAGGTCGCCGTCGGCGCGACCGTCCCAGGCGTCGGCGGTCGAGTAGAACGGGATGTCCCCGGCCGATTCGAACTTGAGCTGGGCGCGCAGCTGGCGGACCTGCGTGGGCTGTCCGGGCAGGAACAGCACATCGACGTCACCACGCCGGCGCGGCTGGAACACGAGCGAACTGCCGAGCAACGACTGCAGCCGCTGGTGACGCGCGCGGCTCGCGTCGATGCCGAGCACGGCGCGGATCGCGGCGCTCTGGTCGCGGCCCTGCACCGGGCGGCTCGCCAGCAGCGTGCCGCCGCCCGCTTCGAACTCCTCACGGAAGGCGCGCAGCACGCGCTGCCCCCATTCGCCGGCCGGCACCAGCGCCACGGCGCGGCGCTGCCCGGCGGCGCTGGCGCGCCGCGCGATGGCGCGTGCTTCATCCTCCGGCGAGAGACCGAACTGGAGCAGGCCGGCGGGCACCGCGCCGGTCTCGGTCGGCAGGAAATTGAGTGCGATCAGGGTGGGGGCGCCGCCGCCGCGCGTCGAGGCGTCAGCGGTGAGGCTCGACCACGCGCCCGCCGCGGCGATCACATCTTCACGCAACAGCGGCCCGATGATGGACACGGCGCCCGCCGCGCGCGCCGCCGCGAGCCGGTCCGCGACCACCGAAGTCCCCTCCGCGCCGCCGACCGTGTCGTAGAAGCGCAGCGGCAACCGACCTTCCGCCGGCTGCGCGAACCAAGCGGCGAGCAGGCCGTCGCGCAATTGCGCGCCGACCGCGGCGTTGCGGCCGCTGAGCGGCAGCAGCGCTGCGACATGGGCGCCGGGCGGGAGCGTCGCGGGCGCCGGTGTGATCGTGGAACCTGCGACGCCGGGGGTGCCGGAGACGGCGCCGGCCGCCGCGCCCGCAGCTGCCGCGACGCCGGCCGAGGCGCTGGCCGAAGCGATGTTCGTCGCGGCGAGCGCTGCGCCGGCGGGATGGTCGGGGTAGCGCTTCTTCCAGGCCGCGATGATCGCTGCGTTGGACGAGGCCGGCGCAGCTGCGGCCCGCGCCGCGAGCGGAGCGGCCTCCAGCCAGCCGCGGGCCACGGCATCGCGCCCTGCGCTGCGCGGGTCGAGGGCGGGTCCTTGGGCGCTGGCACGGCGCAGCTGGGTGAGCAGTTCCTCACGCAGCGCTGCACGCCGCGCGGGGTCGGTGACGCGCGTCTCGCGCGCCCGCTCGCTGGCGATCGCCTCGAGCGGTCGGCCGGTGGCGAGTGCGGCGCGTTGGCGCAGCGCGTGGAAGCGATCGAAGTCGGCGTCCGGGGCGGGTGCCGTCATCGCGCCGAGCAGCGACCAGGCGCGAGCCGCGTCGCCCGCGAGCAACGCGGCCTCCGCCGCGAACAGGTCACGGGCCGTCGCCTGCGCGGGTTCGAGCGGCTCGGCCAGACGCGCGAGCGCCGCCGTCGCTTCCGGCGCGCGGCCGGCGGCCAGCCATTGCTGCGCCGCGAGCAGACGGTAGTCGTTGCCGATGACGCCGACGGCGACCGCCGCGACCGCGTCATACTCGAGCGCTGCGGCGGCGTGGTCGCCGCGGCCTGCGAGCGCGGCGGCGCGTTCCGGTGTCGCCGCTTCGCGCTGCGGCGCGGTGGCACAGCCTGCCAGCAGCGCTGCGGACAGCAGTGCGAACGCGATGGTCCGCAGCGACGGAGAGCAGGGCAGGTCGGCGCGTGTCATGGATTGCAGTCCGCCGCCCGCAGGGGCAGCATGCCGGTGTCGCAACATGGAGCGGGATTATAGTGGCTGACGAGCGGGAAACGGCGCGCGTGGGACGCCTTGATGTGGTCGCCACGCCGATCGGCAACCTCGCCGACCTCGCGCCGCGCGCCCGCGACGCCCTCGCGGCGGCCGATGTGGTGGCCGCCGAGGACACGCGCCGCACGGGGCAGCTGTTGGCCTCGCTCGGGCTGCGCAAACCCATGGTCTCGCTGCATGCGCACAACGAGCGCGGCCGCGCGGATGAGCTGCTCGCACGGCTGCAGACCGGCGAGGCGGTGGCGCTGGTGAGCGACGCCGGCACACCGCTGCTCTCGGACCCCGGCTTCGAACTGGTGCGCCGCGCCGCGGCGGCCGGCATCGCAGTGCGCACCGTGCCGGGTCCGACGGCCATCGCCGCCGCGCTCAGCGTCGCGGCGATCCCGACCGAGCGGTTCTGCTTCGAGGGCTTCCTGCCGGCGCGCACCGGCGAGCGCCGCGCGCGGCTCGCCGCCCTCGCGCTCGAGCCGCGCACCATGGTGTTCTTCGAGGCGCCGCACCGCATCGCGGAGTCGCTGGCCGACTGCGCGGCGGCGTTCGGTGCGGCGCGCGAGGCCGCGGTGGCGCGCGAACTCACCAAGATGTTCGAGACCGTGCACCGCGGCACGCTGGGCGAGCTCGCTGCACGCGCCGTGGACGATGCCGACATGGCACGCGGCGAGATCACGCTGGTGGTGGCCGGCGCGACGCAGGCTGCGCGCTCGGACGAGGGCGCGCCGCGTGATCCGGCGGCGCAGCAGCAACTCGAGCGCACGCTGCGCGCTGCGCTCGTGCATCTGCCGGCGTCCAAAGCCGCGGCGCTCGCGGCGGCGGCCTGCGATGTGCCGCGCGCGGAGGCCTACGCGCTCGCCGTGCAGTTCGCGCCCGAGCGCGGCTGACGACCCGGGCGGCTGTCGGCAGCTGTCGATTGTCGTTTCGTCCATCGACGCGTATGGTGCACCCCGGAGTCGGCCAGGTGATCGCTGCATTTCTCTCGAGATGTGGAGGAAAGTCCGGGCTCCTTCGGACACGGTGCCAGGTAACGCCTGGGGGGCGCGAGCCCACGGAAAGTGCAACAGAAAGATACCGCCGATGCGCCAACTCCCCGTCAGGGAAGGCAACGCAGGTAAGGGTGAAATGGTGCGGTAAGA
>CANHFH010000119.1 GCA_947459825.1 Pseudomonadota bacterium | reverse complement strand
CTGCAGGCGGCCGGTGCGCACTCGATCGGCGCGCTCAACATGGCCGAGTTCGCGCTCGGCGCCACCGGTCACAACGCGGCCTTCGGCGACTGCCGCAACGCCTGGAACCCCGATCATGTCTCGGGCGGCTCCTCCAGCGGTTCGGGTGCGGCGGTCGCCTGTGGGGCGACCTTCGCGAGCCTCGGGTCGGATACGGGCGGCTCGGTGCGCATCCCGGCGTCGGCCAACGGCGTCCTCGGGCTGAAGCCGACCTACGGACTGTTGCCGCGTACCGGCAGCATGAAGCTCGCGCCGTCCATCGATGTCCTCGGACCCATCACGCGCAGCGCCGCTGACATGGCCTGCGTGCTGCAGGCGATCGCCGGCGCCGATGGCCGCGACGCGTCGGCGTCGCGCCGGTCGGTGCCGGACTACGCCGCCGTGCTGCAGCGCGGCGTCGAGGGGTTGCGGCTCGGCATCCCGCGCAGCTATTTCTTCGATGTCGCGACGCCCGAGGTGCGCGCCGCCGTCGCGCGCTGTCTCGCCGCGCTCGAGGGCGCGGGCGCACGGCTGGTCGAGGTCGATGTGCCCGAGGTCGCGACGATGTCAGAGCTGAGCCGCGCCGTGGTCTATTCGGAGGCGACGGCGCTGCATACGCCTTGGTTGCGCACCCGCGGCGAGCGTTACACGCCGCAGGTCCGCGTGCGCGCCAGCACCGGCCTCGGCATCCCGGCGCCCGTGTATCTGGCGGCGCTGCAGCTGCGGCTGCCGCTGCTCGAGCGCTTCGTCGGCGAGGTGTTCTCGCGCTGCGATGCGCTCGTCTCGCCGACGCTGCCGATCCCCGTGCCGCGCCGCGACGAGACGGATGTCGGGTCGGGTGAGGCGATGTGGGCCATCCTCGCCAAGCTGGTGCACTGCACGGCCCCCTTCAACTATCTCGGGCTGCCGGCGATCAGCGTGCCCGCGGGGCTCGACGCGCGCGGCCTGCCGATGGGCATCCAGTACGCGTCGCGGCCGTTCGCCGAAGGCACGCTGCTGCGCATCGCGGCCGTGCAGGAGCACCTGCTGCCCATGTCGCGGCTGCCGCTGGCGGCGTGCGCCCAGCCGTGAGTACAAGTCCTTACAGACCGTCCGGGTGCGGGGGCGTAGTCTCGATCCCGACACGACGCTTGTATCCCCCCTCCCCAGGCATCGTGTCACCATGAAGCCCCGCCCCGTGCGGGGCTTTTTTTGTATCCTTGTCCCGAGCCGATGCCGCTGCGTCGGGACCCCGCATGCGACCTGAAGACTTCCCCGAACCCCTGCGCGCCGCTGCGCATCACGCCTTCGCCTGCAGCGACTTCATCGCCGAGTCCTTCGCGCGTGACGCGCTGCTGTGGCCGGATCTCGCACGCCGGGACGCCCTTGCACATCTACGGTCGACCGGCGGCGAGGCCTGTTGGCCGGAGGGGCGTCTGCCCGAGGCCGCCGCGCCGGAACCCGAGTGGCAGGCGTGGTTGCGGCGTTGGCGTCGCCGCGAGATGGTGCGCATCGCGTGGCGCGACCTCAACGGTCTCGCCTCGCTCGAGGAGACCCTCGAAGACCTCTCGGCCTTCGCCGACGATGCGATCACGCTCGCGCTGCGCCAGGCGACCGCGCTCACCACCGCGCGCTACGGCGAGCCGGTGTTCGCCGACGGCGAGCCGATGCCGCTCGTGGTTGTGGCGATGGGCAAGCTCGGCGGCCGCGAGCTCAACTTCTCGTCGGACATCGACCTCGTGTTCCTGTTCCCCGGGCACGGCGAGACGCAGCACGCAGCCCCCGTCAGCCACGAGGAGTGCTTCCTGCGGCTCGGACAAGCGCTGATCCGTCTGCTGTCGGCCGTCACACCGGACGGGTTCGTGTTCCGCGTCGACATGCGGCTGCGGCCGTTCGGGGACTCGGGCCCGCTCGCCTGCAGCTTCGCGTCCTTCGAGGACTACCTGCTGCAGCACGGTCGTGATTGGGAGCGCTATGCCTGGGTCAAAGCCCGTGCCGTGACCGGCGCAGAGGCCTATGCGGATCTCTACGGCGAGGCGGTGCGGCCGTTCGTCTACCGACGCTACCTCGATTTCGGCGTGTTCGAGAGCCTGCGCGAGATGAAGGCGCTGATCGAAAAGCAGGTCGCGCGGCGCGACCTCGTCGACCATCTCAAGCTCGGCCCGGGCGGCATCCGCGAGATCGAGTTCATCGTGCAGGCCATGCAGCTCATCCGCGGCGGGCAGGACCGTCGCCTGCAGAACCCGCGGTTGCTGGAGGTGCTGCCGCTGCTCGGGCGCCAACGCCTGCTGCGGCTGCAGTCCGTGCAGGAGCTGGAGGCCGCTTACCGCTTCCTGCGCACGCTCGAGAACCGCCTGCAGATGCTGCGCGACGCGCAGGTGCACGCGCTGCCGCAGGACGAGGATTCACGCATGAAGCTCGCGCGGGCGATGGGTGTCGCCGACTGGACGGCGTTGCGGCAGGCGCTCGACGGTCATCTGCGTCGGGTGCAGCGCGAGTTCCAGTCGCTGGTGTTCAGCCCGACGGACGGCTCGACGGACAGCACGGAGACCGCGCAGGGCGCCGCCGCCACGGGTGCTGCGTCGTCGCTGTCGTCGCTGTGGGACGACACCGTCGTCTTGGAGGGGCTGCGCGAGCTGCTCGCCGCCCGCGGCCTCGAGCCGGCGGGCGACCTCGCACGGCTGTTGCTCGATTTCCGCGAAGGCTCGTTGCTGCGCCGGCTCGACGCGTCGGGTCTGCGGCGTCTGCAGACGCTGCTGCCCTCGCTGCTCGGCGCTCTGGGACCGGACGACGATGCGCTGACCATGACGCGGCGCATGCTGCGCGTGCTCGAGGCCATCGGCGGCCGGTCCTCCTACTTCGCGCTGCTGGTCGAGAACCCCGCGGCGCGCAACCGCTTCGTCGCGGTCTGCCGCGGCGGGGATTTCCTGGTCTCGCAGCTCGCCTCGCACCCGCTGCTGCTCGACGAGCTGCTCGATGAACGCACCATCACCGAGCCGCCGGGCCGTGCCGAGCTCGCCGCCGACCTCGAGGACCGTCTGGCCCGGGTGTCAGGCGACGATCCCGAGCATCTCGTCGAGGTGCTGGCGCAGTTCAAGCATGCGGCGGTGTTCCGCGTCGCGATCGCGGACCTGACCGGTCGGTTGCCGCTGATGCGCGTCTCCGACCGGCTCACCGACATCGCCGAGCTCGTGGTCGAGCGCGCCCTGCAGCAGGCGCTCGCGCAGTTGACCGCCCAGTTCGGGACGCCGACCTGGCGCGTGCAGGAGGACGGCGTGCCGAGCGCGGTGCAGGTCTGCGCCATCGGCTACGGCAAGCTCGGCGGCATCGAGCTCGGCTACGGCTCGGACCTCGACCTCGTGTTCCTGCACGACTCGCGCGGCCCCGTGCAGGAGACTGACGCCCTGCGCCCGATCGACAACCAGCTCTTCTTCGTGCGCCTCGCGCAGCGCATCGTGCACATCCTCACCGTGCAGTCGCGCGCCGGACGGCTCTACGAGGTCGACACACGGCTGCGGCCGAGCGGCAAGGGTGGGATGCTGGTGACCGGCATCGACGCCTTCGGCGATTACCAGCGCGGCGAAGCGTGGACCTGGGAGCATCAGGCCCTGCTGCACGCGCGGGCGGTGGCCGGGGCGCCCGCGCTGTGCGCCGCGTTCGAGGCGCTGCGTCTCGAGCTGCTCACGCACCATGTGCGACGCGACAGCCTGCAGGACGAGGTGCGCAACATGCGTGAGCGCATGCGCCGCGAACTCGACCGCTCGGGCGCGGACGGCTTCGACCTCAAACAAGGCAAGGGCGGCATCGCCGACATCGAGTTCCTCGCGCAGTATTGGGCGCTGCGCGAGGCGGGCCGTCATCCGGCGGTGGCGATGTTCTCCGATACCATCCGCCAGCTCGAGACGCTGGCCTCGGGCGATCTCGTGCCGCAGGCGACGGTCGACATCCTGACCGGCGCGTACCGTCTTTATCGGGCGCGCGGTCATCAGCGTTCGCTGCGCGGCGAGGGCGCGGTGGTGGACGGCAGCGAGTTCCGCGCCGAACGCACCGCGGTCGCGGCGGTGTGGGATGACGCCTTCCCGGCCACCGGCGCGGGCGGCGTATAATCGCGTCCATGACCGGGAAGACCTTGCTGCAGCCGAACGCGCAGAACCGCTACGAAGTGACGGCGGAGGACCTGCCGCTCGCCTGCCCGATGCCGCAGATGCACCTCTGGAACTCGCACCCGCGGGTCTACCTGCCGGTCGAGCAGACGGGCGAGGCGAAGTGCCCCTACTGCGGGGCCGAGTACACGCTGCGGCGCTGAGCCGCGGCCCTCTTCCGGGCGGTCGGCGGCGTCCTACCGGTAGGGCTGGTAGGACTTCTCTTCGACGAGGCGCGAGCCGAGCGTCACATTGATGTTCTTCTTGAAGCGGGCTCGCTCGTCGTTGGTCACATAGACCGCGCGCGCCAGCTCGATGAACACCGCGTCGAACTCCTTCGCCCGCTCCTTGTCGCGGATGCGGTCCTCGATGTCCCAGAGCTCTTCGTTGACCCGCTGCAGCGCGGCCTCGTCGGCGGCGACCTCGGGGACCGCGCTGCCGCTGTCGCGCCAGGTCTGCTCGAGCGCGGTGAGTTCGACGCGCACATTGCGCAGCTTGGTCTCGTCGGTCATGCGAGCCGACTTGATGCGCAGGATGGTGATCTTGTCGAGCAGCTCGCCGGGCGAGATAGGCACGAGGATGTCTTTCATGGACGCGATGCTAGCAGGGCGTCGAGGCGGTTGCAGACCTCCTCGACGCCGATGAGGGACATGACCCCGGGCTGCTCGATCTTGGTGGCCCAGGGCAGCCGCTCCGGGGTGCTGCGGCGGTACTCGGCGGCGGCGCGCGGAAAGGCGTCGATGCACCACTCGCGCGAGAGGTAAGGGCCGCTGCGCGCCGGGTTGGTGGCGGCGTAGAGCCCGAGCACGGGGGTGCCGACCATGGTCGCCATGTGGGCAGGACCGGTGTCGGGTGCCACCAGCGCGCTCGCACGCGCCAGCAGCGCCAGCATCTGCGGCAGCGTGTCTTTGCCCACCTGGTCGACGAGCGGCTCCGGGCAGGCGCTGCGGATGGCGTCCGCCATGCCGCGCTCCACCGGGCCCGGACCGCCGGCGAGGATCACCTGCATGCCGTGTCGGCGCACGGCATGCGCGGCGACGGCGGCATATCGATCGGGCAGCCAGTTGCGCAAGCTGTGGCTGGAACAGGCGCTGATCACCAGGGTGCGGCGCCCTTCGGGCACCAACGCCCGTGCGTAGTCGAGCGCGTCCTGCGGCAGGGGCAGATCCCAGGCGAGCACCCGCTCGGTGACGCCGCAGGCCTCGGCGAAGCCCATGAAGCTGTCGAGCACATGCTCGCGCTGCCGCGGCGCGATGCGCTCGTCGGTGAACAGCCACTGCAGTTCGCGGGCGCGGGCGCGGTCGAAGCCGAGCCGGCGCCGCGCCGGGATCGCCGCCGAGACGAGGCTCGCGCGCAGCGACAGCTGCAGATGCATCAGGAGGTCGAAGCGACGGCCCGCGAGCGAGCGGCGCAACGCCCGCAGTCCGCCGAACCCGGCGCGCTTGTCGACGGTGATAAACTCCACCTCGGGCAGCAGGCCCATCAGCCGCGCTTCTAGGCGGCCGATCACCCAGGTGAAGCGCGTCCGCGGCCAAGCGCGCTGCAGCGTGCGCAGCAGCGGCACCACATGGCAGGTGTCGCCGATGGCCGAGAGGCGCAACAGGCACACGGTGTCGGGCTGCGGTATCGATTCCATGGGCGAGCAGGAGGCGAGGACGGGATGTATGACTGGCGCGTGATCGGTCCCGGCATCCGACGCGAGGAATCCGGCGCCGATGTCATCCTATATGAGCCTCTGGCAGCCGACAATTTCAGCGCGCTGTGGTTCGAGCCGGACTGGTGGGCCGGTCGCGGCGCGCTCCGCGGCGCGGGCCACGGCCGCGGCAGCACCTGGTTCATCGACGAGGGCGGGCGCAGCTTCGCGCTGCGCCACTACCGTCGCGGCGGCCTCGCCGCGCGGCTGTCGGAGGACCGTTTCTGGTACGGCCGCGAGCTCGGATCGCGCCCGCTCAGCGAGTTCCTGCTCACCGTCCACCTCTACGCCAACGACCTGCCGGTGCCCGCGCCGATCGCCGCGCGGCTGCGGCGCGAGGGTCGGTTCTACCGCGGCGACCTGATCACCACCTTGGTGCCCGGCGCACGCACGCTCGCGGAGGACCTCGCGCTCGGCATGGTGCCCGTGCACGAGTGGTTGGAGGTCGGACGCACCATCGCCCGGTTCCATCAGCATGGCGTGTTCCACGCCGACCTCAACGCGCACAACATCCTGATCGACGGTTCCCGGCGCGTGTGGCTCATCGATTTCGACCGCGGTGGACT
>CANHFH010000118.1 GCA_947459825.1 Pseudomonadota bacterium | reverse complement strand
GAACACGATGGATACCGCCGCCGCGTCGGCATCGCCGGCATCGACGATGAGCGGCACGAAGCGCTCGCGCGGACCCGTCGCCGCCTCGCGGCGCAGCGCCTCGACGCCCAGGAACCCGCCCGGCTTGTCGAGCTTCACGAAGCGGTCGAGCGAGGCCATGAACGGCGTGTACTCGGTGGTGAGGTCGCCCTTCCAGCCGCGGTAGCACTTCTCTAGGCGCAGGCTGTCCATCGCATAGAGACCGAAGTCGTGGATGCCGAAGGCCTGCCCGGCCTCCCACAAGAGGTCGTAGACCGACAGCATGTGCTCCGCGGGGATGTGGAGCTCCCAGCCGAGCTCGCCGACATAGTTCACGCGCATCGCGGTGGCGCGCGTGTAACCGATCTCGATGTCGCGCACCGAGAGCCAGGGGAACGCGGCGTTCGAGAGGTCGGCGCGCGTGAGCTTCGCCAGCACCTCCCGTGAGCGCGGCCCGACCAGGATCAGCGTGCCGTAGCGCGCCGAGAGGTTGTCGATGCGCACGCCCGACGCCGGCAGGTGCTCGCGCAGCCAATGCTCGTCATGGCGCTCGCCCGCCGCCGCGCTGATCAGCCAGAAACGGTCAGGCCCGAAGGTGGTGAGCGTCATCTCGGTGACGATGCCGCCGTTCGGCGCGCAGAAATAGTTGAGCGCGGTGCGGCCGGCCTTCGGGACGACGCCCGTCACCATGCGGTCGAGCCACTCCGCCGCATCGCTGCCCGTGACCTCGAACTTGGTGAAGCCCGGCAGGTCGAGCACCGCCACGCGCTGCTGCACCGCCTCGCACTCGCGCGCGACCGCGGCATGCCAAGCGGGCCGACGGAACGACACCTCGGGGCCCGGCGGGTCGCCGGCCTCGGGGAAGTACACGGCGCGCTCCCAGCCGCCGCGCGCGCCGAACTTCGCGCCCTTGTCGCGCAGGCGCGGGTACACGGGCGAGGCCTTGGCCGGCCGGCCCGCCGGACGCTCCTCGGCCGGGTAGCCGATGCCGTACTCGTGCTGGTAGGTCTCGATCGCCTTCGCGAGCACGAAGCGGTCGTTGTGGCAGTCGAGGTAGCGGCGCGAGTCGAGCGGCCACATGTCCCACTCGGGCTGGCCATGCGCGACCCACTCGGCGATGAGCTTGCCGGCGCCGCCCGCCTGCGCGATGCCGAAGGTGAAGGCGCAGCAGTGGTAGAACCCCGGCAGACCCGGCGCAGGCCCGAGCAGCGGGTTGCCGTCCGGCGCGTAGGGGATCGGTCCGTTGATGACGCGCTTCACGCCGACCGACCCGAGGATGGGCACGCGCTCGCAGGCGGCCTCGATGTACTTCTCGATGCGCCCGAGGTCGTCGTCGAACAACTGGTGCGCGAACTGGTCCGGCAGACCCTCGAGCCAATGCGCTTTCGCGTCCCACTCGTAGGGCCCGAGGATCAGTCCGTGGCGCTCCTGGCGCAGGTAGTAGCTGACATCCGGGTCGCGCAGCAGCGGCACACGGTCGGCGCCGCGCGCGGCGAGCTCCGGGATGTCCTCGGTGATGAGGTACTGGTGCGAGAGCGTGACGATGGGCAGATACGCTCCGACCATCGCCGCCACCTCGCCGCCGCGGTAGCCGGCGGCGTTGATGACCTTCGGTGTCTGGATGACGCCCTTGTCGGTGGTGATGCGCCACTCGCCGGAGGATGTGCGCTCGATGGCCGTGACCCGGGTCTGGCGGTAGATGGTCGCACCCGCATCGCGCGCGCCCTTGGCGAGCGCCTGCGTGAGCTGTGCGGGGTCGATGTCGCCGTCGTACGGGTCGTAGAGCCCCGCCTTGATGTCGTCGGTGGTGACGAAAGGATGACGCTCACGGATCTCGGCGGGCGAGAGCATCTCGAACTCGATGCCCTGCGCGCGCGCCTGCGACACCACATGCTTGAACTCGTCCACCCGGTCGGCGGTGTGCGCGAGCCGGATGCTGCCCGTGATGTGGTAGTTCATGTCGTAGCCGACGCGCGCACCGAGCTCGGAATAGAGCTTGGTGCTGTGGCGCTGCAGCTTGATGAGGTTCCAGGAGGTGGAGAAGTTCGGGCAGTTGCCCGCCGCGTGCCAGGTGGAACCGGCGGTGAGCTCGTCGCGCTCGATGAGCACGGCGTCGCGCACACCGAGTTGGGTCAGGTGGTAGAGCGCGCTGCAGCCGACGGAGCCGCCGCCGATGATCACCACCTCAGCATGGGTCTTCATCTTCAGGATGTCCTCAGGATTTGATGCGTTCGCCCTTGGGGTCGTACCAGGGCGCAAGTTGTGCACGGGCCGCATGGCGTACGCCCGCGACCTCGATCTCCCAACGGCCGGCCGCCAACCACTCGGGCGTCACGCCCGCGTCGCAGTGGACATAGCCCATGCCGAGTGAACGACCGATACGGTGCCCCCAAGCGCCGGAGCGCGTGGAACCGACGATGACGCCGTCCCGCAGGATCGGTTCTTCGTGGTAGAGCATCGGCGCGGACGCCGAGGCGTCCTCGAGCATCAGCTGCACCATGCGCTTCGGCAGCGGACCACGGGCCCGCTGGGCCACGAGGGCGTCGCGGCCGATGAAGCCGTCCTTCTTGTCCCAGGCCACGGTGAAGCCGAGCCCGGCCTCGAGCGGCGTGTCCTCGTCGGCGATGTCGTGGCTCCAGTGACGGTAGCCCTTCTCGACGCGGCAGGACGCCATGGCGTGATAGCCCGCGTGCTTGAGACCGAAAGCCGCGCCCGCCTCGGTGAGCCGCTCGAAGACATCGAGCACCTGCTCGGCCGGGATGTAGAGCTCCCACCCGAGCTCGCCCACATAGGTGATGCGGCTCGCCCGGATGCGCGCGTAGCCGATCTCGATCTCGCGCGACCAGCCGAAGGGATGGGCTTCGTTCGACAGATCGGCGCCGGACACCGCGGCCAGCAGCGCGCGGCTCTTCGGACCCATCACGCCGAGCATGGCGATGCCCGCGGTGACATCGGTCGCGGTGCAGTGCAGCGCCGGGTGATCGTCCAGGTAGCGCGTCAGCCACGCGAGATCGCGGGTCTGGCAGATCGCCGAGGTGACGACGAGGTAGCGCGACTCGGCGAGGCGCGTGATGGTGAGGTCGGCCTCGATGCCGCCGCGATCGTTGAGCCACTGCGTGTAGACGATGCGGCCGACCGGAACATCCATCTCGCTGGTCGAGAGGCGGTTGAGCACGGCGCAGGCGTCCCGGCCCTGCACGAGGTACTTGGCGAAGCAGGTCTGGTCGAAGAGCGCGACATCGTCGCGCACCGCGCGGCACTCGTCGCCGGAGTGCTCGAACCAGTTCTGGCGGCCGTAGGAGTATTCGTACTTCGGCTCGACGCCGGGTGGCGCGAACCAGTTCGGGCGCTCCCAGCCCGCGGTCTCGCCCATGCAGGCGCCCGCGGCGACCAGGCGGTCGTGCAGCGCCGTGCGGCGCGCGCCGCGCGCCGTCCGGTACTGGTAGTACGGCCAGTGCATCGCGTAGAGCAGCCCCAGCGTCTCCACCGTGCGGTCGCGCAGGTAGCGGCGGTTCGATTGGAACGGCTGCGCGCGCCGGATGTCGACATCGGCGAGGTCCATCGGCGGCCGCCGGTCGCGGATCCAATCGGCGACGACCTTGCCGGCGCCACCGCTCGCGGCGATGCCGACCGAGTTGAAGCCCGTCGCGACGAAGAGGTCACGGACCTCGGGCGCCTCGCCGATGTAGTAGCGGTCGTCCGGCGTGAAGCTCTCGGGGCCGTTGAAGAAGAGCTGGATACCGGCATCGGCGAGCACCGGAACGCGACGCACCGCCGCCTCGAGGATCGGCTCGAAGTGCTCGGCGTCCTCGGGCAACGAATCGAAGCAGAACGACTCCGGGATGCCGTCCATGCCCCAGGGCTTGGCGACGGGCTCGAAGCAGCCGACGAGCAGCTTGCCGGCGTCTTCCTTGTAGTACGCACATTCGTCGTAGACGCGCAGGACCGGCAGGTTCGGCGGTACGCCCTTGATGGGTTCGGTGACGATGTAGAAGTGCTCGGCCGCGTGCAGCGGGATGGAGACGCCGGCCGCACGGCCGAGCTCGCGCGACCACATGCCGGCGCAGATGACGACCGTATCCGCCGAGATGTAACCCGACTCGGTGTCGACGCCGACCGCCCGCCCCTTCTCGACGCGGATGCCCGTGACCTTCGTGTTCTCGAGGATCTTGGCGCCGCGCATGCGCGCGCCGCGCGCGAAGGCCTGCGTCGTGTCGATGGGGTTGGTCTGACCATCCTTGCGGATGAAGATGCCGCCGACGAGGTCGCCCACCTCGAGCAGCGGCCAGCGCTCGCGGATCTCGGCCGTCGAGAGCAGATCGATCTCGAGACCGAAGGTCTTGCCCATCGAGGCGCCGCGATGGAGCTCCTCGAGCCGCGCCGGCGTCTTCGCGACGCTGATCGAGCCGTTCTGCTTGAAGCCCGTCGCCTGTCCCGTCTCGGCCTCGAGCGAGCGGTAGAGCTCGGCGGTGTACTTGGCGAGCTCCGTCAGGTTGCGCGTGGCGCGCAGCTGGCCGACGAGACCCGCCGCGTGCCAGGTCGTACCGCAGGTGAGCTGCTTGCGCTCGAGCAGGACGACATCGGTGATGCCGATCTTCGTGAGGTGGTAGGCGATCGAGCAGCCGGCCACGCCGCCGCCGACGATGACCACGTTCGCATGGCTGGGCAGGGACATCGCGTCAGCGCTTGAGCATCGCCGCGCGGTCGAGCTTCACCGGGTACTTCTGACGGATGGCGGCGTCGATGGCCTCCGGCACATGCCCCGGATAGTTCTCGGCGAGGACCTCCTGCACGCGCCGCGCCGCACGCTGCAGCGCGTCGGTGGCGCCCTGCTCGGTCCACTCGTTCGGGCTGCGACGGTCGCCGATGGCCGGATAGAGGTACTCGGTCTGCATGAGCTCGAGCGTCTGGGCGCTGCCGAGGTAGTGCCCCGGACCGTTCAGGCAGACATCCTTGATGGTCTCGAAGGAGAGCTTCTCCTCGTTGACCTCGATGCCTTTGATGGTGCGCTGCGTGGCGCCGATGATGTCGTTGTCGATGACGAGGCTCTCGAGCGAGAAGCCGAGCAGGCTCGCGTGCATGCCCGCCGACTCGTAGATCATGTTGGCGCCCGAGTTGCCGACGAGCGCGTGGTTGAGCGCCTTCTCGCCCGCCGCCTGCGCGTCGGCGACCTTCGAGTCGGTCATGCCCGAGGCCGTGCCGCAGGTGAGGTCGTAGAAGCCGCCCATCTGGCCGGCCGCAGCGGACAGCAGCGCCTGCTCGGGGCTGCCGCCCGACATGGCGCCGGTGCGCAGGTCGGAGACGAAGCACCAGGTGCCGAAGATGGCGGGCGCGCCCGGCTTGATGGCGTTCACATAGACGAGACCCGCGAGCACCTCGGCGACTTCCTGCGCAAGGGCACCGGCGAGCGCGGCCGGCGCGGTCGCACCGGCCTGCCCCGCCGACAGCAGCAGCACGGGCATGCCGCCGCGCACCGCGACCTCGAGGCAGCGGCAAGCGTCGGCAGCGAACTTCATCGGCGGCACGACGAAGCAGTTGGACTGGCTGACGAACGGCCGCTCGCGCCACTTGTCCTCACCGCCGGCGATCGCGTGCAGCATCTGCAGCGAGGCTTCGAGGTGGTCGGGGTGGACCCAGCTGCTGCCCACGTGCTTCGTGGTGCTCATCACCGCCGCGTAGCAGGTGTTGAAGTCCATCTCGAACGGATCCGGGATGTCGCGCGGCACGACCGCACGCTGGAAGAAGTGGATGTGCTCCATCGCATCGACGATGCGGCCGATGTCGTAGAGATCGCGGATGGTGGACTCGCGGTAGGTGCCGTCGGGTTCGACCATGTTGACCGCAGCGCCCGCCGTACCGAAGTAAGCCCGCTTGTCCCAAGGCTCGAGGTCGTGCTTCGGGTCCTGACCGTGCAGCACGAACTTGCGGCCCGCCTTGGCGATGGTGTCCTCGACGAGCGAACGCGGGAACAGCAAGCGGCCGGTGTCGGTCAGCGTGCAACCCGCCGCGGTCATGATCTCGATGCCCGACTCGGTGGCATCACCGAGACCGACCTCGGAGAGCAGACGCAGTGCGGTCTGGTGGATCTGCTCGACGCCCGACTGCGTCAGCGGCTGGAAACGGCCGCTCTGCATGCCGGGGCGCACCGGACGCAGATGGTCCGGGAGCGGGCCCGCGCGCTGCGCACGACGGGCATCACGCCCGGAAGGACGGCGCATCGGCTGGACTTCTGCATTCATGTCGGACTCCGGAAATGGATTGTCGGTAGTATGGCACCCGTCACCCGTTTTATCAGCCCGGCGACGGGCACCCGGAACCGATGCGCGACAACGATCCCCTGCTCTCCCTCGTCCCCGACACCACCGTCTCTGCAAGGGAATTCGGTGTGCCCTT
>CANHFH010000117.1 GCA_947459825.1 Pseudomonadota bacterium | reverse complement strand
GGGGTCTCGCTCGCCACCGGTTTCGGGTCGCGCTGCGCCGAGATCGTCGAGGTCGAGGTCAGCGGCCGCCGCGTGCATGTCCGGCGCATCGTCGCGGTGATCGACTGCGGCCGCGTCATCGACCCGCGGAACGTCGAGGCGCAGATCTCCGGCGGTATCGTCTGGGGGCTCTCCGCCGCGATCGACGGTCGCATCACCTTCGCGGAGGGCGCTGCCCGCGAGGACAACTTCCATGTCGCGCCGGTGATCCGCATGAAGGCGACACCCCCCATCGAAGTGCATCTCTTGGCCTCGGACGCGCCGTCCGGCGGCGTCGGAGAGGTCAGCGTACCGGGTGTCGCTCCGGCGCTCGCATCCGCCATCATGCAGGCCACGGGCGTACGCCCGCGGCGTCTGCCGCTCATCGAGGAAGGCCATGAGTTCATCTGATGCCTTGTGTGCCGCGGAGCTGTCCTCGTGACGCTGCAACGCGCGGGGCTCTGGCTCGGAGCGGCGCTGTTCACGCTCATGCTGCTGCTGCCTGCGCCGGAGGGGCTCTCCGTCGCCGGCTGGCGCGTCGCTGCGCTGACCGTGCTCATCGGCTGCTGGTGGTTCACCGAGGCGGTACCGGTGACGCTCACCGGCAGCTTGCCGTTCCTCGCCTTGCCGCTGCTCGGCGTCGCCAAGGCGGACGCGGTCGCCGGTCTCTACATGTCGCCGGTGCTGTTCCTGATCCTGGGCGGCACCCTGGTGGGGCTCTCGTTCGAGAAGTGGGGCCTGCACCGGCGCGTGGCGCTCGCCGTCGTCGCTCGCGTCGACCCCGAACCCCGCACGCTGCTGTTCGCGGTGATGGCGGTCACCGCGTTCGTGTCGATGTGGGTCAACAACTCCTCGACCACGGTGATGATGCTGCCCATCGCGATGGCTGCGCTCGGGGCGGTGCTGGGCGGAGAAGGCGCGCAGGGCGCCGCCGGTACCGCAGCGACCACGCGCGATACGCGGAACTTCGCCGCCGCGATGATCCTCTCCGTGTCGCTGGCCTCGAACCTCGGCGGTTTCGCGACGCCGATCGGCACCCCGGTCAATTCCATCGCGGTCGGCATCCTCGAGCGCAGTTACGACACGCAGATCTCGTTCGCGGGGTGGATGGCCTTCGGCGTGCCCTTCATGCTGCTGTCGCTGCCGGCATGCTGGTGGATCCTGAGCCGCGTCACGCTGCCTTTCCGGCTCGCCGGCCCCGGTCGCGACGCCGTGCGCGCCGCCATCGGTGACCCGGGCCCCTGGACCGCGCCGCAACGACGCACGCTCGCCGTCGTGCTGCTCGTGGCGCTCGCCTGGATCTTCCAACCGCTCGTCGAGCGCCTGCTGCCCGGCATCACCGACGCCGGCATCGCGGTGGCGGGCGCGTTGCTGCTCTGTGTGCTGCCCTCGGGCGACACGCGCACGGGCGCCTCGCAGCGGCTCCTCGAGTGGGAGGACGCGAGGCGCGCGCCCTGGTATCTCATCCTGCTGCTCGGCGGCGGCCTCGCGCTCGCCGATGCGGTCGTGAAGTCGGGCCTCTCGGCCTGGCTCGGCACCGCGCTCGGCGCGGTGGGCGGTCTGCCGCTGCTGCCGATGCTGCTCGCGATCGCGCTGCTGTGCGGGCTGATCACCGAAGCGGCGAGCAATGTCGCCACCGCCACCATCTTCATGCCGGTGGCGGCGAGCCTTGCGATGGGCGCGGGCTACGACCCGGCGCTGGCGGCGCTCTGCGCGGCGATGGCCGCGAACCTCGGTTTCGCGAACCCCGCAGCGACCTCCTCGAACGCCCTGGTCTACTCGACGGGCAAAGTGCCGATCACGGCGATGCTGAAATCCGGTCTGCTGGTGGACCTGATCGGCGCGCTGTTGATCGCGCTGCTCTGCGCGACGGTCGTGCCGATGGTGCATTGAGCTTCACGCGCCTGCCGCGCCCGCTGCGATCCAACGCGACAGGATCTCGGCGGCGCCCGCCCCGGAGCGGCGAGCGAGCGCGAACACCTCGTCCGGCGCGAGCCGCTCGTCGGCGCTGTCGGAGATCAGGCGCAGACAGGCGAACGGCAACCCGAACTCTTCGCAGACCTGCGCCACCGCCGCGCCCTCCATCTCGACGCACGCGGCGGAAGGCACCCGGCGGCGCACATCATCGCGCGCGGCACGGGTACCGATCACCTGATCACCGGTCGCGATATCGGCGTGCAGGATACGGCGCGGCGCGGCGGTGGGGTCATCGTGCTGCCACCGCTCGGCCGCGGTGAGCAGGGCGGCTGACAGCGCAGCGTCGGTCGGCAGCGCGGCACGGTCGAGCAAGGGAACGACGGTCGGCGCGTAGAACGGCGACGCGTCGAGGTCGTGGTGGTAGAGATCGCGCGCGACCACGAGGTCGCCTTGGGCGAGACCGTCGTGCAAAGCGCCCGCAATCCCGGTGAAGATGACCGCCTGCGGCCGTTCTCCCAGGATCAACTGCGCGGCGGTGCTCGCGGCGGCGACCTTGCCCCAACGCGAGAAGGCGACGACGATCGGCGCACCTGTGAGCCGGCCGCGCAGCACCTGGCGTCCGGTCACGGTGGCGCTCGCCAGCGCGGTGAGCCGCGGTCGCAGCGCCTCCATCTCTTCGGGCATGGCTGAAAGCACGAGCAACATGAGCCGGACCGTCGCCTCGCCGCGCTACAGCGCGGCACGCGGCAGCGCCGCGATCCAGGCCGATACCAAGGCCACTCCCACGGGGTCATGCACGGAGCGGCCGAGCTCCGGCATCGCCACACCGGGTTCCACCGAGTCCATGCGATGCACCATGATCGACCGCTCGGGATGGCCGGGATCGATCACGAACAGCGCGTCCCCGGCGCCGCGTCCGGCCGCCACCGGTCGTTTGCCGATGCCGAGCGCAGTGCCCTCCGGCTCGTCCCATCCGAGGTAAAGGCCGGAGTTCGAGGCGCTGCCGGCGCGCTGATGACAATGCGCGCAGTTGATGTCGAGCCAGGCACGCGCGCGCGGCGCGACGGGCGAAGATGCATCGGCGACGGCAGGCGCGCGCTCGACGGTCGGCAGCGGGCCGCTCGGCAGGCCTTTCAACAGGCCACGCGCCCGCCAGTCGGCGAGCAGTTCCGGTGCATCGTCGTGCACGGCGCGGAGGTTGCGCGCGGTCGGTCCGATGGGCGTGATGGCGTCGCCCCGCTGGTGACAGGTCTTGCACTGGTTCTGGTTCGGCACGCGGTAGTCGATGTGCAGCGGCTTGCCGTCCGGGCCCGTCACGTCCCAGGTCTGCCGCGCACCGACCGGTGCATAGGTCGCGTCCGTCTGCGCGGCGTTCCAGACATAGGGCCAGGCGACCCAGCCCTCGGCCCGTCGGACCAGCACGCGTGTCTCGATGCGCCGCGCGCCGCGGGATGGGTCGCGCAGATCCGGGGCCAATGAAAAGGTCTTCAGGATGGCGCTGCCGACCGGGAATTCGAGCACGCCGTCTTCGCGGTAACCGATGGCGCTGCCGGGCGGCAGATAGACATGTCGATCCTTTACGGCGTGGTCGGAGAACAGCGCGTTGACGAGAGTGTAGCCCTCGACGCGCGGCCGCGGCATGAGCGCCGCGCCCGACGCGGCGTCCTCAAAGAAATCGAACACCGAGAGCGAGGAGGGCGGCGGGCCGGCGAGCAGGCGGGCAGGGTCGGGTCCCGCGCCGCGATCCGCACACGCGGTGAGCAGGCCCGTTGCTGCGGCGGCGATGATGCAGACTGCACGCGCGGCGGCACCGGGTGCGCCGCATCGGGCGATCACGGAGCGTCCTTGGAGGGCGCCGGCTTGTCGATCTCCTTCAGTCGTGCGGCCGCGTCGATGATCTCATGCAGGACGTCCGTCGGGTCGGCGTCCCCGGGCGTTCCGGTCTTCGACGGCGCCGCGGGGTCGAAGGCGAGATGGACCGGTGGGGGTTCGACAGGCCTGCTGGGCGAGGGCGCCGGGCGTTGGATCCTCGGCCGGGCCGCCGTGAGGTCGACGGGCGTCGATCCAAGGCCGAGATCGATGAAACCCACGGACCCGTCCTCGAGCATGTCGAGGACGTCGGGGATCGTCCTTCCGCCGAAGGTGTCCACACCGTCCCAGACCACCGGCGGGAGCCGGCCGCCCATCGCCCGAGCCACGGGCCGCAACATGCCCTGCGGATCGTCTCCGCCTGGCCCGTAGAAGTTGTCGTGCAGCACGATACGCTGCGGCAGCGGGTCGTAGGCGGCGTCCTTGGTCGGCAGGAAATACGCCGCGACCAGCACATGCGCGGTGCGGTTCAATCGCAGGTGGTTGCGGAACACGTGCACGTCTGACGCCGCCATCACCATGATGCCGGTGCCGCTCGGCACGCTGGCGACGATGTTGCCGGGCGGTGCGAAGTTCGGGGTATCGTTCGCGAACACCTGGTTGTCGAACACGCGGATCGCGCGACCGTCCTTCACCGGCAGGTCGGGCAGGTCGAACACCAGGATGCCGCCGGCGTTGCGTGTCACGATGTTGTCGTGGACATCGGCGTTCGAGGAGTTCTCGATCTCGATGCCGGCGACGTTCAGTTCGGCGCGGCTGCCGCGGACGATGATGTCGCGCGACTGCCCGACATAGATGCCAGCGTCCGAGGCGCCCGACACGCTGACCCGCTCGATGAGCACGCCCGTGGACTCGACGGGATAGACGCCGTAGGCGCCGTTCTTGGGATCCGGTCCGCGGGTCCATTCCACGCGCAGGTCGCGGTAGGTGATGCGGTCGGCGCCCTTGGACTTGATGCCGTCACCCTTGGTGTCCTCGACGGCGAAGCCTTCCAAGGTCACATCGTCTCCGGTGACCAACAGGCCTTCGCCGGCCCCGGTCTGACCCTTGAAGCTCAGGATGGTCTGGGCAGGACCCGCGCCGCGGATCGTGACCTTCGACTGGTCGAGCGACAGCCCATCGGTGAACTCGAAACGGCCCGCGGCGAGGGTGACGATGTCACCCGGCTTGGCCTCGATCAACCGGCGCTGCAGCGCCTCCGCGGCCCCGGCACCGGGCTGGATGACGCTATCGGCCGGCTTGCCGCAGGCCGTCACCAAGCCGAGAAGCGCCGCGACCGCGGCGATACGCGTAGAACTCATGTTTAACCCCCTGAATGACGCCTGATGGACTCTCCGGGGGCTTGGGGAGGGCTGTCAAGGCGCCCGGCGTCCGGGTTGCCAAGCCGCCGGCAAGGTCACCTGTACCTTGGCCCATCCTTTAGTTAACATAATATACATTATGCGTACTTAAAGGTAGAACCCGGGTATCGCGTAAACTGGACGCTTGCGCCTCCTGGTCTACAACATCCGCTACGCCACCGGCACCGGTCCGGCGTTCCATCTGCCCGTCCCCGGCGCCGGCTATCTGCGCAGCAGCCGCAAGACGCTCGACGACATCACGCACTTCATCCGCGACCAGGATCCCGACCTCGTGGGGCTCATCGAGGTCGACACGGGCTCGATGCGCAGCGGGCTCGTCAACCAGGTCGAATACATCGCGAACCACCTCGGACACTACACCGCCTACCAGTGCAAGTACGGCGCGGCGTCCATGAACCTGCAGCTGCCCATCGTCCGCAAGCAGGCCAACGCGCTGCTGGCGGCGCCGCGGGTCCACGGCGAGCGTTTCCATTTCTTCCCGACGGGGATCAAGCGACTCGTCATCGAGCTCGAGCTGGACGAATGCTGCGTCTTCCTCGTGCACCTGTCGATCAAATACCGCCATCGCCAAGAGCAGCTCGCGCATCTGCACGAGCTCGTGCGCACGGCGCCGAAGCCCGTCATCGTCGCCGGCGACTTCAACACCTTCACGGGCCGCGACGAGCTGTTCCTCTTCAAGCAGGCCACGGGGCTGCGCAGCGCCAACACCCGGCATCTGGCCTCGTATCCCGCCCGGGTGCCGCGCGCCGAGCTCGATTTCGTGCTGGTGAGCCCGCAGATCGAAGTGCTCGATTTCCGCATCCCCGATGTGCGCCTGTCCGACCACCGGCCGCTGATCTGCGATTTCCGCGTGCGCAGCGCTGCGAACGCGACCGCTGCCTGACCCTACGGAGCCCCGATGACCCTGCGCCACTGCACGCTCGAGATCGATGCCGAGGGCATCGCCTGGCTGACCCTCGACAAGGCTGATGCCTCGGCCAACAGTCTCAACGCCGAGATGCTGCAGGACGCCGATGCGGTGCTGCGCCAGCTCGAGGCCGCGCCGCCGCGCGGACTAGTGGTCCGGTCGGGCAAGCGCAGCGGCTTCGTCGCGGGCGCTGACATCAAGGAATTCACTCTGTTGCAGAGCGTCGAGCAGGCCGAGACGCTGACGCGCGCCGGCCAGGCGGTCATCGATCGCTTCGCGACCCTGCCTTGCCCGACGGTCGCCGCCATCGAGGGCTTCGCGCTCGGCGGCGGACTGGAACTCGC
>CANHFH010000116.1 GCA_947459825.1 Pseudomonadota bacterium | reverse complement strand
GCGTTGCGACCTTCGACCGGATCGGAGCTTCGCCATCGCTTCACCCATTGAGCGGCCAGCCCACCCTCACCGAGTCGAAGGCAGTATCGGATCCAGTAGCCGCGTTCCCGTCGCAATCCTGGATTGAACGGTCCCTTGAGCGCCTCGGCATCGCTCATGACGCGTTGCATCTCCGACCAACCGCCGACATAGTCGCCGAGCACATACCGCGCCACGACCACCTGCAGACGGTTCCCAAATCGCTCGATGCGATGTCCGCCGATACGGGGCAGCAGCGCTTCGGCTTCCTCGACATCGGCTCGCACGGTCTTCGGGTCACCGGTCGCGCGACGCACATAGGTCCGCAGCAGAAGGCTGTTGAACAGGTTCGATGGATCGGCCGCCGTCCGGTTTGCAGCCACCGCCTTGCTGGCGGTGACGAGCGCAGCGTCGCGCTGGCCACCCTCGTTCAGCAGCGACGCCTCGAGATAGTGGAACCTGCCCTGCAGCGCCGGCTCCGCGCCCTCGATGTCGACCAAACGCCGGATCCTGTCGAGCTTGGTCTTCACATCATCGAAGGTGCGCGCCGTGATGGCGCGCTCCGCCTCGCGCAGGATCGACTCGGCAGCGCCCTGCACATCACCTGCGCGTAGCAGCAGGGGCGTCCTCTTCTCGAGCACCAGCTGGGCGCGTCGCGGCTCTCCCATGTTGCGCCATACAATATCGAGCGTACCGAGAACATCAGCCTTCAGCTGTGGATCGATCGACACCTGAGCATCAAGCTGGGCCTCCGCCTCCGCAAGCAGTTCCTTCGCCGTGGCCTCGCGGCCACCGCGCTCCGTGGGGTCTGCACGCCGGAACATCGAGAGAAGGAAGTCGTTGGTCGCGTTCGCCTTGGCCGCCTCCGCGCGCGCGAGCTCGGCGCTGCGCGTCGCGCGCTGCGCCTGCAGCACAGCGACCACGCTCACCGCAACCAGCGCGAGCGCGGCCGCGGCGGAAGCCGCGACGGCCAGGCGGTTGCGGGCCACGAACTTGCGCAGGCTGTGCAGGCGCGAGGGCCGCAGCGCGGTGACGGTGCGCCCCTCGAGCCAGCGCGCGAGGTCGTCGCGGAAGGCAGCCGCCGATGCGTAGCGCGCCGCAGGCATCCGGGCGAGCGCGCGCAGCAGCACGGCGTCGAGGTCGCCGCGCAGGTCGCGGGCGATGCGCGCCGGGGTGGTCGCGCGCGCCGCAGCGGCCTCGGCGCCGGCCTTCAGCCGGCTCGGCACGCGCAGATCCGCATCGAGGATCGCCTGCTCGAGCTCGGCGCGGCTCGCGCGGCGCAACACATAAGGCGTCTCGCCTGTCAGCAGCTCGTGCAGCACCACGCCCAAAGAATAGATATCCGAGGCGACGGTGAGCCGCGCGCCCTGCACCTGTTCGGGGCTCGCGTAGCGCGGCGTCATCGCCGTCACGCCCGTGCGCGTGAGGTCGGGTCCCGCTTCGGCGGCGCCTTCCTCGAGGCGCGCGATGCCGAAATCGAGCAGCCGCGCCTCGCCGCGCGGCGTGACGAGGATGTTGGCGGGCTTGATGTCGCGGTGGATGACGAGGCTCGCGTGGGCGTACTGCACGGCCTCCAGCACCTGCATGAAGAGCCGCACCCGCGCGCGCAGGTCGAGCCGATCGGCGTCGCAATAGGTCGTGAGGTCGCGGCCTTCGACGAACTCCAGCGCAAGCCAAGGACGCCCCTGCGCATCGAGCCCGGCGTCGTAGAGCCGTGCGATGTTCGGATGTTCGAGCCCGGCGAGGATGTCGCGCTCGCGGGCCATACGCACGGCGAGGTCCTGCGCCCAGGCGAGCCGCGGCAGCTTGAGGGCGACCTTGCGCTTGAGCGTGCCGTCGGCGCGCTCGGCGAGCCACACCGCGCCCATGCCGCCCTCGCCGATCGGCCGCAGGAGGCGGTACGGCCCGACCTCGGTGCCCTCGACGAGCCCGCCGGTGCCGCCCTGCCTGCCCGCAGCGCCCACGCCCACGGCGTCCCAGCCCGTAGCCTCGCCCGGCGCGGTCACCCCCGGGAACACCGGCAGGTCATCCATGAAATCTTCGGTCTCGACCTGGGCCTGCAGCGCGAGCAGCTCGCGCAGCGTGTCGGCGAGGCGATCGTCGGGCGGCGGCAGGGAGGCGATGAAGGTCTCCCGCGAGGCGGGCGGCAGGTTCATGACCTCGTCGAGCAGCCCGCTGAGCCGCGGCCAGTCGGCCTCGATGTCGGCGAGCGGCTGCGTGTGCATCAGCATGACCGCCCCTGCGGCGCGACCTTCACTTCAGCACCCGCGCCAGCAGCACACGCGCCTTGTCCCAGTCGCGGCGCACCGTGCGGTCCGTCATGCCGAGCGCCGCGCCGATCTCGGCATCGTCCATGCCGCCGAAGTAGCGCATCTCGACGACCTTGGCGAGCCGCTCGTCGAGCCGCGCGAGATGCTCGAGCGCGTCGTGGATGTCGAGCACCTCCTGCTCGGGCAGGCCGTCGCCCATCGCGCCGTCGCCGAGGTCGGTGTCGAGCGTGAGGTCGCGCTGCTCGCCGCCGCGGCGCACGGCGAGCCGGCGGCGGGCGAGGTCGACGATGATGTTGCGCATGACCTGCGAGCCGTAGGCCATGAAGTGGTTGCGGTCCTCGGGCGCGACGCGGCCGGCCTCGCGGAAGCGCAGGTAGCATTCGTTGACCAGCGCGGTGGTCTGCAGCAGCCCCTTCTGGCGGTGCGGGGCGAGCCGCTGGTGCGCGACCTTGCGCAACTCCGGGTACATGACCTGGAAAACGGCGTCGAGCGCATCCGCGTCACCGCTGCGCGCCCGACCGAGGAGCTGCGTCACATCCCCCATGCGACATAAGCATACCCGCGAATTTTGACCTTAAGAAGAAACCGTGCAGCGCGCCGCCGCCACCTGCGGGTCGCGCTCCCCCTCCGCGGCCTCGCGGGCCACGCAGGCGACGAGCGCCGCGAGGGGGTCGAGGTCGTCCGCAACGTCACCCGAGGCGTCGTCACCCACGGCATCGTCACCCGCGGCCACCGCCACCGGGGTGGTGGGCAACCCCTCGATCATACGGCGGGCGGCGGCGCCGACCACATCGCCGCTGCGGCAGGCGCTGCCGTGGCAGTGGGCGTCGGTGAAGGCCTCCTTGAACCAGGTACCGGACGGCGCCCCGTCGGCCGCCCAGCAGCCCTGGGTCCAGCCGCGGTCACGGCGGGCGGTCTCGAGGTCAGCCGGGGGCGCACGCTCGGGGTCGGTACCCTGCAACATCTCGTTGAAGCGGCGGCAGACCGCGAGGTCGACGCCCGCCACCTCGATGACCTGTCCGGTCGTCTCGGCCCAGGAGACGCTGCCCGCACCCTCGACCCCCGCGACCAGCAGGCCGGAGGGCCACTGCGGGGTGCGGCCGTAGCCGAGCTGGCGGTCGAACAAATCGACCTGCGAACCCGACCGGGCGCTGCCCTCGAGGGCGATCGTCCCCCGCACCGCGCTGCTCGACAGACCGTTGTCGATGGCGGCCCGCGTCAGCGCGCGCTCCAGGTCGGCCCCGACCTTCATCAGGTAGGTGGCGTGCACATGAGCGATCTGGTCAGCGGCCTGTTGGCGGGCGGCCTCCAACGACCCGGCGGTGGCGCTGACCGCCAACGCGACGAGCGCGAGGGTGACCTGCGCGGCGCTGGTGAAGTAGCCCTTCTGGGCGCGGCGGGCGAGGATCTGGCGGGTCGGGCGGGGGGGCATGTCCGGTCTCCGTATCGGGGTCACCGCGTCTTACGCAGCACCCGCCGGATCTCGGACATCTTTTTTCGCCCCCCCGGGGGGCAGGGGTCAGACCGGCCGCGCCCCCGAGCCGCGGCCGCCCCGCAGCAGGTACTCCTGTGTCCCCCGGTGGTAGATATGGTCGGTGTCGAGGGCGGCCGAGCGGGCGTACTGGAAGGCCGGGGCGAGCGACTCGTAGATAGGCTCGAAGCCGCGCTGCTCGGTCATGTGGAAGAGCTCGGCGAAGGACTCGATCACGAAGTAGGTCGACTGCAGGTCGGAGATCTCGTAATCGGTGCGCATGACGCGGTCGACATTGAGATGGATACGGTGCGGCGAACGGCCCTCGAGCGAGAACACGGTCTCGGTGGGACCCGAGAGGATGCCCGCGCCATAGATCCGCAGCGCGCCCTCCTCCAGCATCAGCCCGAACTCCACCGTGTACCAGTAGAGCGCGGACAGCGCCTTGAGGCGGTTGTAGCGCAGCGCCTTCCAGCCGGCGCGACCGTATGCCGCCAGATACTCGGCGAACACCGGGTCGGTGAGCAGCGGCACATGCCCGAAGACATCGTGGAAGACATCGGGCTCCTGGATGTAGTCGAGCTGCTCACGGGTGCGGATGAAGTTGCCGGCGGGGAAGCGGCGGTTGGCGAGGTGGTAGAAGAACACCTGATCCGGGATGAGCATCGGCACCGGGACGACGGTCCAACCGGTGAGCGCGCGGAGTTTTTCATTGAGCGCGCCGAGTTCCGGGATGCCGCCGCGGCCGAGATCGAGCCGCTCCAGCCCCTGCATGAACGCGCTGCAGGCGCGGCCGGGCAGCAGCGCCATCTGCCGCGCGTAGAGCTCGTCCCAGATGCGGTGCTCGGCCGCGGAGTAGTCCCGCTGAGCGGGCTCCAACCAGTCCTCGCCCAAGCCCGCGGGCTTGCGCAGCGGCGCGACGAACACCTCCGGCGGCAGCGCCGGGATGCGCGAGTAGTCGAAGACGCCCATCGATGCCGCCCTCGCCCGCCGTCGCTCAGCGCGGCTCCATCCAGCGCATCGGCTCCGCCACGAAGGGCTTGATGCCGAGCTCGGAGTACACGGCCGAGGGGTCGATGCTGCGGCCCTGCGTCACGACCAGCGCGATGCGCTTCAGCGCCGTGATGTCCTGCGTCGGATCGCCGTCGACGAGCACGAGGTCGGCGACCTTGCCGACCTCGATGCTGCCGCGATCGGCGAGCGTGCGCGTGTACTTGGCGCCGTTCCAGGTGGCGATGCGCAGCACCTCCCCCGCCGGGATGCCGGCCATGGTGTAGAGCTCGAGCTCGCGGTGCAGCGTGAAGCCCTCGATCTCGTCGGTGCCCGCCACCAGCGGGATGCCCGCACGGTGCAGACGGCCCACGAACTCGATCATGCGCGAGTAGGACTTGTCGTAGAGCGCCTGCACGCGGTCGTTCGGGATGTCCATGCCACCGCTCATGCGCGAGCGTTGGAAGCTCGCCGGCATGTTCGGCATGATCGCCTTGAAGGCCTCCGAGGCCTGACCGTCGCGCTGACGCAGGAAATCGAAGGTGGTGAGCGTCGGGTCGACCACGGTGCCGCGGTCCTTCAGCAGCTGGATGAAGGCCTGCACCTTCGGCCCATCGAAATCGAGCCCCGCCGTGCGCTCGGCCGGCAGATAGAAGCGCTGCAGCGTGCGCGTGTCGGTCTTGTCGTCGACCAGGAAGTTCAGCATCACCTGGTTGATGTGGTTGATCTCGTCGAAACCGGCCTCCACCACCTCGGCGGCGCGCAGGAAGGCGGGCACATGGCCGCTCACTCGCAGCCCGCGCGAGTGCGCGTAGGCCACGGTCTCGCGCAGATGCTGGCGCGGGAAGCTGTTGTAGACCTTGATCTGGATGTAGCCATGCGCGGCGTACCAGTCGACCGCACGCTTCGCCTCCTCCAGCGTGCTCACCACGATGCCGCTGCGCGCGCTGTAGGGACTCTCGCCCTCCAGGAACCCCGCGGCGACGATCTGCGGGCCGAAGAGCCGCCCATCGGCGGTCTCGTCGATCATCTGCTGCAGCATCGCGTTGTCGTTGCCGACATCGCGCGAGGTGGTCACACCCGCCGCGAGGTTGAGTCCGCCGCCCCAACGGCCGACATGGCCGTGCATGTCGTAGAGGCCGGGCAGCAGCACGCGACCTGCGGCATCGACCTGCCGGGTCGGCGTGAAGCCCTCGAGCGGCGCATCGGAACGCGTGATGGCGATGATGCGGCCGCGCTGGATGTAGACATCGCGCAGACCGTCGTGCAGACGGGCGTTCTCCGAGTCGAAGACCTTGGCGTTGCGGATGACGCTGAGCCCCGTCATCGGCCGCGCGAGCCGCGCGGTCATGGTGCCGAGCAGCGATGCTTCGGCCGCCTTCTGCAGGTCGACGAGCTTCGCCTCCTCGTCCTGATACCCCTCGGGCAGCGCCGCGAGATAGCCCGGCACCACCACACCGAAGAATTCCGGCCGGTCGCCCGGCGTCGCCCACACGAAATCCGGCGTCATGCCGAGGCCGGTGAACGCAACGAGCTCCACCTCGCGCCGCGCCGCGCCCTGCCCCACGGTGGCGCGGGTGAGCGTGGTGCGCTTCACGCTGCCGACGGGCAGCGTGTCGAGGGTGCGGCCGCCGGTGGTGAGCCGCAGCATGTTCTCGTAGACGATCGCCGAGCCGCTGAGCGGCAGGTAGAGCTTGCCTAAG
>CANHFH010000115.1 GCA_947459825.1 Pseudomonadota bacterium | reverse complement strand
GCGAAGCCCTGCGCGCCGAGCATCGACGGCAGGTGCACATACGCGCCGCCGTAGGCGAAGGACACGAGCAGGATGGAGATCCACAACAGCCAGAAGCCGCGCGAACGCACCGCAGCGGCGAAGGTCGCCCCGGGCAGGTCGACGACCGCACCCGGCGCGGCACCGGCGGAAACCCGCAGCTCCGGCGGACGCTCCTCGGGACGCGGCTCGCGGAACAGCAGCAGACCGATCGGCAAGGCGACAGCGAGCGGCAGCAGCGCGAGCACGGCGTAGGCGGCGCGCCAGCCCTGCCAGTCGAGCAGCGCGACGGTGATGATCGGCAACAGCACCGCGGACAGGCTGGTGCCCATCAGCGTGAGCCCGAGTGCGAGGCCGCGGCGGCGGTAGAACCAAAGATTGATGGCCCGCGTCCAGGTGACCGGCGTCGAGCCGATGCCGACCAGGCCCACCAGCACCCATACGAAGTAGAACCAGGCGAGCGAGCCGGGGATCAGCGCGAAGGAGCCGAAGGCGAGACCGAACGCGAACAGCGAGCCGAGCGCCACCGGCCTCACGCCGTAGCGGTCCGCCATCCGCCCGAACACGGGCGCAAGCAGCGCGGCGAGCAGACCGTAGATGGTGATGCCGAGGCTGATCTCGGTGCGGCTCCAGCCGAACTCCTTCTGCAGCGGCTCGATGAACAGGCCTATGGTGAGGAAGGGCAACGGCGAGGCGCCGAAGGCCGTGCCCACGAAGCTGGCGGCCAAAGCCTTCCAGCCGCGGCTGAACTCGCCCCCGGTGGGGGTCCCTGGGCCGGCGGATGGCGCCGACGGCGTGGCAAGCGTCGCATTCTGGCTCATGCTGGCAAGCATACCCGCATGGGAGTAGCCTATGCGCGCCATGAAGATCGTGATCCTCGGCGCCGGGCAGGTCGGGCGTACTGCGGCCACACAGCTGGCCCGCGAAGAGGCCAACGAGGTCACGGTCGTCGACACCGATGAAGACCTGCTGCGAGAGCTGCAGGACCGCCTCGACATCCGCACGGTCGCCGGCAACGCCGCCTACCCCTCCGTCCTCGAAGCCGCCGGCGTCCCCGACGCCGAGATGCTCATCGCGCTCACCAGCAGCGATGAGGTCAACATGATGGCCTGCGAGGTGGCCTACACCCTCTACCGCACGCCCACCAAGATCGCGCGCATCCGCTCGGCCGAGTACACCAAGCACCCGAAGCTCTTCAGCGCCGAGGCGCTGTCGGTGGATGTCTGGATCAGCCCCGAACAGCTGGTCACCGAATATGTGGAGCGGCTGATCCGCTACCCGGGCGCACTGCAGGTGCTGGATTTCGCGGGCGGCCGCGTGCGGCTCGTGGGCCTCGCGGCGCGCAAGGGCGGCCTGCTGGTCGGCCAGCAGCTGCGCACCCTGCGCGAGCACATCGCCGACACCGAAGCGCGCGTGGTCGCCATCTACCGCGGCGGCCGCAGCATACAGCCCGAGGGCGACACCGTCATCGAGGAGGGCGACGAGGTGTTCTTCCTCGCCGCCAAGGACGACATCCGGCGCTTCATGGCGGAGATCCGCCGTGAGGAGAAGCCGGCGCGGCGCGTGGTGATCGCGGGCGGCGGCCACATCGGCCTCGCGCTCGCGCGGCGCCTCGAGAAGGAGAACCAGGTCAAGCTCATCGAGCGCGACCCGAAGCGCGCGCGCCGCGTCTCGGAGATGCTCGAGAGCGCGATCGTGCTCGAGGGCGACGCCGCCGACGAGAACCTCCTCGTCGAGGAGAACATCGACGACTGCGATGTGTTCGTCGCGCTCACCAACTCCGAGGAGGCGAACATCCTCTCGGCGATGCTCGCCAAGCGGGTCGGCGCCGCCAAGGTCATGGCGCTGATCAACAAGCCCTCCTACGCCGAGCTGATGGAGAACGGCAGCATCGACATCGCGCTGTCACCGCAGACCATCACCATAGGCTCGCTGCTGACCCATGTGCGGCGCGGTGATGTGGTGCAGGTGCACTCGCTGCGCCGCGGCGCCGCCGAAGCGCTCGAGACCATCATCCATGGCGACCAGCGCAGTTCGCGCGTCGTCGGCAAGCGCATCGAGGAGATCGCGCTGCCGGAGGGCGCGCGCATCGGCTGCGTGGTGCGCGGCGACGAAGTGATCATGGCGCACCACGACACCGTGATCCAGGCCGAAGACCATGTGGTGCTGTTCATCACCGACCGCCGTCATGTCGACCAGGTCGAGCGCCTGTTCCTCGGCGAGACCTCCGGCCGGCGCTGAGGGCCGCGCCGCACGCCATGCTCGCCGTCGCGCATGTCCTCGGGATGATGATGGCGGTGTTCGCCGTCACCTTCCTGATGCCGCTCGTCAGCGCGCTGGTCTTCCAGGACGGCACCTTCGACGATTTCGCCATCGCTGCCGGCATCAACGTGGTGCTCGGGTTGACGATCGCCGCCGCCACCCGCCGCCACAAGCGCGAGCTCAAGCCGCGCGACGGTTTCCTGCTGGTGACGCTGTCATGGGTGCTGATGTCGTTGTCGGCAGCCATCCCGCTGATGATCGCCCTGCCCGGCCTCAGCTTCACGGACGCCTACTTCGAGGCGGTCTCCGGGCTCACCACCACCGGCGCCACGGTGCTCACCGGCCTCGACACCCTGCAGCCGTCCATCAATCTTTGGCGACATGCGATGCACTGGTTCGGCGGCATCGGCATCATCGTGCTCGCGGTCGCCGTGCTGCCGCTGCTCGGCGTCGGCGGCATGGCGCTCTACCGCGCCGAGGCGCCCGGGTCGGTCAAGGACGAGAAGCTCACCCCGCGCATCACCGAGACCGCCAAGGCGCTGTGGTTCACCTACATGGGCTTCACCATTGTGGCCATCGTCGCGCTGCGCCTCGCGGGCATGGGCTGGTTCGACGCCATCTGCCACGGCTTCTCGGTGGTGGCGCTGGGCGGGTTCTCCACGCGCGATGCGAGCATCGGTGCCTTCGATTCGTTCGCGGTCGAGATGGTGCTGGTGGCGCTGATGCTCGTCGCTGCGCTCAACTTCTCGCGGCACTTCGTCGCGCTGCGCGGTCGCACGCTCGCGCCGTACCGCAGCGACTCCGAAGCCAAGGTCATCTTCACGCTGGTCGGCGGCAGCGTGCTCGCGATCGCGGTGCTGCTCACGGTGCAGGGCACCTTCCCGGACTTCGCCGCCGCGCTGCGTCACGCCGCTTTCAATGTGGTCTCGGTCGCGACCACCACCGGCTTCTCGTCGGACGACTACGGGCTGTGGCCGGTGTTCGCACCGGTGTGGATGATCTTCCTCTCCTGCATCGTCTGCAGCACGGGGTCCACCGGCGGCGGCATCAAGATGTTCCGCACGCTGCTGCTGGCTCGGCAGGCGCAGCGCGAGATGAAGTTGCTGGTACACCCTTCGGCGGTGATCCCGGTCCGCATCGGTGGCCAGGTGGTGCCCGACCGCATCGCCTACTCGGTGCTGGCGTTCATCTTCCTGTATTTCCAGACCATCGCGGTGCTCACCTTCGCGATGCTGCTGACCGGCATGCCACTGGTGACGGCGTTCACCTCGGTGGTGGCGAGCGTCAACAACCTCGGCCCCGCGCTCGGACCCACCGGGCCCGCGGGCACCTACCAGGTGCTCACCGACGTGCAGACCTGGATCTGCACCGTCGGCATGATCCTCGGCCGCCTCGAGATCTTCAGCGTCCTGATCCTGTTCACCGCCACGTTCTGGCGGAAGTAGGCGAGTCACCGCTGAACCATCAGGAAGAGCCGAAGATATCGTTCGAAACTTCCGCGGGTGACGAATGTCATGTCGATGTCCTGTCTTTTGACCCGTTTCCGTACCCTTTCATGGGAGGCCAAGGCTTTTGGTCTCGGGGGTTTCCGATGACGGATCGACCAGTCCCGACCGATCGGGTTGCAGGAGGCTACGCGCCGCCGCAAGGCGTGCCGCCGCGAGGACCTGCGCCCGGTGATCCCTCCTCCCGGGGGGGGGGGGGGGCTCGCCCGCCTCACCGCTCTTCCGCCCTGAAGCCTTAGCCGCCCACACCGAGCTTAGTTGGGGCCGCCCGATCGGGCTGATCCCGCTCTCCTGGACGATCGTCAGCGTATTCCTCGCGGTGCTCGTCGCCGCGGTGGCGGTGTTCCTCGCGACCGCCACCTACTCGCGCAAGGAGACGGTGCGCGGCATCTTGAAGCCCGTCGGCGGTGAGACGCGGGTGCTTGCGACGCAGGGCGGGGTGCTGCGGGCGCTCTATGTATCGGAGGGTGCGCTCGTCGAGCGCGGTACGCCGCTCGCCAAGATCTCCGCGAGACGACGCTGAGCGATGGTGCCATCGCCGACGAGCAGGTCCTCGAAGGTCTCCGGCAGGAAGAGGCGACGCTGCGGGATCGCCTGAGCGCCCACGCGGGCGCCGCGCCGCTCGATGCCGCCTCGATGGCCTCCAGCCTCGCGGCGCTCGAAGCGGACCGCAGCGCCGCGCTCGAGTCCGCGCGCTTGGGCGAGTCCCGGCTCGCTATCGCTACGCAGCGCGTCACCTCCGCCCGGCCGTTGGTGTCCTCTGGCCTCATCGCGGCCGAGGAACTGCGCCGTCGCGAGGAGGCCGAGCTCGCCCTGCGGCAGGAAGTCGCCTCCGCCCGCGGTCGCGCCCGAAACCTCGAGGCCCAGATCCGCGAACTCACGGCCCGCCGTGCGCGTCTCCCGTTCGATCAGGCGCAACAGCGCTCCCAACTCGAAGCGGCTCTGGCCTCGCTCGCCATGGTGGCGGGCTTCCACGGCTACGAGACCGACCTCGCGACGCTCCGTCGGCAGTTCGCGATCTCGCTCAAGGGTGCGACGCTCAAGAGGCTCATCGATATCGCCGCGCGCATGGGACTCGGCACCCGGGCGCTGCGCTGCGAGCTCGAGGAACTGAAGGAGCTGCGCACCCCCGCCATCCTGCACTGGGGCATGGGCCATTTCGTCGTTCTCAAGCGCATGGTGCGCGGCGGCATCGAGATCCACGACCCGGCCATCGGCGCCCGCATCGTCAAGACGCCGGAGGTGTCGCGCCACTTCACGGGGGTGGCGCTCGAACTCACGCCCACGGACGGCTTCGAAAAGAAGAGGGAGAAGAACCTCCTCAAGCTCTCGACCCTCGCCAAGTTCGCCCCCGAGACCGTCGGCGGGCTCATCCAGGCGATCGTGCTGTCGCTCATCATCGAGCTCTGCGTGCTTACCGCGCCGTTCTACATGCAGTTCGTGATCGACGAGGCGATCCTGAAGGGCGATGGCGGGTTCTTGACCGCGATCGCGGTCGGGTTCGCGATGGTGACGCTGTTCAGCGTCGTGGCCACCGCCTTGCGCGGCTTGACCCTGCAGTTCGTGTCCTCGGCGCTGTCCTTCGACATGGAGGCCAAGGTCTTCCATCACCTCTTGCGCCTGCCCCTCGACTGGTTCCACAAGCGGCAGGTAGGCGATGTGCAGAGCCGCTTCCACTCCATCGCGAGCATCCAGCAGTTCATCACCAACGGCGCGGTGGCGGTGGTGGCTGTCGCGCTCTACGCCGGGCTTCGCATCGCGATGATCGGGCTCGCCCGGCGGGTGTCGGCGGACTACATCGTGAACGAGGCCAAGGAGGCCTCGCGCTTCCTCGAGTCGCTCCGCGCCATCCAGACCCTGAAGGCGAGCGGCGCGGAGGCCGCACGCGAGGGCCTGCAGCGCAATGCGGTCGCGACCACGCTCAACTCCGCCATCCGCATGGGCAACGTCAACATCGGCTTCAACGCCGTGAACCAGGCGGTGAGCGGCCTCACCGACATCCTGATCGTGTTCCTGGGGGCCAAGGCCGTCATGAGCGCCGACCTCACGGTCGGCATGCTGACCGCGTTCATGGCCTACCAGCGGCAGTTCACGAGCCGCTTTGCGAACCTCGTCGAGAACTTCATCGCCTGGCGGTTGCTCGATGTCCACCTCGAGCGCCTCGCCGACATCGCCCTCGCCCCGAAGGACAAGGTCGCGCTCGTCGGTGGTCATGAGGCGCAGGTGCAAGGCGAGATCGTGCTGCAGGATCTGGCGTATCGCTACGCCCCTTCGGAGCCCGAGGTGCTGCGAGGAGTCGACCTGAGCATCCGCCCTGGGGAGTTCGTGGCGATCGCAGGAGCCTCGGGCTGCGGCAAGTCCACGCTCATCAAGATCGTCGCTGGGCTCTGTAAGCCCTCGCGCGGCAGCGTGCTGATCGACGGCCAGCCGCTCGATCGTTGGAACGCCCAGACTCTCCGCAGTCAGATCGCCCTCGTCGCGCAGGACGATAGTCTCCTGCAGGGCACGCTCGCCGAGAACATCTCGGGCTTCGACGACAAGGTCGACATGCAACTCGTGCGCGTCTGCGCCGAGTTGGCACAGATACGAACCGACATCGAACGCATGCCGATGGGCTACGAGAGCCTGGTCGGGGACATGGGTTCGACCCTTTCCGGTGGTCAGAAGCAGCGGGTGCTGCTCGCGCGGGCGCTCTATCGCCGGCCCCGGATCCTGATCCTCGACGAGGGC
>CANHFH010000114.1 GCA_947459825.1 Pseudomonadota bacterium | reverse complement strand
CGCGCGCTTCACGGCGCGCGGTGCGCCCCTCGGCTAACTGCCCAGCGTATGCCGCCCGGCGAGCGCGTGGGCGAGCGTGCCGCCATCGATGTACTCGAGCTCACCACCGATCGGCACGCCATGTGCGATGCGCGTCGCTCGCACGCCCCGCGAACGCGCGAGCTCGGAGAGGAAATGCGCCGTCGCCTCACCCTCGACGGTCGGGTTGGTGGCGAGGATGACCTCCTGAACCGCCCCGCCCTCGAGCAGCGTCTCGAGCAGGCCCACCCCGAGCTGCTCGGGGCCGATGCCGTCGAGCGGCGACAGATGCCCCATCAGCACGAAGTAACGCCCGCGATAGCCGCCCGACTGCTCCACCGCCACCACATCGGCGGGTGATTCCACCACGCACAGCAGCGACGCATCGCGCTGCGGCGCCGCGCAGATCGTGCAGAGCTCCGACTCGGTGAACATCCGGCACTGCCGGCAGCGCGTGACATTGGCGAGCGCGTTCTCGAGGCCCTCGGCGAGCCGCCGGGCACCCTCGCGCCCGTCCTGCAGCAGATGGAAGGCCATGCGCTGCGCCGTCTTCGGACCGACGCCGGGCAGCGTGCGCAGGGCGTCGATGAGCCGCGCGACCGCGGGCGAATGCTTCATGCGGTCAAAGCGGCATCTTGAAGCCGGGCGGCAACCGCATGCCCGACATCAGCGAGGACATGCGCTGCTGGCTCTCGGTCTCGACGCGGCGCACCGCGTCGTTGATGGCCGCCGCGACCAGATCCTCGAGCATCTCGCGGTCGTCACCGACGACGGCGGGCTCGATCTGCACGCGTTTGACCTCATGCTTGCCGGTCATCGTGACCTTCACCATGCCGCCGCCGGACTCGCCGACGACCTCGAGGCGCGCGATCTCTTCCTGCGCCTTCTGCATGTTGCGCTGCAGGGCTTCCGCCTGCTTCATCATGTTGCCAAAGCCACCGGACATCTCTGGTTCCTCTTCGGTTTAGGATGCGAAGTCAGTTGGGTCGGACGGAATCAGGCTTGAGCGTCGCGCCGAACTTCTCGCGGAAGGCGCGCACGGTCGGGTCTTCATCGAGCGAGCGACGCGCGGCGTCGAGCTGCGACTCGGCCGCCGCCTGTTCGGCGCGCGCGGGCGTCGCCACCGCGACCTTCGCGAGCTCGACCTCGACGCGCACGCTGCCGCCGAGATGGCGGCTCAGCGCTTGCCCGAGTTTGTCCACCAGCGCGGGCGTACGCAGCAGCTGCTGTGCGGGGTCGACTTCGAGCCGCACGAGCGTCGCCGTGTGCTCGGCGACCACGCAGTGCGCTGCAAGCTGACGCGCCGCACCGCCGAGCTCGAGCTGCGCGACCGTGCCGGCCCAGTCGGAGAGGTTCGCCACAGCGCCGCCCGCCGCAGACGCACGCGACGCACCCTCGGCACGCACGCCGCCGCTCGCAGCGCCCGCACCCGACGCAGCGCCCGCGCCCTGGGGCCGACCGCCCGGGGTCGCCGGCGCCTCGCCCGCTCCAGCGGGCCGGAAGGCGATCATGCGCAGCAGCGTCATCTCGAACCCCGTGCGCGGATCGGGCGCCCAAGCGAGGTCACGGCGCCCGGTGATGGCGGTCTGGTAGTAGAGCTGCACATCCTCGGGCGCGAACCGCGCTGCGAGGTCGGCCAGCAGCTCGGAAGGATGCAGGTCGTCGCCCTCGTAGGTCGGCAGCGCCTGACGCAGCGCCACGCGCACGAGCAGCGTCGCAAGCGCATCGAGCACATCACCGTGGTCGGGCGCCCACTCCTCGAGGCTGCGCGCGTAGTCGAGCAACGCCGCCGGGTCGCCCTCGGCGAGGAAGGATGCGAGCCGCGCCACCTGCCGCCGGTCGACCGTGGCGAGCATGGCGCGCGCCTCGGTCTCGGCGACCTTGCCGCCGCCGAAGGCGAGCAGCTGGTCGAGCAGCGAGAGACCATCGCGCATGCTGCCGTCGGCCGCCTCGGCGACGAGCTGCACCGCCGCGGGCTCGAAGGCGATGCCCTCGGCATCGAGGATGGTCTTGATGCGCGAGGCGATGAGCGACACGGAGAGCCGCTTGAGGTTGAACTGCAGGCAGCGCGACAGCACCGTCACCGGCAGCTTCTGCGGGTCGGTGGTGGCGAGCAGGAACTTCACATGCGGCGGCGGCTCCTCGAGGGTCTTCAGGAGCGCGTTGAAGGAGTGCGTCGAGAGCATGTGCACCTCGTCGATGAGGTACACCTTGTAGCGGCCTCGGGTGGGCGCGTACTGCACGTTCTCCAGCAGCTCGCGGGTGTCGTCCACCTTGGTGCGCGAGGCGGCGTCGACCTCGATGAGGTCCACGAAGCGCCCCTCGTCGATCTCGCGGCAGGTGGCGCACTGACCGCAGGGCGACGGCCCGGCCGACACCTCGCAGTTGAGGCACTTGGCGAGGATGCGGGCGATGGTGGTCTTACCCACGCCGCGCGTGCCGGTGAACAGGAACGCGTGGTGGACCCGGTTCGTGGCGAGCGCGTTGGAGAGCGCCTGCAGAACATGCTCCTGCCCGGTGAGCTCCTCGAAGCGCTTGGGGCGCCATTTGCGGGCGAGTGCGGTGTAGCTCATCGCGTGCGGGCTCGGGGTTCGGGGATCGAGTGGGAGACGGCCCGCACCAGCCTGACTCCGGCGCCCGACCTCACCGCGACCGTTGCTCCCTTCCGGGCCTGGCGGGATTGACGGCTGGTCGTCGCGGAGGGACCGATGCGGGACGCCATAGGACCAATGCGTCCCCGGATGTTACCAAACGGCGGCCTCTGCCGCCGTCGTGGACGCCCCGCCGGTCACTTGACCGTCGGCATCACGAAGCTCGCGCCCTCGCGCCCTTCCGGCCAGCGGGTGGTGACGGTCTTGAGGCGGCTGTAGAACCGCACCCCCTCGGGGCCGTGCACATGGTGGTCGCCGAAGAGCGAGGCCTTCCAGCCGCCGAAGCTGTGGAAGGCCATGGGCACCGGGATCGGCACATTGATGCCCACCATGCCCACCTGGATGCGCTGCGCGAAGTCGCGCGCGGCGGCGCCGTCGGCGGTGAAGATGGAGGTGCCGTTGCCGAACTCGTGGGCGTTGATGAGCCGCACAGCGGCCGCGTAGTCGTCCACACGCGCGATGCACAGCACCGGCCCGAAGATCTCCTCGCGGTAGATCGCCATCTGCGGCTGCACGCGGTCGAAGAGCGAGCCGCCGATGTAGAAGCCCTGCTCGAAGCCGGCGCGGTCCATGCGGTAGCCGCGACCGTCCACCACGAGCTCGGCCCCTTCCGCGACGCCGCGGTCGATGTAGCCGCGCACGCGGTCGAGATGCGCGCGCGTGACGAGCGGACCCATCTCGACGGCGGCATCGGTGCCCGGGCCGATCTTGAGGGTGGCCAGACGCTTCACGAGCCGCTCGCGCAGGCCCTCGGCCGTACGCTCGCCCACCGGCACCGCGACCGAGATCGCCATGCAGCGCTCGCCCGCCGAGCCGTAGGCCGCACCCATCAGCGCGTCGGTGACGGCATCGAGATCGGCATCGGGCATCACGACCATGTGGTTCTTGGCGCCGCCCAGAGCCTGCACGCGCTTGCCCTGCGCCGCGCCCGTGGCATAGATGTACTTCGCGATGGGCGTGGAGCCGACGAAGCTCAGCACATCCACACCGGGGTGCGTGAGCAAGCCGTCGACGGCTTCCTTGTCGCCCTGCAATACATTGAACACGCCCGGCGGGAAGCCCGCCTTGGCGACGAGCTCGGCGATGAACAGCGAGGCCGAAGGGTCGCGCTCCGAGGGCTTCAGGATGAAGGTGTTGCCGCAGGCGAGCGCCACCGGGAACATCCACATCGGCACCATGGCCGGGAAGTTGAACGGCGTGATGCCGACGGCGACGCCCACCGGCTGGCGCACGGCGTGGCTGTCGATGCCGACGCCTATGTTCTCGGTGATCTCGCCCTTCAGGAGCTGCGGCGCACCGCAGGCGAACTCGACCACCTCGAGACCGCGCGTGACCTCGCCACGGGCGTCGGAGATGACCTTGCCGTGCTCCGCGCTGATGATCGCGGCGAGCTCGTCGGCATGCGTCTCGATGAGGTCGCGCAGCCGGTTCATGAGCCGCGCGCGGCGCAGCGGCGGCGTCGCCGCCCAGGCCGGGAACGCGGCCCGCGCGGCCGCCACAGCGGCGTCGACCTCGGCGGCGCTCGCGAGCTCGACTTCGGCGGTCTGGGCCCCGGTGGCGGGGTTGAACACCGGCGCGGTACGGCCGCCCCGGACCTCAACGGATTTCCCGCCGATGACATGAGATATCTTCTTCAAGATTTTGTTTCTTCTAGATGTTTTTCGTCGCGATGCCGCGACTGCAGAACCCCCGCGCCGCGTCCCGGATCAAGCCCGACCGGGCGGCAGCACGGTTCCAATTCTACACCATGCCCCGAGACCATCACCCGTTGTGGTGCGTGACGCCACGCGCTACAATTCGCCCGTGATTCGAAGCTTCCGGCACAAGGGCATCGAGAGGTTCTTCCGCTCCGGCTCACGGGCGGGGATCCAGCCGATGCATGCTCCCCGTCTGGGGCGGCAGCTTTCGGCCCTCGATGCCGCCAAACGTCCTGAAGACATGAACCGCCCGGGTTGGGGTTGGCACCCTCTGAAGGGCAAATTGGACGGACACTGGGCCGTCAGCGTCAACGGGAATTGGCGGCTCACCTTCACGTTCGAGAACGGCGATGCCGTGTTGGTCGACTACCAGGATTACCACTGAGGCTCACATGACCACGATGTTCAACCCTCCCCACCCGGGTCTCACCCTGCGCGATGACATCCTGCCCGCCTTGAACCTGCAGGTCGGCGAAGCCGCCGCGCAGCTCGGCGTCGACCGCACCACCCTCTCGAAGGTGCTCAACGGACGGGCGGCGATCAGCCCGGCGATGGCGCTGCGGATCGAGCGCTGGCTGGGGCGCGACCACGGCGGTGCTGCCGAGGTGTGGATCGCGCAGCAGGCGGCCTACGACCTGTGGCAGGCGCGGCAGGTGGCCAAAGAAACGAACGCGCTCGCAGCGGTCAAGGCGCTGAAGCTTCAGATCGCGTAGCCACGCATCGTGGCGCGTCTTTCCAGCCTGCGAACCCACAGGTATGTGCAGAGGGCGGTCGGGATACCCAAAAGCAGGTTCACGAACTGAAAGAAGATATCGTCCGCGTCCCCATACCCCGTTTCTTTGATCAGATACGCGACGGGCAGCACCACGGCGACCAGTCCGACGATACGTCTGTGGGCAGGCGCGATCGACACCGCCGATGCGCAGGCGAGCGAGTGCCCACCGATGACGAACGTGAGCAAGGCGGCCAACCGAAGGAAGGGATTACCGAAGTGGAAACCGCCCTCCCGTCCAGCGACGGGGTCACCCATGGCGATGACAATGGCAAGGAGGAACACCACCCACAGCACCAGCGTGTAGGTCACCACCGCACACACCCACCGCACCGCATCACGCATGGCAGTCACCTCGCGCCGGCGCCAGCGGTCACCGACCGATACCAAGATACTCGCTCAACGCCCTCACCACCACCGCGTTCAAGGCCGCGCCGTCGCGGGTCGCTGATCATCGCAGGACGAGGCCGGACGGGGTACCATCCCCCGACATGAGCGCTCCGAACGATGTCAGCAGACACGCCCCTGCCGCCGGATGGGTGACGATCCTCGTCTTCAGCCTGTTCGCCTGGACGATGAGCAACCTCGACCAGTCGCTCTTCGGCTACGCGATCCCGGGCGTGATGGGCGAGTTCAAGGTCGGCATCGACACCATCGGTCTGATCCTCACCGTCGGCTTCATCGCAGCGGCTGTGATGGTGGTGTTCGCCGGACTGGCAGCCGACACCTGGGGGCGGCGCTGGACGCTCGCGGGGCTGCTCGCCCTGTCCGCGCTCTGCGTCGGTCTGAGCGGGCTCGTCACCGACCTCACCCAGCTGACCATCCTGCGCGCGCTCGCCTTCGGTCTCGCCGCAGGCATCGCGCCGATCACCGCCGCCTATGTCGCCGAGTGCGCCCCGGCGCGGCATCGCGGGATGCTGATGGGCGTGCTGCAGTGCGGCTATCCGCTCGGCTGGTTCCTCGCCGCGATGCTCGCGGCGCCGCTGCTCGAGACACAGGGCTGGCGCGAAGTGTTCTTCATCGGCTTCGTCGTGGTGCCGATCGCGCTGCTGCTCGGTTGGCGCATGCCCGAAAGCGGCCGCTTCGAGCAGACGGCCGCGCAGCGGGCCTCCGCTGCGCCCGGCGCCGCAGCCGGTGGTCGTGCTGCATCGGGACTCGATTGGGGGCTGCTACGCGGGCTGTTCACCGCCGAATACCGCCGTCGTTCGATCGCCTCGATCGTGCTCTTCTTCGCGTTCGGCTGCGCTTACGCCGGCACCGCGTTCTTCTTCCCGACCTACTTCATCGAGGTCAGGGGCTACTCGCAAGCCGAGGCGGCCTGGATCGTCGGCCTCTCGAACGGCATCGCGATATTCGGCTATCTGGCCGCTGCCTATGTCGGCGAGTATGTCCTGCCGCGCCGCAACACCTTCGCGTTGTGGTGCCTGCTCGGGGCGATCGCACTGGTCGGGCTGATGTGGCTGCCGCGCGAGCGCTGGCACGACCTCGCGCTGTTCGCGCTCACCGCCGCGTTCTTCTATGGCAGCAATGCCGTCGTGGGCG
>CANHFH010000113.1 GCA_947459825.1 Pseudomonadota bacterium | reverse complement strand
GCCTCGGGCACGGTGAGCTTGCGGCGGGTCTCGATGTGCACGGCCTCGGAATGCCCGAAGAACACCGGCACGCGCACGGTCGTCGCGTTCACGCGCATCGACGGGTCGCCGAGGATCTTCCGGGTCTCCCAAACCATCTTCATCTCTTCCTTCGTGTAGCCGTTCTCGAGGAACTTGTCGATTTGGGGCACGACGTTGAAGGCGATCTGGGTCGCGATCACCTTCGGCTTGACCGGACCCTTGCCGCTCATCAGTGCGACGGCCTGCGCGGCGAGCTCGTCGACCGCTTCCTTGCCGGCGCCCGACACCGACTGGTAGGTGGCGACATTGATGCGCTCGATGCCGGCCGCGTCGTGCAGGGGCTTCAGGGCGACCAGCATCTGGATGGTCGAGCAGTTCGGATTGGCGATGATGCGCCGCTTCTTGAACTGCGCGATGGCCTCCGGGTTGACCTCGGGCACGACCAGCGGGATGTCGTCCTCGTAGCGGAACTCAGAGGTGTTGTCGATGACCACACAGCCCGCCGACGCTGCCTTCGGCGCGTAGATCTTCGAGACCTCACCGCCCGCCGAGAAGAGACCGATCTGGGCCTTGGCGAAGTCGAAGGTCTCGACATCGATGACCGGGATGTCGCGGCCGCGGAACTCGACGCCCTTGCCCGCCGAACGGCTGCTGGCGAGAGGGTAGAGCTCGCCGACCGGGAAGTCGCGCTCCTCCAATATCTTGATGAGGGTGTCGCCGACGAGCCCGGTGGCTCCGAGCACGGCGATGTTCCAACGACGGGTCATGGGATGCTGTCCTTCGAGTCCGGCGCACGCGCCGGGATGACGGGGGTGGCGACCTGCACATCGGCGTTCTGGCCGCGGTGGCGCAGGTGGTGGTCCATGAGGACGATGGCGAGCATCGCCTCGGCGATCGGCGTCGCACGGATGCCGACGCAGGGGTCGTGACGACCGGTGGTGACGACCTCGACGGGGTTGCCGTCGACATCGATGGAGCGGCCCGGCACCTGGATGCTGGAGGTGGGCTTGAGCGAAGCGTGCACGACGATGTCCTGCCCGCTCGAGATGCCGCCGAGCACGCCGCCGGAGTTGTTGGAGAGGAAGCCCGCGGGCGTGAGCTCGTCGCGGTGCTCGCTGCCGCGCTGCGCGGCGACGCGCACGCCGGCGCCGATCTCGACGGCCTTCACGGCGTTGATGCCCATCATGGCGTAGGCGAGGTCGGCGTCGAGGCGGTCGAACACCGGCTCGCCGAGGCCCGGCGGAACGCCGCGCGCCACCACCGTCACCCGCGCGCCGACGGAGTCGCCCTCCTCGCGCAGCTTCCAGATGAGGTCTTCCAATTCTTTGATACGCGACGGATCGGGGCAGAAGAAGGGGTTGTCGTAGGCGGTCTCCGGCGCGACGGGCGCGAGCTCGAGGTCGCCGATGCGGCTCAGGTAGCCGTGGATGCGGATGCCGACGCGCTGCTCGAGCCACTTGCGGGCGATGACGCCGGCCGCGACGCGCACGACGGTCTCGCGCGCCGAGGAGCGGCCGCCGCCGCGATGGTCGCGGAAACCGTACTTGTGCTGGTAGGTGTAGTCCGCATGGCCGGGGCGGAAGCGGTCCTTGATCTTGTCGTAGTCGCGCGAACGCGCGTCGGTGTTCTCGACCAAGAGGCCGATGGCCGAGCCGGTGGTGCGCCCTTCGAAGACACCGGAGAGGATGCGGACGACATCCGCCTCCTTGCGCTGGCTGACGAACTTGGAGGTGCCGGTGCGGCGGCGGTCGATGTCGCGCGCGAAGTCGGCTTCGGAGAGTTCGAGACCCGGTGGGCAGCCGTCGACCACGCAGCCGAGCGCCGGACCGTGGCTCTCGCCGAAGGTCGTGACCTGAAAAAGCCGACCGATGGTGTTACCGGACATGGGCCAGAAGCTGCTCGCGCGTCAACAAAAAAACGCCCCCGCCGCCGCGCTCGAACCCGAGCCAGGTGAACGGCAGGCGCGGCCAACGGCGACGGACCGCCGTCTCGGTGTTGCCCACCTCGACGACCAATATGCCGCCCGGGGCCAGGTGCCGGGCGGCCTCTTTGAGGATGACGCGCACCGAATCGAGCCCCTCCCGACCCGCTGCCAACCCGAGGCGCGGCTCGTGCCCGTACTCCGGGGGCAACGAGCGCATCTCGTCGGCCCCGACGTAAGGGGGATTGGACACGATGATATCGTACCGGCGCCCCTCGAGGGCCGAGAAATGGTCCGACTCCATCAGACGCACACGCCGCGAGAGGCCGAGCCGGCGGCGGTTGACGCGCGCGAGCGCCAACGCCTCCGGAGAGATGTCCGCGCCTTCGACCCGCGCCCAAGGCAAGTGGTGTGCGCAGGCGAGCGCGATGCAGCCGCCCCCGGTGCACAGGTCGAGGATATGTCGCACGCGCTCGGGGTCGATCCAGGGCCGGAACTGCCGCTCGATGAGCTCGGCGAGCGGCGAGCGCGGCACGAGGGCGCGAGGATCGACGCGCATCGGCAGACCCGCAAAGAAAGTCTCCCCGGTGAGGTAGGCCGCGGGCAGGCGCGTGTCGATGCGCTGCTGCAGCAGCGCGTCGTAGCGCAGTTGCTGGGCGGGCCGCAGCGGACGCCGCAAGGCCGCCTCGGTGACCGGCCAGGAGAGCCCGAGCGTGCTCCAGAGCAGGGCCGCCGCCTCGTCGCCGGCGTTGTCGGTGCCGTGCCCGAAGAAAACCCCGGCGCGCGCGAGCCGCCGCGCTCCGCGGTACAGCGCATCAGCGACGGTCGGCGGCGCCGCGGGCCGCGATGGGGCCCGAGCCGGCATGGACGCCGACCTGGGCACCGACTTGCGCGCCGGCCTACGCGCCGGCTTATGGGATAATTTGGCCATGGACACCCATTCTGCCTCGCCCGGTCTCGGCGCGCGCGCTTTCGTCGCGCTGCAACATGTGCTGCCGCAGCACACGATCTCGCGCATCGTGCACGCCGCGACCCGCAGCCAGACCCCGTGGTTCAAGGATCTGCTGATCGACGCCTTCATGCGCGGCTTCGCGCCGGACCTCTCGGACGCGGTGCGCACCGATCCGCGCAGCTACGAGTCCTTCAACGCGTTCTTCACGCGGGCGCTGCAGCCCGGCGCTCGTCCGCTGCCCGCGGACCCCGCCGCCCTCGCCTGCCCGGTCGACGGCACGGTCAGCGAGCTCGGCGACATCGACGACGACCGTCTGCTGCAGGCCAAGGGCCGGCACTACACGCTCAGCGCGCTGCTGGCGGGTCGCGAGGACTGGGTGACGCGCTTCCGCGGCGGCCGCTTCGCGACCATCTATCTCGCGCCCTACAACTACCACCGCATCCACATGGCTTGGCCGGGGACGCTGAGCGATGCGTGGTTCGTGCCGGGACGGCTCTTCAGCGTCAACCGCACCACCGCCGACGGCGTGGCGAACCTCTTCGCGCGCAACGAGCGCGTGAACCTGCTGTTCGAGGACCGCAACGCGGACGCCGGCGTACAAGGGTCGGCGCTGCACCACGCGCTGCTGCTGATCGGCGCGCTCAATGTCGGCAGCATGGAGACCGTGTGGCACGGCGAGGTCGCGCCGCGCCGCCCGCGCCGTCTCGAGCGTTTGCCGGTCGCCCCCTCGGCCGGCGGCGATGCCTTCGCGGCGGCCCGCGGCGAGGAGATCGCACGCTTCAACATGGGCTCCACCGTGATCCTGCTGTTCCCGCCGGGCGCCGTCGAATGGCGCGCGGGGCTCGCCTCCGGCGACACGGTGCGCATGGGCGAGGTCATCGGCCGTCGCCTCGGCGGCGGCACGACCGCCGACGCGCCCGCAGCCTGACGCCCGGATGACCGACGCCGGCACGATCGACTGGCGCCCGAGCGCTTCGCGCGCGCGCCTAGCACAGCGCGCGGAGCTGCTCGCCGCCACGCGCGACTTCTTCGGCGACCGCGGCCTGCTCGAGGTCGAGACGCCGATGCTGGTCGGCGCGGCGGTCACCGACACACATCTCGAGTCCGTGCCGGCGCGGGTCGGCACGCGCGCCATGCATCTGCACACCTCGCCCGAGTACGCGATGAAGCGGCTCCTCGCCGCGGGCAGCGGCGACATCTGGCAGCTCTGCCGCGTGGCGCGCGGCGACGAGCGCAGCCGCCTGCACAACCCCGAGTTCACGCTGCTCGAGTGGTACCGCTGCGGCTGGTCGATGGCGCAGCTCATCGACGAGGTCGCGGCGCTGCTCGATGCGCTGTGCCTGCGCGCCGGCGCGGCGCGGCGACCGCTCGTCGTGCGACGCTATGCAGACGCGTTCCGCGATCTGTTCGGGGTCGATCCGCTCACCGCATCCGATGCCTCACTCGGCGCGCTGGCGCGCGATGCGGGCCTTGAGAACGGCACGGCAGACCACAGCGGCGTGACGGCGCCCGCGCGCACGGCGACCACGCGCGACGACCTGCTGGATTTTTTGGTCGGCGCGAAGCTCGGCCCGACGCTCGGTCGCGGCGAGTGGCTCGCGCTCACGCACTGGCCCGCCTCGCAGGCGGCGCTCGCACGCCTCGATACTGACGACCCGCGCACCGCGCTGCGCTTCGAGATCTACGCCGACGGCATCGAGCTCGCCAACGGCTTCGAGGAACTCGCGGATCCGCGTGAGCAGACCGCGCGCTTCGCGGCGGACAACGCGGCGCGCCGTGCGCGAGGGCTGCCCGAACATGCGGTCGACGAGCGGCTGCTCGCGGCGCTGGCTGCGGGCCTGCCGCCCTGTTCGGGCGTCGCGGTCGGGTTCGACCGCGCGGTGATGGTCGCCACCGGCGCGCGCAGCATCGATGAAGTGATCGCTTTCACCACGGAGCAGGCATGAGCACGCATTTCCCCGTCCCCGACTTCAGCGACAAGGCCGCAGGCTACCGCGAGCTCGACGCGCAGCTCGCCGCGTTGCTCACGGGCGAGCACGACCTCATCGCCAACACCGCGAACGCCGCAGCGCTGCTCTACAACGCGCTGCCCGACCTCAACTGGGCGGGGTTCTATCTGCTGCGACCGTCCGCCAGCAGCGGCCACGGCGGCGGGACGGGCGGCGGCGCGCAGGAGCTCGTGCTCGGGCCGTTCCAGGGCAAGCCCGCCTGCGTGCGCATCGCGATCGGACGCGGGGTGTGCGGCACGGCCGCGGCGGAGCGGCGCACGATGCTGGTGCCGGATGTGCACGCCTTCCCGGGGCACATCGCCTGCGATGCGGCCTCGAACTCGGAGATCGTGGTGCCGATGATCCGCGGCGCGCGCGACGGCGCGGGCGGCGGAGAACTGCTCGGCGTGTTGGACCTCGACAGCCCGAAGTTCGGCCGCTTCGATGCGGTCGACCAGGCGGGGCTCGAGAGGATCGTGGCGACGCTGGTCGCGACGCTCACCTGACGCGACACGGGTCGCGTCGCTCACCTGACGCGCTTACTGCTTGGCGCGAGAGATGTACTCGCCGGTGCGCGTGTCGACCTTGATGACTTCGCCCTGGTTGATGAAGAGCGGCACGCGCACGACCGCGCCCGTCTCCAGCTTCGCAGGCTTCTGACCACCGGTGGCGGTGTCGCCGCGCACGCCGGGGTCGGTCTCGACGATGGTCGCCTCGATGTGCGCCGGCGGGGTCACCACGAGCGGCACGCCGTTCCAGAGCGTCACGATGCAGACCACGCCGTCCTTCAGCCACTGCGCGCCGTCGCCCACGGCTTCCTTGCTGGCGGTGTGCTGCTCGAAGTTGTCGGGCACCATGAAGTGGAAGAAGTCGCCGTCCTGGTAGAGGTACTGCATGTCGACATCCATGACATCGGCGGCCTCGACCGAATCACCGGACTTCCAGGTCTTCTCGACGGTACGGCCGGTCTTGAGGTTGCGCACGCGCACGCGGTTGAAGGCCTGACCCTTGCCCGGCTTCACCATCTCGTTCTCGACGATCACGAACGGGTCGCCGTCGATGAGGATCTTGAGGCCCGACTTGAATTCGCTGGTGTTGTAGCTGCCCATGGCTTGGATTCTCGTGCGCTGTGACCCAGAATGCCGGGCCCGAAAAGGGCGCACATGATAGCCGCAACCCCCCTCCCCCGCCAGCCGAACGCCGAAGCCGCCCCGATCACGACACCGTCGTGGCAGGCCGATTTCGCAGCAGCCATCACCGACCCCGCAGAGCTCGCGGCGGTGCTCGGTCTGCCGGACAGTTGGGTGGCCCCTGCGCGCGAGGCCGCCCGGTCCTTCCCGCTGCGCGTACCGCGCAGCTTCGTGGCGCGCATGGGGCACGGCGACCCGACCGACCCGTTGCTGCGACAGGTGCTGCCGCTCGCCGAGGAGCTTGCGCCCACCACCGGGCGCAGCAGCGACCCGCTGCATGAGAGCGAGGCGCGCCGTGCGCCGGGGCTGCTCCACAAATACCGCGGCCGCGCATTGCTCGTCGCCACCGGCGCCTGCGCGATGCATTGCCGCTACTGCTTCCGCCGCGAGTTCCCGTACGACGAACAAGGGGATACGGGCCGTTGGCAGGAAGCCATCGCCACCGTCGCCGCGGACCCGACGATCGAGGAGCTGATCCTGAGCGGTGGCGATCCGCTGTCGCTCGGCAACGCGCGCCTGCAGTCGCTCAGCCGGGCGCTCGCGGGCATCCCGCATCTGCGTTCGCTGCGGCTGCACACCCGCAACGCGGTCGTGCTGCCCTCGCGTGTCGATGCCGCACTCGTCGAGTGGATCAAGGGTCTG
>CANHFH010000112.1 GCA_947459825.1 Pseudomonadota bacterium | reverse complement strand
GCATCCGCAGCGCCCGCGGCGCTCGCGACGATGGTCGCGGAGGGGCGCGGCGTGCTCGGCGGCATGGCGCGCTGCGGCGAAGAACTCGATGCCGTCGTGCATGCGCTCGAAGGCGGCTACATCCGTCCGGCTTATGGGGCTGACCCGGTACGCGCCGGGGCCGCCGCGTTGCCGAGCGGTCGCAACATCCACGGCATCGACCCGTGGCGGCTACCGACCGACCTCGCCCTCGAGCGCGGCCGGCGTACCGCCGAGGCGCTGCTGGAGCGTCACCGGGCTGCGCATGACGGCGCGTGGCCGCGTACCGTGGCGCAGGCGCTGTGGGCGATGGACACCATCAAGACCGAGGGCGAAGGCCTCGGCGTGGTGCTGGCGCTGGTCGGCGCCGAACCCGAGCGCGACGGGCAGGGCAAGATCTTCCGTTTCGGTCTCATCCCGCTCGAGCGGCTCGGCCGGCCGCGCATCGATGTGTTGCTCGATGTGTCGGCGGTGTTCCGCGACACCTTCCAGATGAGCCTCGACCTGCTCGACGACCTGTTCCGCAGGGCGGCGCTCGCCGATGAGCCGGCTGACGCCAACTTCCTGCGCGCGAACACGGATGCGCTGCGCGCCGCCGGTCGCAGCGTGGATGAGGCCACCGCCCGCATCTTCACGCAGGCGCCGGGGCTCTACGGCACGGGCGTCGACGAACTTGTCGAGGAGAACCAGTGGGAGGAGGCAGGACAGCTCGCCGATACCTACGAGCGGCGCAACGCGCACACCGCGGGTGGCGCACGCGGCGGTGCGGCGGCGCCGGAGGTGCTGCGCGGACTGCTCGGCACCGTCGACCATGTGTTCCAGGCCATCGACTCCGTCGAATACGGTCTCACCGACATGTCGCACTACTACGGGCACAGCGGTGCCCTGCAGGTCGCGGCGAGCCGTGCGCGGGGCGAGGGCGTCGACCTCAGCTATGCCGAGACGGCCGGCGGTGAACCGCGGGTCACCGGCGCCGACGAGATGTTGCGCATCGAGGCGCGTGCCAAGCTGCTCAACCCCAAGTGGTACGAGGCGATGTTGGCGCATGGCCACGGCGGCGCAGCGGAGATCGGCAACCGCTTCACCCACTTGGTGGGTTGGGGGGCGCTCGGTGCGATGGACGCATGGGTGTACCAGGACGCGGCGCAGACCTTCGTGTTGGACGAAGTGATGCGTCGACGGTTGGAGACGGCCAACCCGCAGGCCGCCCGCAACGTCATCGGGCGGCTCATCGAGGCCCATGGGCGAGGGATGTGGCAGGCCGATGCCGCGACCCTGGAGCGGCTGCAGGGCCTCTACGCGGACATCGAGGACCGTCTGGAGGGGGTCGGGGCGGCGGCCTGACGGCGGACGCCCGCAGCCCGGTCACCACAGGCGGTGACACATAAAGACAGGCATATGATAAGCAAGGCTTGTTATATGCTTGTCGCATGGTCACAAACCCTCCTGACGAACACCTCGCGTTCCTGATCCACCTCGCTGCGAAGCGGCTTCGACTGGCGTTCGCCCGTCGGGCGGCCGAGTACGGTCTGACGCCCTCCCAGGCCCGTGCGCTGGCGTTCCTCGCCCGGCGACCCGGCGCCAACCTCACGGCGCTGGCCGAGGCGCTGGAAGTCCAACCGATGTCGGTGCTGCGGGTCGTCGATGACCTGGAAGAGCAGGGCATGCTGCGCCGCGAACCCGACCCTCGGGACCGGCGTGCGACGAAGTTGTCGCTGACCCCGACGGGTGAGGGGGCGGAGCGCCTCGTCTGGCAGACGCTCGACGGCATAGTCACCGAAGCCACCCGAGGCATGTCGGACGGGGCTCGCGCCGGTCTCGTGCACGGCCTCAAAGAATTGGTGGCCGGCATGGACGGCTTCGGAGGGGCGCAGTGAGCGCGCCGATCGGCGAGGGGGCGTCGCCGGGTGCGCCGGAGAGCCGTCCTCTGCGCCGCGGTGTCCTGCTTTGGATCGTGCCGGCCATCGCGGTCCTTGCAGGACTGCTGGTTTGGGCGCTGGGCGGTCGTGATGTCGAGACCGACAACGCCTACCTCAAGGCGGACCTGGTGACGCTCTACCCCGAGATCGACGCCCAGGTCACCGAAGTGCTGGTGGAGGAGAACCAGGTCGTGACGGCCGGGCAGGCGCTGGTGCGGCTCGACCGTGCGGCGGCGGCGATCGATGTCGCGCGCGCGGAGGCGCACCTGTCGTCGATCCGCAGCGAACTCGACGCGCTGCGTCGCCAGTACGAGCAGCGCCGGAGCGAACGCCGGCTCGCCGAGGAGCAGTTGGCGTACGCGCAGAAGGAGTCAGGTCGACAGCGCGAACTCGTCGACCGCAGACTTGCGCCGGCGATGCGGCTCGACGCCGCGGAGCACGACGCGCTGCAGGCGCGGGGTCGGTTGGGCGTGGTCGACGATGGCATCGCCGAACTGCGCGTCCGCTTGGGCGCTGCGCTCACGGGCGATGCGTCCGCGCACCCGCGGGTCCGCGAGGCCGCTGCGGAACTCGATGCGGCGCGGCTGCGGCTCGAGCATGCCGAACTGCGTGCGCCCTCCGCCGGTCGGGTGGTCAAAGTCCCCGAGCGCGGCGCGATGGCGCGGCGCGGCGCCGCGGTCATGACATTGGTGCGCTCGGAAGACCTCTGGGTGGAGGCGAACTTCAAGGAGACGCAGCTCGGCATGCTGCGGGTGGGCCAGAAGGCGCGCATCCGGCTCGACAGCTACCCCGACGCCGAGTGGCGCGGTCGCATCGATACCATCAGCCCGGCGAGCGGCGCCGAGTTCGCGGTGCTGCCGCCGCAGAACGCGTCGGGCAACTGGGTGAAGGTGGTGCAGCGCGTGCCGGTCCGCATCGTGCTCGAGGACGGGCCGGTGCTGCCGCTGCGCGCGGGTACCAGTGCGACGGTCAGCGTCGATGTGGAGTCGGGCAACCGTTGGGACCGCTTGGTCGGACGGCGTTGAGCGTGACGGCGGCCGTAGGCGGCACGGAGGGGAGCGGGGCGGTGCGCCGCCGTCGGCTGGTGCTCACCGTGAGCACGATGCTCTCGACGCTGCTCTACACCATCGACACGACGGTGGCGAACGTCGCGCTGCCGGTGCTGCAGGGCAACCTGTCGGCGACCCGCGAACAGGCCGCGTGGGTGATGACCTCTTACCTGATCGCGAGCGCCGCAGCGCTGCCCGCGCTCGCCGCCGTTGACTCGCGCCTCGGCCTGCGGCGCGCTTATGTGGCGGCGGTGGTCGGTTTCGGGATCGCCTCCATGCTCTGCGGCCTCGCGCCCAACATCGAGGCGTTGGTCGCGGCGCGCTTCGTGCAGGGCCTCTGCGGCACGGCGCTGCTGCCGCTCGCGCAGACCGCGCTGCAAGGCGTCTATCCGCGCGAGCAGCTGGGCCGCGTGTTCGCGCTGCTCGGCGTCGGCGTGATGGCGGGGCCCATCCTCGGACCTTGGGTCGGCGGTTGGCTCACCGACAACTTCGGCTGGCGCTCCGTGTTCTACATCAACGTGCCCTTCCTCGCGCTCGCGCTGCTCGGCCTGCTCGCGACGCTGCGCGGTGCGCCGGAACCGACGCCGCGCGTGTTCGATCGGTTGGGCTATGCATTGCTGACGCTCTGCATCGTCTCGTTGCAGCTGGCGCTCGACCGCGGCGAGCAGCTTGGTTGGCTCGACTCGCGGGAGATCGTCCTCGAACTGTCCATCGGTCTGCTGGCGGGGTACATGTTCTTCGCCCATCAATCCACCACGACGCATACTCTCTACGATCCAGCCATAACGCGCGACCGCAACCTGATGCTCTGTGCGGCGATGTCCGTCTTCGTCGGCTGGTCGTTCATGGGCGCGATGGTGCTGCTGCCGCAGTTCCTGCAGGAGGTGCAGGGCTACTCGGTGGTCAGCGCGGGTGTGCTGCTCGCGCCGCGCGGCATCGGTCTCATGGCGGCGATGCTGGCGCTGAGCCGTTTCACGACGCTGATCGATCCCCGCAAGGCCTTCACCGCCGGCGCGGTCATCAATTCCGTGGGACTGATGGCCTTCGCCGGCGCCCCGGCGGATGCGCCCGCCACCTGGCTCACCGGCTGGCTGCTGCTGCAGGGCGTCGGTCTCGGTCTCATCTTCGTGCCGCTCAACGCCCTCGGGTTCGCGACGCTGCCCGCGCATCTGCGCACCGCTGGCGGGTCCTTGATGACGCTCGGCCGGAACCTCGGCGGCAGCATCGGTGTGGCGCTGCTGATCCGTGGCATCTCGCAGGATGCGCATGCCAACGGTCAGAGGCTGTTGGAGATCGCGCGGCCGATGGCGCTCGGCGGACCCACGGGGATGGACGCCGCAGGCTTGGGCTGGCTCATCGGCGAGGTGCACCGCGAATCCTTGGTCATCGCCTACGCTAACCAGCATGCCTGGCTAGCGGTGTTGCCGCTCTTGATGATCCCGATGGTGTGGGCGGCGCGGCGCCCGGACTTCAGCGGAACGTCAGCATCGAACGGCGATCAGGGTGCTCCAGGTGCGGCGCCCCATTGAAGGACAGCAGGCTGGCGCGCGCGCCGTCGAACTGGATGCGCGTCACCGACGAGTTGTGCACCGACCAGGAGAGCTTGATCGCTTCCCGAGGTGCGAGTCCGAGGAGTGAGCCCACGGCCGCGCCGATCACGCCGGCCGAGGTGCTGACATAGACCCGCCGTGAGCGGCCCTCACGCGCCATCAGGTCGCGCAGACCCTCGGCCACGCGGCCGCTGAACCGCTCCCACGGCTCGACGCCCGGCGCCTGCAGGGCGCCTTCCGCCCACAGCAGGCCGACCTCCTCGAGCCGTCGCTGGAAGGCGCGCGGGTCGATCGGGGTGTCGCCGCCGGGTTCCGGCAGCGTGATGCCCGTCCGCGCCGCGTGGGCCCGGATGAGCGATCCGGCGCTGTATTCGTCGAAGGCGGGCAGGGTGGTGATGGCCTCTTCGTCACCGTCCGCGAGGATGCGGGCGGTGTGCTGCTGGCGCTTCAGCGAGCCGCTGTAGATCGCGTGCGGCGTGTCCGCGAGCGCGCCCAGATGGTCGCGCAGCAGCTCCACCTGACGCACGCCGAGCGCGGAGAGGCGGTCATAGTCGTGGGTGCCGAAGGACGCCTGTCCGTGGCGTACGAGGTAGAGGGTGCTCATCGGACGCCGATTGTACGCCGCGTTTGAGCGGATGGCGGGCGGCGCGTACCATCGGCGGCCGATGTCCAGAGGCCCCGCCGTCACGCCGAGACCCTCCTGGTGGGTGCGCCTGCTCGCCGCGCTGCCGTTGCCGGCGCTGCATGCGCTCGGCCGGACCTTCGCGTTCCTCGCGTACCGTGTGTTCCCGTACCGTCCCAAGGTCGTGCGCGAGAACCTCTCGCTCGCCTTCCCCGGGCTCGACGATGCGGGGCTGCGTGCGCTCACCCGCGACTACTACCGCGGCTACGGCGATGTGATGGTGGAGATCGTCAAGTCGGCCTCCATCGAGCCCGCGGAACTCGCGCGCCGCATGCGCTTCACCAACCTGCCCGCGCTGCAGGCGCCTCTCGAGGCGGGGACGCCGGTGGTGCTCGTCGCGGCGCATCAGTGCAACTGGGAATGGATCCTGCTCGCGCTCTCCCTGCAGCTCGGCCATCCGCTCGATGCCGCCTACAAGCCGCTCACCGACGCCTGGGCGGACCGGGAGATGCTGGCGCTGCGCAGCCGCTTCGGTGCACGGATGGTCGCCGTCGACGACATGATGCGCGACCTCATCGCGCGACGCCGTCAGCCGCGCGTCATCGCCTTGGTGGCCGATCAGGAGCCGGTGGCGAGCGAGCGGCGTCATTGGACGCGCTTCCTCAACCGCGACACCGCGTTCTTCATGGGACCCGAGGTCATCTCGCGGACGCTGCGGCATCCGGTGTTCTTCATCGCCATCAAGCGCACGGGCCGCGGCTTCTACGAGGTGTCCTTCGAGCCGCTGTGGATGCCCGGGGACGACTCGCCGCCCGGCATCACGGAGCGCTTCGCGCGGCGTGTCGAGCGGCAGATCCACGAGGGGCCGGCGGATTGGCCGTGGTCGCACAAACGATGGCGTCTTGCGCCACCCGTCCTTGAGGGCGGGGCGGCGATGCCGGAGAATCCCCCGCCATGAACGCTGCGCCTGAAGTGTCGGTGGTGATCCCGGTCTGCAACGAGGAGGAGAACGTCGGTCCGCTCGCGCGCGAGATCGTCGCAGCCTTGGACGGCAGGATCATCGAGATCCTGTTCATCGACGACGGCAGCACCGATGGCACCGCCGCGGCGCTGCGCGCCCTGCAGAGCGACATCCCGCAGCTGCGCGTCCTTTCGCACTCGTTCCGCGCCGGGCAGAGCGCGGCCGTCTGCTCCGGGGTGCGGCACGCGCGCGCCGAGTGGATCGCGACGCTCGACGGCGACGGCCAGAACGATCCGGCCGATATCCCGGCGCTGTTCGCCGAGCGCGGCAACGCGGAGCTCGTGATGGGCAACCGGGTGCAGCGGCGCGACACCTGGCTGCGCCATGCCCAATCGCGGGTGGCGAACGGCGTGCGCGGTTGGCTGCTCGGTGACGGTACGCCGGACACCGGCTGCGGCATCAAGGTCATGCACCGCGAGACCTTCATGGACCTGCCGCGTTTCGACCACATGCACCGGTTCCTGCCGGCGCTGTTCCTGCGCGCCGGCAAGCGCGTGGTGTCGGTGCCGGTGAAGCATCGGCCGCGCGAGCGCGGCACCTCGAAGTACG
>CANHFH010000111.1 GCA_947459825.1 Pseudomonadota bacterium | reverse complement strand
TCGCCGCGCAATGTGCCGCTGACCATCCGCTACGCCGAGGCGCTGCTGCGCGCCGGCGAGGCCAAGGAAGCGCACACGGTGCTGCTCGACCTCTTCAACAATGTCCCGCCGACCCCGGAGCAGATCCGGCTCACCGCCCTCGCCGCCAGCAGCGCCGGCGACACCGCCGACGCCTACTACTACATGGGCGAGTACCACATCGCCGGCGGCGACCTCGCCATGGCGGTCAAGCAGCAGGAGCTCGCGCTCGCCGACCCCGACATCACCCCCGTGCAGCGGGCGCGCTTCGAGGCGCGCAAGAAGGAGGTCGAGGATGTGCTCAAGGAAAGCGGCAAGCGCCGCCAGCGCGAAAGCACGCGGCCGGACGGCCGATAGGTTGGTGGTAGAATAGTGCTATGCGCGCCTCGATCCCGCGGACACCGCTTGTGCGGCTCCTCACATCCGGCATCACACTCGCCCTCGCCTTGACCTTGGCGGGTTGCGCCACCGTGCCCGAGGCCTCGCGCGACAAGCGCGATCCGCTCGAACCCATCAACCGCAGCGTCTACGCCTTCAACGACGGGCTCGACAAGGCGCTCGTGCGCCCGGTCGCGCGCGGCTACAAGAAGGCGGTCCCGACCCCCATCCAGACCGGCGTCAGCAATTTCTTCGCCAACGCCAAGTATCCGGTCACGCTCGTCAACAACCTGCTGCAGGGCAAGTTCACGGCGGCGCTCTCGGACACGGCGCGCTTCACGCTCAACACCACGCTCGGCCTCGGCGGGCTGTTCGACCCCGCGACCGATGTCGGCCTCGATGTGAACGACGAGGACTTCGGGCAGACCCTCGGCAAGTGGGGCGTGCCGCCGGGGCCCTATCTCGTGGTGCCGTTCCTCGGCCCGTACACGCTGCGCGACGGCTTCGGGTCCTTGGCGGACGACTTCGCGGAGCCCCGCTCCTACCTCGAGGACGACAGCACGCGCTGGACGCTGTGGGCGGCGGACAAGTTCGAGCGCCGTGTGCGGCTGCTCGAGGCGGACGCCCTGCTCGACCGCGCCGGCGACCCCTACACCTTCGTGCGCTCGGCCTACCTGCAGCGGCGCGAATATCTGGTGCGCGACGGCGATGTGCCGGCCGAGGACACGGACCTCGAGTTCGAGCTGGAAGAGGACGACGCGGCCGACGCGCCGGCCACGCCGACGAGCCCGCCGCCGACGGGGGCGGTCACGCCGCAGGACGCAGCAGCGTCTCCACTTCGCTGATCCGCGCGAGACGCTGCAGCGTCTCGGGCAGCGCCTCGAACTGCAGCGTCTGGCCACGGCCACGCGCCACGGCGCACCACTCCAGCAGCACCGCGAGCCCCGCGCTGTCGGTCTCACCGAGGCCGCTGCAATCCACGCGCAGCGTGCCGACGGGCGCTGCGGACAGCGCACCGACGCCCGCCGCATGCGCGGCCGCGGCGGTCACGAAACCGAGGTCGCCCATGAGCCGCAGCGAGCCATCGGCGCTGCGCTGCAGGCTGAACGGCGTGCCGGATGCGCTCACTTCTTGGCGCCGGCCGCCGCGCCCTGGCGGTTCTGCGCCTCGAGGCGCTGGATGACGGCCTCGATGCCCTTCTGGTCGATCTCGGCGCCGAAATCCTCGCGGAAGCTCTTCACATAGCTGATGCCTTCGATGACGACATCCCAGGCCTTCCAGCCCTGCTCGGTCTTGCGCAGCGAATAGTTGACCGGGATCTTCTGGCCGTTGCTGCGCTTGACCTCGGTGCGCACCACGGCGCTGGTGGCGTCCGGCGCGACGGTCGAGGGCAGCACGCGGATGCGGTCCCCGGTGAACTCGAGCATGGCGTCGCCGTAGTTGGTCATCAGCGAACCGTAGAACGCGTCGATGAAGCGCTGGCGCTGCGCGGGGGTCGCGGTGCGCCAGTGCTTGCCGAGCACCAGCCGGGCCGAGTGGTCGACATCGAAGTTCGGCAGCAGTGTGCGCTCGACGAGCGCGCGCAGCTTGGCCGGGTCCTTGCGGAACTCGGCGCGGCGCGCATCGAGCTCGCTCGTCATGATGTTGGCCGAGGTCTCGATGAGCTTGGTCGGGTCGCTGTTGTCGACGGTCTTGGCCTGCGCCGAGACCGACGCGGAGAGCGTCAGCGCAGCGAGCGCGAGACCGGCGAGGAGACTGCGGGCGACGGAGACGGTCATGGCGAAGGTCACTCCTTGGTGGGCGCCGCATCGGACGCTGGCGCGGTCCCGGTCGAGCTGCCCTTGTCGGCGAAGTTGGCGAAGAACTTGTTGACGAGGGACTCGAGCACGATCGCGGACTGCGTGAACTCGATTCGACCGCCGTCGGCGAGGAAAGTTTCCGAGCCGCCGGCGCCGATGCCGACATATTTGCCGCCGAGCAGGCCCGCCGTCTGGATGCTGGCGTCGCTGTCGTCCGGGATCTTGTCGAACTGCGGCTCGATGCGCAGCGTGACCTCGGCGCGGTAGTCCGTCGCGTCGAAGGCGATCGCCTCGACCCGCCCGATGCGCACGCCCGACATGCTCACCGGCGAGCCGGCCTTCAGGTCGCCCACATTGTCGAACTTGGCGAGCACCTTGTAGCCCTGCGCCGCGCCGAGGCGCATGCCGCTGCCCGGCAGCTGGGTGGTGAGGAATGCGAGCGCGGCGAAGCCGAGCAGGACGAAGAGTCCGGTGCCGATCTCGAGCGAGCGATTCGGTTTCATGCGTTTACCTGCCGAGGAAAGCTGCGGTGAGGATGTAGTCGATGAGGAGCGTGAGCACCGAGGAGATCACCACGGTGCGTGTGGTGGCGAGGCCGACGCCCGCCGCCGTGGGCTGCGCGTGGTAGCCCTCGTAGACGGCGACCAGGCTGCAGGCCACGCCGAAGCAGAAGCTCTTGACGATGCCTTCGTTGACATCGTCGAGCTCGACCGCGCCCTGCATCTGCGACCAGAAGGCGCCGGTGTCGACGCCCATCACCTGCACGCCGATGAGCTGCGCGCCGAAGAGCCCGATGACATTGAACACCGCCACCAGGAGCGGCATGGCGATGATGCCGCCGATCAGGCGCGGCGCCACCACCTTGCGCAGCGGATCGACCGCCATGATCTCCATGGCGGTGAGTTGGTCGGTGGCGCGCATCAGGCCGATTTCGGAGGTGAGCGAGGTGCCCGCACGGCCGGCGAACAGCAGCGCCGTGACGACGGGGCCGAGCTCCTTCAGGAGCCCGAGCGCCGCGGCGACGCCGAGCGCGTCCTCGGAGCCGAAGCGCTGCAGCAGGTCGTAGCCCTGCAGCCCCAGCACCATGCCGACGAAGAGGCCGCAGAGCATGATGATGACGAGCGAGCGGGCGCCGGCGTTGTAGATCTGGTGCACCACGGCGCGCGGCTCGGTGAACACCACTCCCGCGTGGCGCAGCACGCGCACGAGGAAGATGCCGACGCGGCCGATGCGGCTCAGGGTATCGCCGATCATGAGCGCGGGCGCTCCTTGCCGTCGCCGAGCAGGTCGGCGTGGTAATCCCCGGCCGGATAGTGGAACGGCACGGGGCCGTCCGACTCACCGCTCATGAACTGCCGCACGATGGGCAGCGGGCTCGCATCGAGCTCGGCGGGCGTGCCGTGCGCGACCACCTTGCCGCCCGACAGCAGATAGCTGTGGTGGGCGATGCTCGCGAGTTCGCGCACATCGTGCGAGACGACGATGCTGGTGATGCCGAGCGCGTCGTTGAGATCGCGGATGAGCCGCACGATGACGCCCATCGACACCGGGTCGAGACCGACGAAGGGCTCGTCGTAGATCAGGAGGTCGGGGTCCATGACGATGGCGCGCGCGAGCGCCACACGCCGCGCCATGCCGCCCGAAAGCTCGGAGGGCATGAGCTCGGCGGCGCCGCGCAGGCCGACGGCATGGAGCTTGGTCAGCACCAGTTGCCGCAGCACGCGCTCCGGCAGACGCGCATGCGCGCGCACCGGGAATGCGACGTTCTCGAACACCGAGAGGTCGGTGAGCAGCGCACCGTTCTGGAACAGCATGCCCATGCGACGCCGCAACGAGTAGACGCCCGCGGTGTCGAGCGTCGTGACCTCCCGGCCGAAGACCTCGACGCTGCCCGCCGCCGGCGCCACCTGCCCGGTGATGAGCCGCAGCAGCGTGGTCTTGCCGGTGCCGCTCGGCCCCATCACCGCGGTGACGCGGCCGCGCGCGGCCTCGAGGTCGACGCCGTCGAAGATCTTGCGCGAGCCGAAGCCGTAATGCAGCCCGCGGACGCGGACGACCGCCTCTTTCGATGCTGCGACGGCGGGCTCCTCAGGCATGGTCAGGCCTTGGTTTCCATGTCGGGCGTGTAGGCGCCCTTCGCGGCGAGACCGTTGAGGCGCGCACGGCGCATGAACTCGCGCTGACCGGCCTCGAACTTGTCGGCCTTGCCGCCCCAAGCCTTGAGGGCCGAGTCCTGCAGCGCGCGGCCGTAGGAGAAGGTGAGCTTCCAGGGCAGCGGCTCGCGGTTCATCAGCGACAGGTGCAGCGTCGCCTCGGTGGTGCTCTGGCCGCCGCTCAGGAAGGCGATGCCGGGCACCGCCGCCGAGACCCAGCGACGCAGGCAGCGCACGGTCGCCTCGGCGACCTGCTCCGGCGTGGCGCGGGCGGTGTTCTTCTTGCCCGAGATGACCATGTTCGGCTTCAGCACGATGCCCTCGAGGTGCACGCGGTGGCCGGCGAGCTGACGGAAGGTCTCGCAGAGCACTTCGTCGGTGACGGCCTCGCAGTCCTCGATGGAGTGGTCGCCGTCCATCAGCACTTCGGGCTCGACGATCGGCACGATGCCCTGCTCCTGGCAGAGCGCCGCGTAGCGCGCGAGGGCGTGCGCGTTGGCCTCGATGCCGAAGCGGGTCGGGTAGCCCTCGCCGATGTCGATGACCGCACGCCACTTGGCGAAGCGCGCGCCGAGGCCGTGGTATTCCTTGAGGCGCTCACGCAGGCCGTCGAGGCCCTCGGTGACGGTCTCGCCCGGGAAGTTGGCGAGCGGCTTCGCGCCCTGGTCGACCTTGATGCCCGGGATGATGCCGAGCGAAGCGAGGTGCTGCGGGAAGGGGACGCCGGCGCGGGTCTTCTGGCGCAGCGTCTCGTCGTACATGATCACGCCGCTGATGGCGTCGGCGATGCCGGGCGCCGAGAACAGCATCTCGCGGTAGAGCTGGCGGGTCGCCTCGGTGGACTCCAGCTGGATGCCGTCGAAGCGCTTCTTGATCGTGCCGGTGCTCTCGTCGGCCGCCAGGATGCCCTTGCCCGGGGCCACCATGCCGCGCGCGATGCTTACAAGTTCCGCGTGATTCATGTCCGTCCTGCTCCTGATAGGGTTAGCCGCCCATTTTACCAAAGCGGTCCCCGCCCGGTTCCCCGTTTGGGGGTGCATCCGGGCCTAATCTGGACTAAAATGGTGCTGTTTCGGACACGCCCACCCCGCCGCCATGATCCGCATCAGCAAGATGACCGATTACGCGACCGTGATCCTCGCCGCCCTGGCGCGCGAGCCGGCCGGGTCGTTGCTGTCGACGGCGGAGCTCGCCAGCCGCACCCGCATCGCCGCGCCCACGGTCAGCAAGGCCCTCAAGGCGCTGCACCGGGCGGGGCTCGTGCGCTCCACCCGCGGCCTGCGCGGCGGCTACGCCCTCGCCCGGCCCGCGGCAGGCATCTCCGCCGCCGCCATCCTCGACGCGCTCGAGGGCCGGGTGGCCGTCACCGACTGCTCGGCGGGCCGCGGCCACTGCGAGATCGAGACCTCCTGCGGGGTCGGCCGTGCCTGGCAGCGCGTGAACCTCGCGCTGCGGCACTCGCTGCACGGCGTGAGCCTCGCGCAGCTCGCCGGCCTCGATGACGCCGAAGTCCGGCTCGCCCCCCTCGAACTCGAACTGCGGCCTGTGGTCGGCGGACGCGCCGCGGCCGCCCTCACCCGCTGACCGGGCCCAGGCCCCGAACACCATGACCGACAACGCACAACTCAACGAACTCGTCGGCCGCGGCTATCAGCACGGCTTCGTCACCGACATCGAGTCCGACAGCCTCCCTCCCGGCCTCGACGAGGATGTGGTGCGCGCCATCTCGCGCATCAAGGGCGAACCGGCCTTCCTCACCGAGTGGCGCCTGCGCGCCTTCCGGCACTGGCTCACGATGCGCGAGCCCGAGTGGGCGCGCGTGCGCGTGCAGCCCATCGACTACCAGGCGATCTCCTACTACTCGGCGCCCAAGAAGAAGACCGACGGCCCGAAGAGCCTCGATGAGGTCGACCCGAAGCTGCTCGAGACCTACGAGAAGCTCGGCGTGCCGCTGCACGAGCGAGCGCGGCTCGCGGGCGTCGCGGTCGACGCCGTGTTCGACAGCGTGTCGGTCGCCACCACCTTCAAGGACCGCCTGCACGCCGCGGGCGTCGTGTTCTGCCCGTTCTCCGAGGCCGTGCACTCGCACCCGGAACTGCTCGAGCGCTATCTCGGCTCGGTCGTGCCGCACACCGACAACTTCTACGCCTGCCTCAACTCCGCCGTGTTCTCGGACGGCTCGTTCGTCTACATCCCGAAGGGTGTGCGCTGCCCGATGGAGCTCTCGACCTACTTCCGCATCAACGCCGCCAAGACCGGCCAGTTCGAGCGCACGCTGATCATCGCCGACGAGGGCAGCCATGTGAGCTACCTCGAAGGTTGCACCGCGCCGATGCGCGACGAGAACCAACTGCACGCCGCGGTGGTCGAGCTCGTCGCCGAGCACGACGCGCAGATCAAGT
>CANHFH010000110.1 GCA_947459825.1 Pseudomonadota bacterium | reverse complement strand
GACGTCGTACACCGCGATCTCGTCGTTGGTGTAGCCCATATCGTTCAGCAACAGGCGCAGCGTGAGGGTCGCCAGCGTGTCGCCGATCTTGTGCACCAGCACGAAGGTGGGCACCAGCGCCGCGCCCGGGCGGGTGAGGAAGTCGCGGAACGGCCCCTCGATGGACCGCCAGACCTCGCCGAGGCCGCGCTTGCCGGCGACCACCGCGCGGCGGGCCGGCTCACCCAACACCAACGCCGTCAGCATGGCGGGCACCGCGAACGCGGCGCAGGCGATGTACGCCGCCTCCCACCCGTGCCGCACAGCGATGTACAGCGCGAGCGCGCCCGCAGACGCCGAACCGATGCGCCAACCGTACTGCGACATGCCGGAGCCGATGCCGAGCTGCTCAGGTCGCAGGGTCTCGATACGGTAGGCGTCGATCACGATGTCGAAGGTCGCTCCCGCGATGCCGAGCAGCACCGCCGCGATGATGGTCGCCTGCAGGCTCGCCTTCGGATCGACGAGCGCCAGGTTGACCACGGCCGCGACGACGAGCGCACCGGCGAACAGCATCCAGGAGACGCGCTGGCCGAGGTGCCCGAGCAACGGCAACCGCACACCGTCGACCATCCACGCCCAGAACACCTTGAGGTTGTAGACGAGGAACGCCAGCGCGAACGCCGTGATGGTGCGCTTGTCGATGCCGTCCTGCGCGAGCCGCGTGGTGAGCGTCGCGCCGATCATCGCGTAAGGGAAGCCGGAGGAGATGCCGAGCAGGAACGCCGCCACCGGCTCGCGCGCGAGGTAGGGACGGATCGGCGCGAGCAGATCGACGCTCAAAGATCGTAGTCCATGACGAGCGGCGCGTGGTCCGAGAACCGGCTCGCCTTGTGGATGTGCGCGGCGCGCGCGGCGCCCGCCAGCGCCTTGCTGCCGATCTGGTAGTCGATGCGCCAGCCGACGTTCTTGGCCCAGGCCTGGCCGCGGTTCGACCACCAGGTGTACTGGTCCGGGCCAGGCTGCACCTCGCGGAAGGTGTCGACGAAACCGAGCGTGCCGAAGAGCTCGTCCATCCACGCCCGCTCCTCGGGCAAGAAGCCGCTGTTCTTCTGGTTGGACTTCCAGTTGCGCAGGTCGATCTCCTTGTGGGCGATGTTCCAGTCGCCGCAGAGCAGCACCGGTTCGCGCCGCCGGCGCAACCGCTGCAGGTGCGGCAGGAAGGCCTCGAGGAAACGGAACTTGGAGGCCTGCCGCTCGGGGCCCGACGACCCGGAAGGCAGGTAGAGCGAGACCACCGAGAGGCCGGGCAGGCGCGCCTCGAGGTAGCGGCCCTCGCGGTCGAACTCGTCCACACCGAAGCCGCGGATCACCTCGCGGGGCTTATGGCGGCAATAGAGCGCCGTACCCGAGTAGCCGGGGCGCAGGGCGTCGAAGAAGTAGCGGTGGTAGCCCGGCAGGTCGACATCGTGACCCTCGAGCTGGGGCTCCTGGGCCTTGGTCTCCTGCAGGCAGACCACATCGGCGTCCTGCTCGCGCAACCAGGCGAAGGCGCCCTTGGCGGCGGCGGAGCGTATTCCGTTGGCGTTCAGGGTGATGACGCGCACGGGAGTATCATAGCGGCATGCACCCCTTCCAACGCGATTTCGTCGAGCTCGCCCTGGCGCGCAACGCGCTGCGCTTCGGCCGCTTCACCCTCAAGTCCGGCCGCGAGAGCCCGTACTTCTTCAACGCGGGTCTCTTCGACGACGGCGAGGCGCTGGCGCGGCTCGGCCGCTGCTATGCCGCGGCGCTCGTCGCCTCGGGCGTCGAGTGCGACATGCTGTTCGGCCCCGCCTACAAAGGCATCCCGCTGGTGGCCGCGACCGCCGCCGCGCTCGCCGAACACCACGGCCGCAACCTGCCCTGGGCCTTCAACCGCAAGGAAGCGAAGGACCACGGCGAAGGCGGCACCGTGGTCGGCCGCGCGCTGCGCGGACGCGTGTTGATCGTCGACGATGTCATCACCGCCGGCACCGCCATCCGCGAGTCCGTCGAGCTCATCCGCCGCGCCGGCGCCGAACCCGTCGCGGTCCTGCTCGCGCTCGACCGTCAGGAGCGCGGCCAGGGCGAGCGCTCCGCGGTGCAGGAGGTCGAGGCCGACTTCGGCCTGCGCTGCGTGAGCCTGCTGACCCTCGCCGACCTGATCGACATCATGGCGCAGCCCACGACCGGCACCGCGCCGCCCTCCGAGCACCTCGACGCCCTGCGCGCCTACCGCGCGCAGTACGGCGTCCGACCCTGAGCAGGACACCATGGACATCAAAGATAAAACGCTGCTGCGGCAGCAGGGCTTCATCGATGGTGGTTGGTGCGCAGCGGCGGGCGGCGCCGTCGCCGTCATCCGCGACCCGGCCGACGGCAGCGTCGTCGGCGAAGTGCCGGTCATGGGCGCCGCCGAGACGCGGCAGGCGATCGAGGCCGCGGCCCGCGCGCTGCCCGCCTGGGCGAAGCGCACCGCCAAGGACCGCGGCGCGGTGCTGCGCCGCTTCGCGGAGCTGATGATCGCGAACACCGACGACCTCGCGGTGATCATGGTCCGCGAGCAGGGCAAGCCGCTCGCCGAAGCGAAGGGCGAGATCGCCTACGCGGCCTCGTTCCTCGAGTGGTTCGCGGAGGAAGGCAAGCGCGTCTACGGCGAACTGATCCCGACCTTCCGCGCCGATGCGCGGTTGATGGTGATGCGCCAGCCCGTCGGGGTCGCCGCCGCCATCACGCCCTGGAACTTCCCGGCGGCGATGATCACGCGCAAGCTCGGTCCGGCGCTGGCGGCGGGTTGCACCTTCGTCTGCAAGCCAGCGCCGCAGACGCCGTTCTCGGCGCTCGCGCTCGCGGAGCTCGCCACGCGCGCGGGGCTTCCGGCGGGCGTCTTCAACGTCGTGACGGGCGACGCCGAAGCCATCGGCGGCGAACTCACCTCGAATCCGCTGGTGCGCAAGCTGAGCTTCACCGGATCGACCGCGGTCGGCAAGAAGCTCATCGCGCAGTGCGCGGGCACCGTCAAGAAGGTCTCGATGGAGCTCGGCGGCAACGCGCCGTTCATCGTCTTCGACGACGCGGACCTCGATGCTGCGGTGCAGGGCGCGATGGCCAGCAAGTACCGCAACACCGGCCAGACCTGCGTCTGCGCCAACCGCTTCTATGTGCAGTCGGGCGTCTACGACGCGTTCGCGGAGAAGCTGGTCAAGGCGGTGTCGACGCTGCGCGTCGGCGCAGGGCTCTCGGGGCCGACCGAGCAGGGCCCGCTCATCGATGCGCGCGCCCTCGCCAAGGTCGAGTCCCATGTCGCCGACGCGCTCGCCCAGGGCGGACGCGTCGCAGCGGGCGGCAAGCGCCACGCGCTCGGCGGCAACTTCTACGAGCCGACGGTGCTGCTCGATGTCGCGCCCGGCATGAAGGTCGCGCGCGAGGAGACCTTCGGGCCTGTCGCGCCGCTCTTCCGCTTCGACACCGAAGAGGAAGCGGTGCGCATGGCCAACGACACGGAGTCCGGGCTGGCCGCCTACTTCTACACCCGCGATCTCGCCCGCAGCTGGCGGGTGCAGGAGGCGCTCGAGTACGGCATCGTCGGCGTCAACACCGGCATCTTCTCCACCGAGGTCGCGCCCTTCGGCGGCGTCAAAGAATCCGGGCTCGGCCGTGAAGGCTCCCGCCACGGCATCGAGGAGTACACCGAGATCAAGTACGTCTGCGTGGGCGGCCTCACGCCGTGACGGAGACCGGTGCCGACGCGGACGATGCCGCCATCACGGCGGCCGAGCCTGCGACGGCACCACGCAGCCTCATCGCCCTGCTCGCCGGGGCCAGCGCGCTCGGGCCCATCTCGTCGTTGATGCTGATGCCGGCGCTGCCGGCGATCCGCGACGAATTCGGCGCCGCCACCGCCGCCACGCAGTCGGTCATCAGCGTGTTCCTGTTCGTGTTCGCCATCGGCATCCCGCTCGCCGGTCCGCTCTCGGATCGTCATGGACGCCGCCCTCTGCTGCTCGGCGGGATAGCGGTCTTCTTCCTCGGTTCGCTGCTCGGCGCCTGGGCCCCGACCCTCGAGGTGCTGGTGCTGGCGCGTGCGGTGCAGGCGCTCGGCTGCGCGGCGACCGCCACGGTGGCGCGCGCGGTGCTCGGTGACATATTCCCGGATTGGCGGCTGGCCGGCGCGCTCGCGACCATGACGCTGGTGATGATGAGCGGGACGGCGATATCACCCTATCTCGGCGGGTTGATGACCGAGCGGTTCGGTTGGCATGCGCCGCTGATGCTGATGGTCGTCGTCGCCGCGGTGATCGGCTTGGCCGCGGTCCGCGGCCTTCCCGAGACCCGCGTCGTGCGCGACGGCCTGATGTCGTACGCGGAGCTCGGTCGCGCCTCCGCGGGCGTGCTGCGCAACCGCACCTTCGTCGGCTGCGTGATCGACGCCGGCGTCGTGTACGCCATCTACCTCGGCTTCATCTCCATCGCACCCCACATCATGAGCGACATGCTGGGCCGCCCCGCTACCAGCTTCGGCCTGTGGTTGCTGCTGCTCTCCGCCGGCTACTTCGCCGGCAACCTCGTCGTCACCCGCCTCAAGGGACATGGCGACCTCGACCGCGTGGCGCGGTTCGGCAACTGGCTGCAGGCGGCGTCCGCGCTGCTGGCGCTCGGCTTCGTGGTGATGGGGTTCACGCATCCGGTGTTCTGGTTCGGCCCGATGCTGCCGCTCGCCTTCGCGCAGGGGCTGCTGTTGCCGCATGTCACCGCGACCGCGGTGCGACTCGCACCCGGCTATGCCGGCGTGGCCTCCGGGCTGATAGGTTTCTCGCAGCAGGCGATCGCGGCGGCGGCGGTGCAGGGCATGGGTTTCGTCGACACCTCGGGTCCGATGTCGGTGCTCGCCGTCTGCGCCGCGCTGTCGCTCGTCTCGCTCGCGGCGATGCTGGTGTTGGAGCGCGCATTGCGAGCCCAGGAGCCCGGCGGCGGCGCGCCGCCCGGGAAGCCTCGCCGGTCAGCACGCCGATGATCGGCGTCGCCGGAAGTTTCGAGGCGACGCCGCCGCGCGCCGAACAGCGGCCGTTCATGGTGACCTCGCCGTTCGGAGCGCGGCCTGACCCGTGGTACTGGCTGCGTGACGACAAGCGCGCCGACAAGGACATGCTCGCCTACCTCGAGGCCGAGAACGCCTACCTCGGCGCGGTGATGGCGCCGCACCGCGCACTCGAAGAGAAGCTCTACGGCGAGATCGTCGGCCGCATCAAGCAGGACGACGCCAGCGTGCCGCAGCGTCTGCACGGCTACTGGTACTACACGCGTTATGAGCCCGGCAAGGAATATCCCATCCTCGCGCGCAAACGCGGCAGCCTGGACGCCGCCGAGCAGATCATCCTCGACGGCAACGAACGCGCGAAGGGGCACGAGTTCTATTCCGTCTCCAACCTCGAGGTGAGCCCCGACGGCCGCTGGGCGGCCATCGCCGAGGACACCGTCGGTCGCCGCCAGTACACCCTGCGCATCCGTGACATGCAGACGGGCGAATGGCTGCCCACGTCGATCGAGAACGCGGAGGCGTCGCTCGCCTGGGCCGACGACGACACCACGCTGCTCTACATCCGCAAGGACCCGCGGACGCTGCTCGGCGACAAGGTCTACCGCCACCGCCGCGGCAGCGACCCCTCGGCGGACACTCCCGTCTACCAGGAGAAGGACGACAGCTTCTATATGGGCGTCGCCCGCTCCAAGACCGACCGCTTCGTCTACATCGTCGTGCAGAGCACCGTCTCCAGCGAATACCGCTACGCCGCCGTCGGCGATCCCACGCTCGCGTTCAAGGTGGCCGTGCCGCGCGAGCGCGACCACGAGTACCAGCTGTCCGATGTCGGCGACCGCTTTGTGCTGCGCACCAACTGGCAAGCGCGCAACTTCCGCATCGTCGAGGTGCCGATCGACGCGGTCGCCGACCGCAAGGCCTGGAAGGATGTCGTGCCGCACCGCGCCGACGCCTTCGTGGAGACCTTCGACACCTTCGACGACCATCTCGTCGTCAACGAGCGCTCAGGCGGCCTCTCGAAGCTGCGTGTACGCGGCTGGAAGGACAGCAAGGATCTGCTGCTCGATGCCGTCGATCCCGCCTACACCATGGAGATCGGCAACAACACCGAATCCTCGACCACGCTGCTGCGCTACACCTACACCTCGCCCACCACGCCGCGCACCACCTACGACTACGACATGCGCACCGGCGAGCGCAAGGAACTCAAGCGCGACCCGGTGCTGGGCGGGTTCGACAGCGAGCACTATGTCGCCGAGTTCCGCTTCGCGACCGTGCGCGACGGGACGCGCGTGCCGGTGACCCTGCTCTACCGCCGCGGCACGAAGCTCGACGGCAGCGCGCCGATCTACCAGTACGCGTACGGTTCCTACGGCCTATCGATGGACCCGATCTTCCGCTCGACCGTGCTGTCGCTCGTCGACCGCGGCTTCGTCTACGCCATCGCCCACATCCGAGGCGGCCAGGAGATGGGCCGCGCGTGGTACGAGGACGGCAAGCTCAAGAAGAAGATCAACAGCTTCACCGACTTCATCGATGTGACCCGCTTCCTCGTCGAGGAGAAGGTGGGCGACCCGAAGCGGGTGTTCGCGATGGGCGGCAGCGCCGGCGGACTTCTGATGGGCGCAATCGCCAACATGGCGCCCGGCGACTACAAGGGCATCATCGCGCATGTTCCGTTCGTCGATGTGGTGACCACCATGCTCGACGAAAGCATCCCGCTCACCACCAATGAATTCGACGAATGGGGCGACCCCGCCGCGGACCG
>CANHFH010000109.1 GCA_947459825.1 Pseudomonadota bacterium | reverse complement strand
TGTGGGAGACCTATGTCGCGGCGGTCGCCAAGGCGCGCGGGCTCACCCCGGAGGCCGTGTCGTCGTTCGTGGCCACGCTGTCGCCGACGGTGCAGGCCGCCAAGGGCGACACCGCCAAGGTCGCGTTGCAGGCGAAGCTCGTCACGGCGCTGAAGACGCCGCGCGAGGTCGAGCAGCGCGTGATGGAGCTCGCCGCCAAGGATGAGGACGAGGACAGCTACCGCCGCGTCTCGCTCAACGAATACCTCAAGGTCGCGCGCGCCGAGAACCGTCTCGGCAAGCCCGCCGACCAGCGCATCGCCGTGCTCGTCGGCTCCGGCGAGATCGTCGACGGCGGCGGCACGGGCGGCGTGATCTCGGGCGACAAGATGTCCGGGCTCGTGCGCAAGGCGCGCCTCGACAAGGATGTGAAGGCCCTCGTGCTGCGCGTCGACAGCCCGGGCGGCAGCGTGCTCGCCTCCGAGCAGATCTACCGCGAGGTGCAGGCCTTCAAGGCCACCGGTCGTCCGGTCGTCGTCTCGATGGGCGATCTCGCCGCCTCGGGCGGCTACTACATCGCCGCGCCTGCCGATGAGATCTGGGCGAGCCCGGCGACCATCACCGGCTCCATCGGCATCTTCGGCCTGTTCCCGACCGCGCCGCGCACCTTCGACAACCTCGGCGTCGGCACCGATGGCGTCGGCACCACGCCGCTGTCCGGCGAGCTGCGCCTCGACCGTCCGGTCGGCCCGGCCGCGGCGACCCTGCTGCAGGCCACCATCGAGCGTGGCTACGAAGATTTCCTCGCCCGCGTCTCCAAGGGCCGCAACAAGACCCGCGATCAGGTGGACGCCATCGCGCAGGGCCGCGTCTGGTCCGGCCGCGACGCCAAGCGTCTCGGTCTGGTCGACAACCTGGGTTCGCTCGACGACGCGGTGAACGCCGCCGCCAAGCGCGCCAAGCTCAAGGACGGCGAGTGGTCGCGCGACTACCTCGAGCCCGAGAAGAGCTTCGCCCAGCAGTTGCTGTCCTCGGTCCAGGTCTGGGCCGCACGCACCCTGCTGAAGGGCGTGTCGCTCGACGACGGTGGCTTGGACATCGAGAAGCTCGCGGCGCTGCGCGCCGTGCGCAGCGAGTTCTCGCCGCTCGAGCGCGAGGCGTTGCGCATGCGCGCCGGGGCGATCCCGGGTCGGCTCTACGCGCACTGCTTCTGCACGCCGTACTGACGGCCATCCCCATCGGGCCGCCGCGGGCCGGCCTGCAGAAGTGCGCACCACCGACTCCAAAGCCAACCGGCTGTTCATCGTCCTCGCCGGGTTCTTCCTGACGAACGCGCTGCTCGCGAACTTCGTCGGCGCCAAGATATTCTCGCTCGAGGACACCCTCGGCATCGCGCCCGTCGAGTGGTCGCTGCTCGGCGTCTCGGGCAACCTCAGCTTCACCGCGGGCGTGCTGCTGTGGCCGTTCGTGTTCGTGATGACCGACATCATCAACGAGTACTTCGGCCGTCGCGGCGTACGGCTCATCTCGTGGGTGGCCGTGGCGTTCATCTGCTACGCCTTCGTCGCCGCCTACGCGACCATCGCGCTCGCGCCTGCCGGGTTCTGGGTCGACGCCAACCGCAGCCTCGGCGTGCCGGACATCCAGCAGGCCTTCGCGCAGATCTTCGGTCAGGGCCTGTGGATCATCATCGGTTCCGTGACCGCGTTCCTGATCGGTCAGCTCATCGATGTGAAGGTGTTCCACCGCATCCGCCGCGCCACGGGCGAGAGCCATGTCTGGCTGCGCGCCACCGGTTCGACCGCCGTCTCGCAGCTCATCGACAGCTTCGTGGTGCTCTACATCGCCTTCGTGCTCGGCCCCCAGAAGTGGCCGATATCGCAGTTCCTCGCCGTCGGCACCATCAACTACATCTACAAGCTGCTCGCGGCGATCGCGCTGATCCCGCTGATCTACCTCGTCCGGCGGCTCATCAAGTCCTACCTCGGCAAGGCCGAGGCCGAGCGGCTCGAGAACGAGGCCGCGGCCGACTGACGCGGGCGAGGGTCCGCGGACACCGTCGCCGTCAGTGCAGCAGCGCCGCGAAGCGGCGTCGCGCCACCGCCAACCGGGCGTCATCCGGCGCGAAGAGCGAGAAGGCCGCGAGCACATCCGTCCGTCCTTCGCCCGTGGCGTAACGCCGGTTGCGCTGGGCCGCGCCGAGCAGCGCCTCGAGCCCCGCATCCAGGTCGTCACGCAGCAGCGCGCGCGCCGCGGTGACCCGCGCGCTCTGGATCGCGTCCGTCTCGTCCGGCGAGGCGGCGATGCCCGCGAAGCGCACCAGAGCACGCCCGGCGTGCACCGCCGGGTCCGACTGTGCGACCGGCGGCAGGGCGTCGAGCGCGGCGCTGGCCTCGGCGGGCGAGCCGGTGAGGGCGAGGCAGGCGGCGAGCTCCGCCGCGGACTCGGTGTCCTGCGGGCCGCGCAGCGGCGCGAGCAGCGCGAGCGCGGCGGCGTGCTGCCCGCGACGGCGCAGGGCGCGCGCCTCGGCGATCAGGTCGGCGCCGTCCTTCGGTATGTGCGGTGCGACGAACGCGCGCATCGCCTGCAGCGGCTGGGCGCCTGTCGTCTCGGCGACGACGCGGCCGTGGCGGAAGAGCTTCACGGCCGGGATGCTGCGGATCGCGAAGCGCGAGGCGAGCGCGGGTTCGGCGTCGGTGTCGACCTTGACCACCTTGAGCTTCGCGCCGGTCTCGGCGGCGAGTTTTTCGAGCACCGGGGCGAGCGTGCGGCAGGGCCCGCACCATGCCGCCCAAAAATCCACCAGCACGGGCACCTCGGCCGAGGCCTCCAGCACCTCTTGCGCGAAACGGTCTGTGGTCACGGCGATGACGCTGGACATGTTCTATCGTCCCTGCAAAACAGGCACAATGCGCCCGCTTCGGGAGGATGGGGTGGTTTGCCGGCATTTCAAGCCCTCCGCACCGTCCTCCGCTCACCAGAACCTATCCACGAGCCCTTCATGACCCTTGCACGCATCTCCCTCATCTCCGCCGCCGTCGCGCTCGCGCTCGGCCTGCTGCCGTCCGAGGCCGCCGCCGAGTGGAAGGGCAAGGGCGAGGTCGGCGCCGTGATGGCCCGCGGCAACTCCGACGCCGACACCGTCAACATCAAGCTCGACATGTCGCGCGAGCTCGACCGCTGGAAGCACAACTTCGGCGTCCTCGCGCTGCGCGCCACCAACGACGGCGACAAGACCGCCGAGCGCTACGGCGCCTACTGGCAGAGCGACTACAAGTTCAGCGACCGCAGCTACTGGTTCGGCGGACTGCGCTACGAGGACGACCGCTTCAGCGGCTTCGACTACCAGGCGAGCGTCACCACCGGTGTCGGCCGCAAGTTCATCGACACCGACACCACCAAGTTCAGCGGCCAGGTCGGCGTCGGCTACAAGCAGCTGAAGCCGGCGCTGCTCGGCCGCACCGAGAGCGAGGCCATCGTCGCGGGCGAGCTCAAGTTCGAGCATTCGCTCACCGAGACCACCAAGATCATCGACAAGTTCGTGGTCGAGGCCGGTTCGAGCAACACCTTCGTCGCCAACGACCTCGCGCTGCAGGTCAAGATGAGCGACAAGTTCTCGCTCTCGGCGGGCATCGGCGTGCGCTACAACTCCGACCCGCCGGGCGGTCTCAAGACCACCGACACGCTCACCACGCTCAACCTCGTCTACGGGTTTTGACCGGACGCCGTAAAAGTCCGCGGGTGCTCGGCGTCATCGCTCCGATGACGCAGCTGAACACCCCGTATCCCTCGACGGCCTACCTGACGGGCTTCCTGCGCGAGCGCGGCTTCCACGCCGCGCAGGCTGACCTCGCCATCGCCCTCGTGCTGCGGCTGCTGTCGGCCGAGGGGCTGGCAGGGCTGCGCGCGGCGGCCGAGGCGCTGCCGACGCGACGGCGCACGCCGTCGGTGCGGGCGTTCCTCAAGGCCTATGTACAGCACGAACGCGTGGTCGGCCCGGTGGTGGCCTTCCTCCAGGGCAAGGATCCGACGCTCTCGCACCGCATCGTCGGTCGGCGCTGGTTGCCCGAGGGTCCGCGGTTCGCTGCGCTCGAGGCCTATGCGCCGCAGGGCGATGATCCGCTCGGCTGGGCCTTCGGCGCGCTCGGCACCCACGACCGCGCGCGGCATCTCGCCACGCTCTACCTCAACGATCTCGCCGATGTGGTGCGCGACGCCGTCGACCCGCGCTTCGAGTTCGTGCGTTACGGCGAGAAGCTCGCCGCCAGCCAGCCTGATTTCGACCCGCTCGCCGAGGCGCTCGCCGCGCCGCACAATCTGCTCGACGGCATCCTGCACGACCTGACCGCGGCGGCGCTCGCGGAGCACGAGCCCGATGTGCTGCTGCTCTCCGTGCCGTTCCCGGGCGCGGTGTACGGTGCGTTCCGCATCGCGCAGTCCGCCAAGGCGCTGCGGCCCGGCATCGTGACGGTGCTCGGCGGCGGGTATGTGAACACCGAGCTGCGCGAGCTCGCCGAGCCGCGGGTGTTCGACTTCTTCGATTTCGTGACGCTCGACTCGGGCGAGCGGCCGCTGCTCGCGCTGCTCGAGCATGTGAGCGGTAGCCGGCCCCGCGAGCGCTTGGTGCGTACATTCGTCCGCGAGGGCAAGGGCGAGGGTGAGGGTGCGGGCGCGGGCGCGGTCCGCTACATCGACTGCGGCGAGCCTGACATCCCGTTCGCCGAGGTCGGCACGGCGACCTGGGACGGATTGCCGTCCGGTGACTACCTCTCGCTGCTCGACATGCTGAACCCCATGCACCGGCTGTGGTCGGACGGGCGCTGGAACAAGCTCACCGTCGCGCACGGCTGCTACTGGAAGAAGTGCAGCTTCTGCGATGTCAGCCTCGATTACATCTCGCGCTACGAGACCGCGAGCGCGCGCGTCCTCGTCGACCGCATCGAGCGCATCGTCGCCGAGACCGGTCAGCGCGGTTTCCATTTCGTGGACGAGGCCGCGCCGCCCTCGGCCTTGAAGGCGCTGGCGCAGGAGCTGCTGCGGCGCAAGGTCGAGATCTCCTGGTGGGGCAACATCCGCTTCGAGAAGACCTTCACGCCCGCGCTCTGCACGCTGCTCGCCGACAGCGGCTGCATCGCCGTGACCGGCGGTCTCGAGGTCGCCTCCGACCGGCTGCTCGCGCTCATGAAGAAAGGCGTGACGGTCGCGCAGGTGGCGCGCGTGACGCGGGCCTTCAGCGACGCCGGCGTGCTGGTCCACGCCTACCTGATGTACGGCTTCCCGACCCAGACCGTCGCCGAGACGGTCGACTCGCTGGAGTACGTGCGGCAGCTCTTCGAGGAGGGCTGCATCCAGTCGGGGTTCTTCCACCGCTTCACCTGCACGGTGCATTCGCCGGTGGGCCGTGATCCGGCGGCCTACGGCGTGCGGCTGTTGCCGCAGCCCGAGGGGCGTTTCGCGCGCAACGACATCGGCTTCGAGGACCCCACGGGCGTCGACCACGACGCGCTCGGCCAGGCGCTCTCCACCGCGCTCTACAACTACATGCACGGCGTGGCGCTCGACCGTGATGTGCGGGAGTGGTTCGCGGGGCAGCTGCCGGGCGGCGCGCGCGTTGCGCGCATCCCGCGCACCTCGGTGCCAAAGGATTTCGTCGCGCGGGCTCTCGCCGCGCGCGCGTAAGCGATCCGCGGGCGCTCGCCGCGCGCGCTTAACGCTCGAGTCGCGCTCGGTCGACCTCGAGCAGCGCCCAGGATGCAGCCGGGCTCTCGAGCGTGCACCACGCGCCGGTCGCGAGCGAGCCGAACGCGCTGCCGGGCGCCAGCACATGCACCAGCTCCGAGAGGCCCGGGTTGTGGGCGACCACGAGCACATGCAGGCAGGTGTCGTCCACGGTCGCGATGACATCCAGCAGCATGCGGACATCGGCGAGATAGAGCCGCGGGTCCACCGTCAGCGCCCGGGAGGGCAGGCCGAGCGCGTCGAGCGCGATGGTCGCCGTCTGCCGTGCGCGCGGCGCCTCGCTCGCGAGCACGCATGCCGGCGGCTGCGGGAGTGAGGCGATGAGGGTCGCGCTCTCCCAGGCCTCGCGTTCGCCGCGCCGCGTCAGCGTGCGTGCGAAGTCGCCGCCCGGTCCGTCCTTGCCGACGGGCGTGGCCTCGCCGTGGCGCAGCAGCGTCAGCCGCCGGCTCACGGTCGCGCCACCTCGATGCGGCCGTCGCGCTGCCGTGCGGCGAAGATCCGCAGGGGTTCGTAGGCGGGCGGGGTCAGCGCCTCGCCGGTGCTGAGGCAGAAGCGCGCGCCGTGGCGCGGGCAGACCACGACGCCGCAGGGCGTGGCGGCATCGGATTCGATCTCGGCGCCGGCGAGCGGCTCGCCATCATGCGTGCAGCGGTCCTCGAAGGCGTGCAGTCCGTCCTCGAGCTGCACCACGGCGACGAAGCAGCCGTCGACCTCGACGTCCAAGCGACCGCCCTGCGCGAGCGCGGCGGCATCGCCGACATCGACCCAGTCCTGTGGCGCCGTGTCGCCCATCGCCTCACATCATCCCGGTCTGCAGGCGCGCGGCCTCGGACATCATCGACTGGTTCCAGGGCGGGTCGAACACCAGTTCGACATCGGCCTTGGCGACGGTCGGGATGACCTCGAGCTTCTCTTTGACATCCTGCACCAAGACCTCGCCCATGCCGCAGCCGGGCGCGGTGAGGGTCATCTTGACCGCGAGGACGCGGTCGCCGTTCTCGGCGGGCATCACGGTGCACTCGTAGACGAGGCCCAGCTCGACGATGTCGATCGGGATCTCGGGGTCGTAGCAGCTGCGCATCTGCTTCCAGGCGAGCTG
>CANHFH010000108.1 GCA_947459825.1 Pseudomonadota bacterium | reverse complement strand
GCACTGGCTGCGCTCGAAGGGCAACTCCATCGAAGGCGGCACCTCCGAGATCAACCTCAATGTGGTGGCCAAGCGCGTGCTCGGTCTGCCCGACCCCATCTGACAGGCAACGCCATGACACGCCCCCTCACCGAAGACCAACGCCTGCTGCAGGACAGCGCCCGCGACTTCTTCTCGGAGCGTGCGCCCGTGAAGGCGTTGCGCGCCGAGCGCGATGCCGGCCGACCCCATGACCCGGAGCTGTGGCGGGAGATCGCCGAGCTCGGTTTCGCCGGCGCGGCCATCCCCGAGGAACTCGGCGGATCGGGCATGGGTTGGCGCGCGCTCGGCATCGTGCTCGAAGCGGCCGGACGCACGCTCGTGGCTTCACCCCTCACGCAGACCGGCCTCGTGGGCATCGCGGCGATCCGGACGCTGGGCAGCGAAGCGCAGCGCGAGCGACTGCTGCCGCTGCTCGCTGCGGGTACGGCCACTACTGCGCTCGCCTTCGACGAGGGCGCACACCATGCGCCGACCAGCATCGCGATGCGTGCCGTGCGGGACGGCGATGGGTGGCGCCTGGACGGCCACAAGCGCTTCGTGCCGGACGGCGCGACGGCGAGCCACATCCTCGTCGCCGCGCTCGCCGCGCCGACGCCGGGTGCCGCGGAGTCGCTGGCGATGTTCGTGGTGGATGCCACGGCTTCGGGCGTCGCACGCAGACCGCTCGCGATGGCCGACAGCCGCGGCATGGCGGATATCGAACTCACGGGTGTGCGGGTCGCCGACGACATGCGGTTGAGCGGCCGGACGGATCTCGGCGGCACCATGACCGACGCTGGCGCTGCGGGGCTCGAACGCGTGCTCGACATCGCACGCATCGGCCTCGCGGCCGAGATGCTCGGCGCCGCCGATGCGCTGTTCACGCTCACCCTCGCTTACCTCAAGGACCGGCGGCAGTTCGGCCAGCCGATCGGCTCGTTCCAGGCGCTGCAGCACCGCGCGGCGCGGATGCTCGTCGACCTCGAACTCACCCGCAGCTGCGTCACGGCGGCGCTCGATGCGCTGGACGATGCCGAGGGTGGCGACAAGGCGGCCGCTGCGGCCGCGGCGCAGATCCCCGCCCTCGCCTCGCTCGCGAAGGCCCGCGCCGGCGACACGCTGCACCTCGTCAGCAACGAAGCCGTGCAGCTGCACGGCGGCATCGGCATGACCGACGCCTTCGATGCGGGTCTGTACCTGAAGCGGGCACGCGTGCTCGAGACGCTCTACGGCAGCGCCGGCTGGCACCGCGACCGCAGCGCGCGCCTCGAGGGCTACTGATTCGCGCTCGGCGCGCCCTGCTGCGATAATGGGCGGTCCGTCGCACCTGCAGGCCCACCATGCTCGAGACCCTCACCCGCGTCCCGCCCGATCCCATCCTCGGCGTCTCCGCCGCCTTCCAGGCGGACCCCTCGCCCGACAAGGTGGACCTCGGGGTCGGCGTCTACAAGGACGAGCAGGGCAAGACCCCGGTCCCCCGGGCCGTACGCACGGCGGAGCAGGAGGTCCACGCGGCCCAGACGACCAAGACGTATGTGAGCCCGACCGGCCTCCCCTCCTACAACGCCCTTGTCGCGGAACTGGTGCTCGGCAGCGACCACGCCGGGCGCAGGACCGACCTTTCGCTGGCGCAGACGCCAGGCGGCAGCGGTGCGCTGCGGCTCGGCGCGGAGCTGCTGAACGCCGCGCGCCCCGGCGCGACGATCCTCGTCAGCGACCCCACCTGGGCCAACCACATCCCGCTGCTGGGCACGGTCGGTCTCAAGGTCGACCGCTACCCTTACTACGACGCCCAGAACCCGAGCGTGCTGTTCGACCGCATGATCGGCCACCTCGATGCGCAGCCGGCCGGCACCATCGTGGTGCTGCACGCGTGTTGCCACAACCCCACCGGCCAGGACCTGACCCCGGCGCAGTGGTCGGAAGTGGCGGCCGTCGTCGCCCGTCGCGGGCTGATGCCGTTCATGGACCTCGCCTACCAGGGCTTGGGCGAGGATCTCGACCGCGATGCCGCGTCCGTGCGCCTGATGGCGCGCGCCGTCCCCGAGATGCTGGTCGCGGTCTCCTGCTCCAAGAACTTCGGCATCTACCGCGAGCGCACCGGACTGCTGCTCGGATTGAGCAGCGACGGGGAGCGGGCCGGCATCACCACCGGGCACCTCGGCCGTCTCGCCCGGACGCTCTGGTCCATGCCGCCCGACCACGGTGCCGCGCTTGTCGAGCGCGTGCTGTCGCAGCCCGCGCTGCGTCAGGACTGGATGACCGAACTCTCGCACATGGCGAACCGCATCAACTCGCTGCGTGGCCTGCTCGCGGAGCGCCTCAGCGCGGTCTCCGGCGTCGACTACGGCTGGGTCGCCGCGCAGCGCGGCATGTTCTCGCGGCTGCCGCTCTCCTCCGGACAGGTCGCGTTCGCGCGCGACCACCACCATCTCTACATGCCGCCCGACGGCCGCATCAACATCGCGGGCGTCAGCCCCGCGAACGTCGATCGCGTCGCGGCCGGTCTCATCGCGGCGGTGCGCTCATGAACGCGGTCCCCTCCGAAGCGGCGCTGCGCGCCTGGTGGATGCCCTTCACCCACAACCGGCACTTCAAAGCGCACCCGCGCCTGATCACCGCCGCGCAGGGTGCTTACTACACGCTCGCCGACGGCCGTCGCGTGTTCGACGGACTCTCGGGCCTCTGGTGCAGCCCGCTCGGTCACTCGCCTGCGCGCGTGGTGGAGGCCGTGCAGAAGCAGGTCGCGACGCTCGACTTCGCGCCGAGCTTCCAGATGGGGCACCCTGCGGCGTTCACGCTCGCCGAGCGCATCGCCCAGCTCGCCGGCCGTCCCGACGACAAGGTGTTCTTCGTGAACTCCGGATCCGAGGCCGTCGACACCGCCCTCAAGATCGCGATCGCGTGGCATCGCGTGCGCGGCGAGGCCTCGCGCACCCGCATCATCGGCCGCGAGCGCGGCTACCACGGCGTCGGCATGGGCGGCATCTCGGTCGGCGGCATCCTCGCCAACCGCAAGATGTTCACGCCGCTCATGATCCCGGGCGTCGACCACCTGCCGCACACCTGGAACCCGGCGCAGATGGCCTACTCGCGCGGCCAGCCCGATTGGGGCCTGCATCTCGTGGAGGACCTCGAACGGCTCGTCGCGCTGCACGACGCGAGCACCATCGCCGCCGTGATCGTCGAGCCGATGCAAGGCTCGACCGGCGTCATCGTGCCGCCCAAGGGCTACCTCAAGCGTCTGCGCGAGATCTGCACCAAGCACGGCATCCTGCTGATCTTCGACGAGGTCATCACCGGCTTCGGCCGCCTCGGCACGCCGTTCGCCTCGGATTTCTTCGATGTGCGTCCGGACCTCACGACCTTCGCCAAGGCGGTCAACAACGCCACCGTGCCGCTCGGCGGTGTGATCGCCTCCGGCGACATCTACGACGCCTTCATGACGGGACCTGAGCACCTCATCGAGTTCTTCCACGGCTACACCTACTCGGCGCACCCGCTCGCCGTCGCCGCCGCGCACGCCACCCTCGATGAACTCGCCGCGAGCGGCCTCATCGCGCGCGCGGCGAAGCTCGCGCCGGTGCTCGAGGGCGCCATCCACTCGCTGAAGGGCGAACCCTTGGTGACGGACATCCGCAACCTCGGGCTCGCTGCGGCGATCGATGTGACGCCGGTGCCGGGCAAGCCCGCACTGCGCGCCTTCCAGGTGTTCGAGCAGGCGCTCGCCCGCGGGCTCATGCTGCGCTTCACCGGCGAGACGCTGGCGCTCGCGCCGCCGTTCATCTCGACCGAGGATGAAGTGCGCGGCGCAGTGGAGACGCTGCGGACCGCGCTGCGCGCCGTCCCCGTCTAACCCGCGAGCATCACCTGCTCGGCGTGCTCGAGCGCCGCGGGCGTACCGATGAGGACGACCTCGTCGCCCTGTTGCAGCGTCATGTCGGGCTGCGGATCCCGTCCGACGATGCCGCGCCGGCGCACGCTGTCGACCCGTGCCTCGATGCCTCCCGCACGCAGTTCGCCGAGGCTGCGGCCGATCGCCCACGCGCCGGGCGGCAGCACGACGCTGACCAGCTCCTCGGCGGAGCCTGGATCCGCCGCAGGGATACCCTCCGTCGCACGCAGCAGGCCCCGCAACGACGCGTAACGGTCGCTGCGCGCGCTGCCGATCGCCCGCACCACGCGTGAGACGGGCTGCCTGAGCAGCAGCAGGGCGTGCGAGGCGAGCATCAGGCTCGCCTCGAAGGTCTCCGGCACGACCTCGGTCGCGCCGGCCGCCATCAACTCCTCGAGCCGCGCATCGTCGGCGGTCCGCACGAGCAGCGGCACATCGACGCGCTCGGCGCGCACCGAACGGACGATGCCGAGCGCCACCGCCGGATCGGCGAAGGTGACGACCACCGCGCTCGCCTGCGCGAGCCCCGCTCTACGCAGCAGTTCCGGGTCGGAAGCGTCGCCGAAGATCACCGGCAGGCCTGCCGCCCGACCGGACCGCACCCGCGCCGGGTCGAGATCCACCGCGAAGCATTCGTGGCCTTGGGACTCGAGCACCCGGGCGAGGTTCTGGCCGACCCGACCGAAGCCGCAGAGGATCACATGTTCGCGCGCCGCGAGGTCCGCGACGGCGCGCTCCCCGACCGCGGTATCTGCCATGACCTGCGCCGCGGCGTCCGACGGCCCCTGCTCGCGCAGCAGCCAGCGCGCGACACGGCGGTTCTGGCGCAGCAGCAACGGCGCCGTGACCATGCTCAGCACGATCGCGACCAGCAGCGGTTGGGTGACCTCGTCGGCGACCACCTTGCCTTGCATCAGGATGGTGAGGATCGCGATGCCGAACTCGCCGCCCACCGACAGCACGATGCCGGTGCGCACCGCCTTGAACGGCGGCAAGCCCCAAAGCCGGCCGACGAGCGCCGTCAGCAACGCCTTGCACACGGTCATCGCTGCGAGGATGCCGAGGATCAGCAACAGGTCGCCCTGCAGCACGCCGAGGTCCAGCATCATGCCGACCGAGATGAAGAAGAGGCCGAGCAGGATGTCGCGGAACGGCCGGATCGCTGCCTCGACCTGGTGACGGTACTCGGTCTCCGCGAGCATCACGCCGGCGAGGAACGCGCCGGTCGCCATCGACACGCCGGCGGCATGCGATACCCAAGCCGATCCCAGCGCCACCAGCAGCACGGCGAGCGTGAACAGTTCCTGCAGACGGCTGTGCGCGATCTCGTGGAACAACGGCCGCAGCGCGTAGCGCCCGACGATCAGCACGAATCCGACCGCCAAGGTGCCGAGCGCGACCGCTGTACCGACGCGGGCTGGGCTGAAATCGAGGCTGCCCGCCGCCAACGCGCCGGCGAGCACCAAGAAAGGCACGAACGCGAGGTCCTGGAACAGCAGCACGCTGAACGCGACGCGACCATGCGTGCGGTTGATCTCCGACTGCTCGGTCAGCTGCTGGACGATGATCGCCGTGGAGCTCACCGCGACCGCGCCGCCGAGCGCCACCGCGGGGAGCAGATCGACGCCGAGCGCATGGAACACCAGCATCGCGACGCCCGCCAAGGTCACGACCTGCACGCTGCCCACGCCGAACACCTCGCGGCGCATCGCGACCATCCGCGGCCACGAGAACTCGAGGCCGAGCGTGAAGAGCAGGAACACCACGCCGAGCTCGGCGAGGAGCCGCGTGCCTTCGGTCTCGTCGAACAAGCCCAACGCATGGGGTCCGAGCGCGACGCCGACGACGAGATAACCGAGGATCGCCGGCAGCCCCGCGCGCCTCGCCAGCGCGACGACGCCCACCGCCGCTGCCAACAGCAGGAGGATCTGGGCGAGCGGATCGGTGATCATCGCGCGCCCCTATTGGTCAGGCGACGCAGACGACCCCGGTGCCGCCGAGGCCGCAGTAGCCCTCCGGGTTCTTGTGCAGGTACTGCTGGTGGTAGTCCTCGGCGTAGAAGAACTCCGGCGCCGGGCGGATCTCGGTGGTGATGGCGCCGCGTTGCGCCGAATCGAGCGCTTGTTGGTAGCGCGCGCGGCTGGCCTCCGCGGCGACGAGTTGGCCGTCGCTGGTGCAGTAGATGACCGAACGGTACTGGGTACCGAGATCGTTCCCCTGCCGCATTCCCTGGGTCGGGTCGTGGCGCTCCCAAAAAGCCTTGAGCAGCGTCTCGTACGAGACCTTCGTGGGGTCGAAGATCACCCGCACCACCTCCGCATGGCCCGTGCGACCGCTGCAGACCTCCTCGTAGGTCGGGTTCGGGGTGTAGCCCCCGGCGTAGCCCACCGAGGTCGAGTGGACCCCGGGGATCTTCCAGAAGAGCCGCTCGGCGCCCCAGAAGCAGCCCATGCCGAACTGCGCCTCTTCCATGCCTGCGGCAAAAGGCGGCTGCAGCGGGCTGCCGAGGACGGCGTGCCGGTTGGACACGGTCAAGGCTGCGGCACGACCCGGCAGGGCATCGGCGGCGGCGACCATCACGGACTTACGGGAGGATAGAAACATGGTGCCGACAAGTCTGGGGTCGCCCGGTCGGGGATTCAAGCCGATCAGCGCCCCGTCCGGCCGTCCCGCTGGCCCGACCGACCGCCCGCGGTACACTGTCGATGACATGACGACCTCGGTCAGCACGCCCCGCCTGCGGGTGACCCTGCTCTGGTATCTCGCGCTGGTGTGCCTGGCCGCGCTCACGCGGCCGGCGCCCCTGCCCACCCCGCTCGCCGGCATCATCGACGCGTTTGCGCTGCTGCTCGTGGCCACCGCCAGCCTCGGACGGATCTGGTGCTCGGTGTTCATCGCCGGACGCAAGGATGTCGAGCTCGTCACCACAGGGCCGTATG
>CANHFH010000107.1 GCA_947459825.1 Pseudomonadota bacterium | reverse complement strand
GCACCGTCACGCTCGACTGCGATGTGCTGCAGGCCGACGGCGGCACGCGCACCGCGGCGATCACCGGCAGCTATGTCGCGCTGGCCGACGCCTGTGCGGCGCTCATCGCTCGCGGCGCGCTCGCGGCGTCGCCGTTGCACGGCCAGGTGGCGGCGGTGTCGGTCGGCATCTGCGGCGGTACGCCGCTGCTCGACCTCGACTACGCCGAGGACTCGCAGGCCGAGACCGACATGAACGTGGTGATGAAGGACGGCGCCGCCTTCGTCGAGATCCAGGGCACGGCCGAGGGCCACGCGTTCCGGCGCGATGAGCTCGACGCGTTGCTGACGCTTGCCAGCGAAGGCATCGCGCGTCTGCACGAGGCACAGGCCGAGGCGCTCGCCGTGCCGCTCGCGCTGCCGGGCGGCGCAGGCGCCAAGCCGAAGAAAAGATGACCGCGCAGCGCGTCGTGCTCGCCACCGGCAACGCCGGCAAGCTGCGCGAGTTCGCCGCGCTGCTCGCGCCCGCCGGCTTCGTCTTCGAGCCGCAGTCGGCGTTCGGCATCGAGCCGCCCGAGGAGACCGGCGACACCTTCCTCGCCAACGCGCTGCTCAAGGCGCGCTACGCCGCACGCCTGAGCGGCCTGCCCGCGATGGCGGACGACTCCGGACTCGAGGTCGATGCGCTCGGCGGCGCGCCGGGCGCGCGGTCTGCGCGCTACGCGGAGGACGGCGCTGGTGACGCGTCCGCCCCGCCCCGTGACGAAGCGAACTGGCGCAAGCTCCTCGCCGCGCTCGCCGGTGTCCCCGACGCCGCGCGCCGCGCGCGCTTCCGCTGCTGCATCGTGCTGGTGCGCGACGCCGACGATCCATCGCCGGTGGTGGGCGAGGGCGCGTGGGAAGGTCGCATCCTCGATGCGCCGCGCGGCGATGGCGGTTTCGGCTACGACCCGGTGTTCGCGCCCGTCGACCCCGCGTTCGGCGGTCGCAGCGTCGCGGAGCTCGATGCCGCGGACAAGAATCTCCACAGCCACCGCGCTGCCGCGCTGCGCGCGCTGCTCACGGCATGGCAGGCGCGATGACCGCACCCCCGCTCGGGGTCTATGTCCATTTCCCGTGGTGCGTGAGCAAGTGCCCGTACTGCGATTTCAATTCGCATGCGGTGAAGGACGCCGTGCCGGAGCGGCAGTACCTCGATGCGCTGCGGCGCGACCTCGCGCATCAGCTCGCCTCGCCCATGGCACAGGACGCGCGGCTCGGAGCGGCACCGGGCGCTGCGGCACCTCGCCCCGTGCGCTCCGTGTTCCTCGGCGGCGGCACGCCGAGCCTGTTCTCGCCGCAGGCGATCGGCGAGGTGCTCGCGATGCTGCGCGCCGCGCTGCCGTTCGCGCCCGACGCCGAGATCACGATGGAGGCCAACCCCGGCACCATCGAGCGCGGGCGCTTCGCGGAATACGCCGCGGCGGGGGTCAACCGCGTCTCGCTCGGCGCCCAGAGCTTCGATGACGTGATGCTGCGCCGGCTCGGCCGCATCCACGCCGCCGACGAAACGCGCGTTGCGGTCGCCGAGCTACACGCGGCTGGGCTCGCGAACTTCAACCTGGACCTCATGTACGCGCTGCCTGGTCAGGACGAGGCGGGCGCGCTCGCCGATGTCGAGGCCGCGCTCGCCCTCGCGCCCGCGCAGGTCTCGCACTACAACCTCACCCTCGAGCCCGGCACGCCGTTCGCGGCGCGGCCGCCGCCCGCGCTGCCCGACGACGACACCACCGAGCGCATGCTCGAGGCCTGCGCCGCGCGGTTCACCGCGGCGGGCCATGCGCGCTACGAGGTGTCGGCCTGGGCGCAGCCCGGACGCGAGTGCGCGCACAACCTCACCTACTGGCGCTTCGGCGATTACCTCGGGCTCGGCGCCGGCGCGCACGGCAAGCTGAGCGCACTCGACGACGCGGGCCGCGTACGCGCGATCCATCGCAGCGAGCAGGCTCGCGAGCCGCGCCGTTACCAGCGCGACCCCGCTGCGACGCTGCGCGTGACGCCGGTGGCGCCGGCGCAGCGCCCGTTCGAGTTCATGCTGAACGCGCTGCGGCTCACCAAGGGCGCCGACCGAGCGCTGTTCGAGGTCCGGACGGGGCTCGATTGGGCGACCGTGGCGCCTGTCATCGACAAGGCGATCGCGGCGGGGACCTTGGAGTGGGACGCCGCGCGCGCCCGCTTCCGGCCGACCCCCCTCGGGATGAGGTTCCTGAACGAGCTGTTGGTCGATTTCCTGCCAAGCGGGACGGGCACTTAGCGCGTTCCTTGCCGCAAAACGGTGCAATCCATGCACAGCCGGCGGAAAACCTAGCTGGGCTTGGCAAAAAGGCGCAATCTTTCAGTCATCAATCAAAGTGAAATCAATAAAGCATTGATTTCAATGGATTTAAATCGTATTCAATTCTTGGGTGGATTCCCCGAAAATCCGAAATCAACGGCGAAAAACAACGATTTCGGCCCGCTGTTCCACAGAGTTATCCACAATCTGCACCGATCCTCCTCGGTCCGATGCCGAAGTCGCTTGTCTCTACCCCGGCCTGCCGCTAGACTTGCGGCCCTTTTTCGACCTTGCCCCGGAAATCTGGCCATGAAAGCGTCGGTACATCCCGAATACACGGAAATCTCGGTGTCCTGCTCCTGCGGGAACACCTTCAAGACCCGCTCGACGCTCGGCCAAGACCTCCAGGTCGAAGTCTGCTCGAGCTGCCACCCGTTCTACACGGGCAAGCAGAAGATGCTCGACACCGCGGGTCGCGTCGACAAGTTCCGCAAGAAGTACGCCGCCGCCGCCGCGCGCTGAGCGTCTTCCGGCGGCCCCTTCCCCGGGGTCGTCATCCGTACGGGAACTTTGCTAGCGTGTGGGTCATCTGACCCACCGATGGACCGCTTGTCTCCGATGCTCCCGATCCCCCTGCGCCGCCTGGTCTTGATCTGCGCCGCCGCGCTGGCGGTGTGCTTCGTCGCGCCCGTCGCTACGCCGCAGGCGAAACCAGCGCCGACGCAGCAGCCGGCCAAGCCGCCTAAGGGCGGCGGCACGATGAAGGAGAGCCGCGCGTCCCGCGACGCGCACGAGAAGATCCTCAAGGCCTACGGTCTCTACGCGAACCAGGAGCTGCAGGACTATGTGAACGAGCTCGGCCAGCGCATCGCGCGGCACAGCTCGCTGCCGAACGCCGAGTGGACCTTCGTGCTGCTCGACGACGACTCCATCAACGCCTTCACCACCGGCTGCTGCTTCGTCTACCTGCACCGCGGCCTGCTCGCCAACCTCAACTCCGAGGCGGAGCTCGCGGCGGTCATCGGCCATGAGATCGCGCATGTCACCCAGAAGCACCCGCAGAAGCGGCAGACGGGCGGCATCCTCGCGTCGTTGGGCGTGCTCGGCGCGGCGGTGCTCACCGGCTCCGGCGCCGTGGCGGACCTCGTCAGCGTCGGTGCGCAGTTGGGGACGCAGAGCTACAGCCGCGCCAGCGAACTGGAAGCGGATCGCGTCGGGCTGGTGTTCTCTACCGCCGCCGGCTACCGACCCGAGGCGATGGGCGAGGTGTTCCAGATGTTCCGGCGCGGCGAGCGTTTCGAGATCGAACGCGCGCGTGCCGAGGGCCGTGAACCCATGCGGCATCACTCGCTGCTCGCCTCCCACCCCGCGCCCGACGCGCGCGCCGTGCAGGCCGCGAAGGCCTCAGCCGGCATCAGCGGCACGCCGCCCGGGGGCTGGATCGAGAACCGCGAGGCCTACCTGCGCCGTCTCGACGGCATGACCTACGGCTCGAGCCGCGCCCAGGGCATCGTGCGCGGCAACCGCTTCTACCATGCCGAGCTCGGCATCACGCTCGCCGTGCCCACCGGCTGGACCATCGAGAACCAGCGCGACCGGCTGATCTTCTATACGCCGCAGAAGGACGCGGTGATGCAGGTCACGGTGGAGGGCGTGCCGCCGACCCAGGGCCCGCGCGAGTTCCTGATGACCCAGCTGAAGGGCGCCCGCACCTACGGCAGCGAGGCCTTCACCTCGAACGGTATGCAGGGCTTCGCCACCTTGGTCCCGAACGGTTCGCCGCTCGACGGCGGCGTGGGACCGGTGCGTTATGCGGTGCTCTACCGCGGGAACAGCGCCTATATCTTCGCCGGGGCGAGCCGCGCCTCGCGCAACGGCGTCCCGGAGGCCGACGGGCTGTTCCAGTCGGTCGTGCAGACCTTGCGCGGCCTGCGTCCCGCCGAGGCCCCGCTCGCCGAGCCTTTCCGGCTGCGGATCAAGACCGCCACGGCCGGCACCCGGCTCGAGGACCATGTGTCCGCCATGCCCGAGGACAAGTTCGCCAAGGAGCAGCTGCAGCTGATCAACGGGCTGTACCCGAACGGCAACCCCAAGCCGGGCGCGCTCTACAAGGTGGTCGAGTGACGCGATAAGGCGGCGAACTGCGACCTGCTGCCTTGATTCCGACACGCGCCCGTGTCAACTTCACGACACGCCGTTGCGCTCCCGCGACGGCGTCAACACGGCGACGCGCACCATGACCAACAAGACCTTCGAACTGCTCGATACCTCCACCGGCAAGAAGTCCTCGCTGCCCGTCCGTTCCGGCACCGTCGGACCCGATGTCGTCGACATCGCGGCGCTCAACAAGGACCACGGCGTCTTCACCTTCGACCCGGGGTTCATGGCCACGGCGAGCACCGAGAGCAAGATCACCTACATCGACGGCGACGCCGGGGTGTTGCTCTACCGCGGCTACCCGATCGAGCAGCTGGCCGCGCAGAGCTCGTTCATCGAGGTCGCCTACCTGCTGAACAACGGCGCGCTGCCCGACGCGAAGCAGCTCGCGGATTTCACGGCGAGCATCACGCGCCACACGATGGTGAACGAGTCGTTGCTGCGGATGTTCAACGGTTTCCACTACAACGCGCACCCGATGGCGATGGTCAGCGCGATCGTGGCCTCGATGTCGGCGTTCTACCACGACTCGATGGACATCCATAACCCGCGCCATCGCGAGATCTTCATGCACCGCATCATCGCCAAGCTGCCGACGATCTCGGCCGCGGCGTACAAGCGGGCGCTCGGGCAGCCGTTCATCTACCCGCGCAACGACCTCGACTACTGCAGCAACCTGCTGCACATGTTCTACGCCGTGCCCTGCGAGCCGTACCATGTGGATCCGCTCGCCGCGCAGGCCCTCGACCTGCTGCTGATCCTGCACGCCGACCACGAGCAGAACGCGAGCACCTCGACGGTGCGCCTCGCCGGTTCGACCGGCGCGAATCCGTACGCCGCCATCTCGGCGGGCGTGTCCGCGCTCTGGGGCCCGGCGCACGGCGGCGCCAACGAGGCCGTGCTCGAGATGCTCGAGGAGATCGGCACCGTCGACAACATCCCGAAGTTCCTGGCGCAGGTTAAGGACAAGGCGAGCAATGTGCGCCTGATGGGCTTCGGCCACCGCGTCTACAAGAACTTCGACCCGCGCGCCAAGATCATCCGCGAGATGTGCCACAAGGTGCTCGCCAAGATGGGCCGCGCCGACAACCCGCTGCTCGAGCTCGCGCAGCGCCTCGAAGAGATCGCGCTCAAGGACGAGTACTTCGTGTCGCGCAAGCTCTACCCGAACGTCGACTTCTACTCCGGCATCATCTACAGCGCGCTCGGCATCCCGCGCTCGATGTTCACGGTGATGTTCGCGATCGCGCGCACCGCGGGCTGGGTGGCGCACTGGCAGGAGATGATCGGCGATCCGTCGATGAAGATCGGCCGGCCGCGCCAGCTCTACACGGGTCCGGTCAAGCGCGACTACACGCCGATCGCCAAGCGCTGATCGGCGCGCGGCGCGGCGCCGCCGCGCTCACCGCGCCTCGAGGAGCGCCGCGACCTCCGCCGCGTCGGCGCGGCGCATCGGCTTGCCGTCGACCGGCGATACCGGCGACTGCCGGATGCCGTCCACCGGGAACACCACGATCTCGACCGGTTGGCCGTCGACCTCGAGCCGCAGCGCGGGCTGCTGCACCACGCGCTCGGGCGTGAGTCGCACGCGGCGCTCGCCCACCTCGAACGGGATGCCCTGGTCCATCAGGCGCATGCTGAGGGTCTCGGCGCGGTCGGCGAAGGCGTGCAGCAGCACATCGTCATGCTCCGTCGCCGTGCCGCCGAGCACCGGCCCCACGAGCCGCGGTTGGAACTCGCGCAGCCGCTGCATCACATCGAGCGCGACCGCGCGCTGCGCGTGCAGCGATTCGACATGCGAGTCGCCGCCGAACAGCCGCTGGTATTCCTGCAGCGCCGCCTCGATCTCGGTGTTGCGCGGCAGCACGGAGCCGTCGACCACGCCGAAGCGCTCGGCCGCCTTGCGCTTGGCGAACAGGAAATCGCGCACGCCGTGTTCGGCCATCACCCGCGCCGCTTCCTGCGCCAGCGCGCGCCGCAGATGGTCGGCGCGGGGCGAGGGCTTCTTCAAAATATCGGCTCTGCGGTGGCCTGATCGACGGTGCCGACACCGGTGCCCGCGGGCGTGCCCGACATCTCGTTGCCGCCGAGTATGCCGCCGGTCGGCATGCGGTCGGCGAGGAAGGTCTCGAAGATGCCGGACGGATCGTCGACGCTCGCGAGCTCGCCGGTGGCGGGCGAGACGCGCGCCTGTACGAGGCCCTCGGGCATCGGCCAGCCGCGCTGCGGCGTCCCCGCGAGCGCGCCGCGCATGAAATCCACCCAGATCGGCACCGCGGTCCGGGAGCCTTCCTCGCCCTCGCCGAGCGGCTGCGCCTGGTCGAAGCCGACCCAGACGCTCGCGACGAGGCTGCGGTTGTAGCCGTTGAACCAGGTGTCGCGCGCCTCGTTGGTGGTACCGGTCTTGCCGGCGAGGTCGTTGCGCCCGAGCGCCAGCGCACGACGGCCCG
>CANHFH010000106.1 GCA_947459825.1 Pseudomonadota bacterium | reverse complement strand
TCGGCGAGCGCGACGCCGGGGATGTCCTCGACGCCTTCCATCAAAGATATCAGACCGTCGACGGCACGCCGCTTGTCGCCCGGGGCGAGCGGCGCGAAGCCGACGCCGCAGTTGCCGAACAGCACGGTGGTGACGCCGTGGTGCACGCTCGGGCTGAAGGTCTCGTCCCAGCTCGCCTGCCCGTCGTAGTGGGTGTGCAGGTCGACGAAGCCCGGTGTGAGCCAGGCGCCGCGCGCGTCGATGCGCTCGCGCGCCGCGCCGGAGACGCGCCCGACCTCGCGGATGAGGCCGCCCTCGACGCCGACATCGGCGGTGCGCGGCGGTGCGCCCGTGCCGTCGATGAGCGTCGCGCCTTCGATGACGAGGTCGAGCATGGCGGATCCCCCTGGGTCGTACGGCGCGCCGGCGATCAGGTCGCCGGGCGCAGGTCGACGCCGACCGGGCAGTGGTCCGGCAGCTTGCGCTGCCGCGCATCGCTCGGGTCGTAGGTCAGGCGCACGAACGAGCCGGGCACGCGCCAGGCGGCGAGCTTCTCGCCGAGCACCACATGGTCGATGTAGGCGCGGTGGTTCTGGCCGGGGTGGCAGTTCTGGAAGCGCTGGCCGAAGGCCACATTGACGAGGCGCGCGCCCGGCGGGTCGCCGTCGTCGATCTCCGCCCAAAGATTACGGACCCCGCCCGCCTCGTTGCGCGCCGGGCCGCTGCCGCCGAGCAGGTCGTGGTTGAAGTCGCCGAGCACCGCGAAGCGCCGGCCGGCGGCGGCCTGCTGGTCGATCCAGCGCTCGAGCACCGGGACCTGACGGCCGAGGATCGCGCAGGCCTCACGCGGACCGTCGACGGGCGGTCGGGCGCAGCCCGACTTCAGGTGCACCGACAGCAGCCGGATCTCGCGCGGTTCGCCCGGGTACACGATCAGCTCCGCCCCGCGCCGCACGCGGCCGTCGAGCGAGAGCTCCACGAAGTCGGGGCCGCAGCGGTGCGGCACGCCCTTGCGCACGGCGAAGCCGGTGTTCTGCACGGCCTCACGGCGCGTGAAGCAGAAGTCGTGGTCCTCGAACACGCGCCGCGCGGCATCGACGCCGTCGACCTCCTGGAGCGCGACCACATCGGCGCGCAGTTCGCGCACATAGCGGGCGATGGTCCGGTAGTCGTCGGTGCTGCGCTCCTTCTGCTCGGCCACATTGCAGGGGATGAAGCGGCGGCGCGGGCCGGGCGAGGCGCCCTCGGGCACGCACTCGTCGGCGAGCTTGCGGAAGGCGTTCGGCGCGATCAGCCATTCCATGTTCCAGGTGGCGATGCGCAGGGTGTCGCCGGCGGCCGGCGCAGCGCCCGGCGACGCGGTCGATACCGGCGAAGCAGAGGCCACGGGGGGCGTGGGCGCGTCGGGGACGGTGCCCTCCCCACAGCCGGCGAGGAGCGAGAGCGCGAAGAGGGTGGTGAGCGGGACGCGTTTCATGGCGGCATTGTCCCCCCCGATCCGCGCCGCGTGCAACGCGTGTTTCCGGGCGTTCGGGGCGGGATGTCGTCCCGGTCGCGATGTCGGAGCCGGCTTCGGACCGTGGTAAGTTCTGTCGCGGTACCACCTAAGATGCGAGGTGCGGTCCTTGGGCAGCGATCAGGTCGAGCGGTCGGTCGGCGGACAGGATTTCTTCGACTCCCAGGCGGTCGCTCGACGGCGGCGGCTGGAGGTCGATCTCGGCTTCGGTCTCGCGGTGGTCGCCGTGCCGGCGCTCTGGGCGCTGGTCACGGTCGGCATCCTCGGTCTGTCGTGGCCGATCGCGCTCGGGTCGGCGCTGCTGTGGGCGAGCGCCATGCTCGTCCCCGCCTGGCTCGCGCTGTCGCGCCAAGAGGGCGGCGGCGGCCTGATCGCGCAATCGTTCGGCGGCACACCCGTCTTCCCGCCCTCAGCGGATCCCGCCGCGCAGCGTCTCTACGAGCTCGTCGAGGACATGGCGCTGGCGGCCGGCATCCCCGTGCCCGATGTGCATCTGCGGCAACAGGACGATTCCATCAACGCGATGGTGGCGGGACGCGGGACCGCCGATGCCGCGCTGGTCGTGACGCGCGGCGCAGCGGAGCGTCTCGACCGCGCCCGTCTGCAGGCCCTGATCGCGCATGAGATCGACCACATCCAGAGCGGCGACATGGCGGTGAACCTGCGTGTGCTGGGTTGGGTCACCGGGCTATCCGCGCTCTACGACGCCGGCGCCGCCTTGTGGCGCAGCGTCTCCTCGGGCTTCAGCGCGTCGATCGCGCGGACGCCGTGGTGGGTCTGGCGTCGCTTGGCCATCGGCCTGTTCCCGTTGTTCCTGCCGCTGTGGCTGCTGGCGCTGCTGATGCTGGGGCTCGGGTCGCTCGGCAAGCTGCTCGGCACGCTGCTGCAGGCCGCGGCCTGCCGACACCATGAGTCCTCGGCGGATGCGGCGGCGGCGCGCATGATGGGCGACGCCGCACCGGCGCGCGACCTGTTGCTGATGGCCGCCGGCAGCGCTGCCGCGCGTCTCGGCACAGCGCCGTCGGAGCCCGCCGCCGAGCACCTCTGGTACACCTCGCATGCGCGCCGATGGCCGAGCGTCCACCCGCCGATCCTCGATCGCATCCGCGCGCTCGATCCCGGTTTCGATGTCGCGTCCTTCGCGGCGGCGGCGGATCGCGAGTGGCTGGCCGGCGAACGGCGCCGTCTGGAGGTGCTCGTGCCGCGGGCGCGTCGGGAGCGCGAGGAGGCCGAACGCGCCCGCGCGTTCACGGAGACCCTGCCTTACCTGTCGTTGCAGGCGACGCCGGACTTCATCGTCGGCAAGGTCGGTCGGCCGGACTGGACGGACATCGCGCAGGGCGAGACCTTGCGCGCGGCCTTGCCGGTCGCAGTGTCGCAGAGCGTGGCCTCGCCGACCCGTGCGCGCGCCGTGGTGCTCGCCATACTCGCCTCTGGCGACGACGCGCGATGGACGCGCCAGACCGCGATGGTCGAGCACGGGCTGGGCGCGACCGTGCGTGCCGAGGTCGAGGCCGAACGCAGGGTCATCGACACCGTGAGCCCCTATCTGCGCCTGCCCGCCGTCGAGGCGGCCTTCCCGGGACTGCGCCGGCTGTCGCGTCGTGAGCAGCGCGACCTGATCGCGACGCTGAAGGCCATGGAGCTCGAGGACGGCGAGCGCGAGCTGTTCGAGCTGTGCTTGACCGCGCTGGTTCGCGTCGGTCTGACCGACGATCTGCGGCGCAGGGGCGGCGACGGTCGCGGGGTGCTGTGGCATGCCGGCGATTCGCTGCGCACGCTGCTCTCGATCGTCGCCCACCATGGGTCGCCCTCCGACCCGGCGGCACGCGAGGCCGCGTACAAGGCCGGCACCGGGTCGCTGGCCGGTGCGGCGGCGCCGGCGTTCGCATCGCCGCCGAACTGGGCCGTGGCGCTCGACGCCGCGTTCACCGAGCTCGCCGATCTCGAGCCCGGTGCGAAGCGCAGCGTGGTCGCCGCGGTCACCGCCACCGTGGCGCAGGATGGCCGCTTGCGGCTCGCCGAGGCGGAACTCCTGCGGGCGATCTGCGGCGTGCTGCGTTGTCCGCTGCCGCCGCTGATGCCCGAGGTCGTCGCCGTACCGTCGGCGACGCCCGCCGCGCCGCCCGCGACCTAGCCCGCGGCGCGCAGCGCGCGGTCGATGTCCTCCTTGAGGTCGTCGATGTGCTCGAGGCCGATCGACAGCCGCACCATGTCCTCGCTGACACCCGCCTTGGCGAGCTCCGCCGGCGAGAGCTGGCGGTGCGTGGTCGAGGCGGGATGCGTGGCGAGCGAGCGCGCGTCGCCGATGTTCACGAGCCGGATCACGAGCTGCAGCGCATCGAGGAACTTCTCGCCCGCCGCGCGCCCGCCCTTCACGCCGAAGGTGAGGATCCCCGACGCCCGGCCGCGCAGGTACTTCTGCGCCAGCGCGTGCTGCGGGTGGTCCGGCAGCCCGGCGTAGTTCACCCAGCCGACCGACGGGTGCGACTTCAGGAACTGCGCGATCGCGAGCGTGTTGTCGCAGATGCGGTCCATGCGCACCGGCAGCGTCTCGATGCCCTGCAGGATGAGGAACGAGTTGAACGGCGACAGCGCCGCGCCCATGTTGCGCAGCGGCACGACGCGGGCGCGGGCGATGTAGGCCGCGGGGCCGAGCGCCTCGGTGTACACCACGCCGTGGTACGACACATCCGGCTCGTTGAGACGCTTGAAGCGCTCCTTGTGCTCGGCCCAGGGGAACTTGCCGGAGTCGACGATCGCGCCGCCGATGCTGTTGCCGTGACCGCCGAGATACTTGGTGAGCGACTGCACGACGATGTCCGCGCCGAAGTCGAACGGACGGCAGAGATACGGCGAGGGCACGGTGTTGTCGACGATCAGCGGCACGCCGTGGCGGTGCGCGATCTCCGCGAGCGCCGCGAAGTCGGTGACGTTGCCGAGCGGGTTGCCGATCGACTCGCAGAACACGGCCTTGGTGCCCTTGTCGATCAGCCGCTCGAAATCCGCCGGCTTCGAGTAGTCGGCGAAGCGCACCTCGATGCCGAACTGCGGCAGCGTGTGCGCGAACAGGTTGTAGGTGCCGCCGTAGAGCGCGCCCGAGCTCACGATGTTGTCGCCCTGTCCGGCGATGGTGAGGATCGAGTAGGTGACCGCGGCGCTGCCCGAGGCGAGCGCCAACGCGCCGATGCCGCCCTCGAGCTGCGCGAGGCGCTGCTCGAGCACATCGGTGGTCGGGTTCATGATGCGGGTGTAGATGTTGCCCGGCACCTTGAGGTCGAAGAGGTCCGCGCCGTGCTGCGCGCTGTCGAACGCGTAGGAGGTGGTCTGGTAGATCGGCACCGCGACGGCCTTGGTGGTGGGATCGGGCTTGTAGCCGCCGTGCACGGCGATGGTCTCGGGACGCATGGGTCGGGTCTCCTCGTGGAACTGTTGCGGGTTCAGGGTGAGCGGGCTGCGAGCCATGGTCGGACCGTGGCGTCGAAGGTGGTGAGATCGACCAGGAAGGCGTCGTGGCCGGCGAGGCTGTCGAGCCGCGCGAAGGTGGTGTCGACGCCGCCGGCGCGCAGCGCCTCGGCGAGCGCGGCCTGTTCCTCAACCGTGAAGAGATGGTCGAGCTCGACGCCGACGACCAGCGCCGACTCGACGCCCGACCGTCCGAACACCTCGGGCGGTGCGCCGTGCGCGGCGAGATCGAACAGATCCATCGCCCGCGACAGGCGCAGGTAGCTGTTGGCGTCGAACGCGTCCGCGAAGCGCGCCGCCTGCTGCGCGAGATAGTCCTGCACCGCGAAGTCGCGGCCCTCGCGCGAGGGGCTGCGGCCGAAGCGTCGGTCGAGCTCTTCGGCCGAGCGGTAGGTCACGGTGCCGACCTTGCGCGCGAGCGAGAGCCCGGCCCGTGGCCGGGCCTCGGGCGGGTAGTCACCGTCACGGAACGCCGGGTCGGCCATCACCGCATCGCGCTGGATGCTGCGCAGCGCCACGGCATAGGGCTTGGCGGCCATGGTGCCGCTGATGCTCACGAGGTGCCGCACGCCGCCCGGGAACAGCGCGAGGTGCGCGAGTGCCACCATGCCGCCCTGCGAAGCGCCGACCACCGCATGCGCCCGTTCGATGCCGAGATGTGCGAGGACCGCCTGCCCGCCGCGCGCGATGTCCTCGAGCGCGAGCTCCGGGAAATCTTTGCCGTAGCGGCGGCCGCTCCGCGGGTCGGGCGAGGCGGGTCCGGTCGAGCCGAAGCAGCTGCCGAGCGAGTTCACGCAGACGACGAAGAGGTTGTTCGTGTCGAGCGCCTTGCCGGGACCGATCATCTGCTCCCACCAACCCGGGCTCGGGTCGGCCGCGGACGACGCGGCGTGGGCCGACGGCGAGAGCCCGGTGTAGAGCAGGACGGCGTTGGCGCGCGCGGCGTCGAGCGCGCCCCAGCTCTCGAAGGCGATCGAACCGTCATGCAGGACGCCGCCGCGCTGGAGGCGGAACGGCGTCGGCAGCGGTGCGTAGCGGGTCGCGCTCACGGCTCGGGGTCGCTGCCCTCGGGGATGTCCGCGAACAGCGCCGTCGAGAGGTAGCGTTCACCGGTGTCGGGCAGCATGGCGAGCAGCACCGAACCCTGCGGCGCTTCGCGTGCGACCTTGAGCGCCGCGGCGAAGGTGCCGCCGCAGGAGATGCCGCAGAAGATGCCTTCCGCGCGCGCCAGCGCGCGTGCGGTCTCCATCGCCTCGGTGTCGGTCACCGGCACGATGCGGTCGGCGACCGAGCGGTCGAGCACTGCGGGGATGAAGTCGGGCGTCCAGCCCTGGATCTTGTGCGGCGTGAACGGCTTGCCGGACAGCAGCGCCGCGCCCTCGGGTTCGGTGGCGACCACCTGCACCTCGGGGCGCGCGAGCTTGATCATCTGGCCGGCGCCGGTGATCGTGCCGCCCGTGCCCCAGCCGGAGACGAAGAAATCGAGCCGGCGGCCGGCGAAGTCGCGCAGGATCTCCGGGCCGGTGGTGCTGCGGTGATAGGCCGGGTTCGCCTCGTTCTCGAACTGGCGGGCGAGGAACCAGCCGTGCTTGGTCGCGAGCTCCTCGGCCTTGCGCACCATGCCCGAGCCGCGCTCCGCCGCGGGCGTCAGGATCACCTTGGCGCCGAGCGCGCGCATGATCTTGCGCCGCTCGATGGAGAAGGTCTCGACCATCACCGCCACGAACGGGTAGCCCTTGGCCGCGCAGACCATGGCGAGCGCGATGCCGGTGTTGCCCGAGGTGGCCTCGACCACGGTCTGGCCGGGCTTGAGCGTGCCGCGGCGCTCGGCATCCTCGATGATCCCGATGGCGAGGCGGTCCTTCACCGAGTGCAGCGGGTTGAAGAACTCGCACTTCACGAACATCGTGACGCCGGCGGGCGCCAAGCGGTTGATGCGCACCACCGGGGTGTCGCCGATGGTGGAGAGGATGCTGTCGTGGATCATCGCTTCAGCATAGGCCGGCGCGTCGTCGGCCGTCGGGCAGGTTGGCGATGGTCTGATAACCGTCGGTTATGTCGACCGGCTCAGGGTCGCAGGAACGGTATCTCCCCCCCGGCCATGGCCTTGTCCACGGCCTCCTGCGACCCGGCCGGCTCGATGGCCTGGATCTG
>CANHFH010000105.1 GCA_947459825.1 Pseudomonadota bacterium | reverse complement strand
CGCTCGCCGCGGCCTTCCTCCACCGCGAGCGCTGCGGGCCGATCGGGCTCCACGCTCGGGTACGCGAAGACACCGCGCGCCGCGGAATACGACCCGCCGCCCGAACTCGGCAACAAGAGCCGCGTGTTGCCGACCTCGGCGACGCGGGCCTGCGGTTTCGCGATGCCGCCCGCATCGACGAAGCCGACGCGGTTCACGCCCTGGTCCTGGTAGAGGAAATGCAGACCGGCGCCGTCTTCGCGCCAACGCGGCTGCTCGGTGTTGCGGTCGAGCGCCTGCGTCAGGTTACGCGCTGCAGCCGACGGCCCCGATGCCGCGGAAGGACCCGCGGCCGGCGGCAAGGGCATCACGAAGATGTCGTTGCGTTGGTAGGAGTTGCGGCGCGAACGCCAGCCCACATACGCCACGCGCGTACCGTCCGGGCTCAGCACCGGGCTCTGTTCGCTGCCGTCGTCGCGGGTAAGCTGACGTGGTGCAGCGCCCTCGGCGAGCGGCCACAGCCACAGGTCGGACTGGTTGGCGCGGCGTCGGGCTGCAGGATCGGTGTCGCCCGAGACGATGACCGCCGAACCGTCGGGGAGCCAGGCCGGCGCCTCGTCGCGCGCACCCCAGTCGCCGACGCCGCGGCTGATCTGGCGCGATGTACCGCCCTCGGCGGACACCACGAACACCTGCGTGTCGCCGGGCGTCAACCAACCCTGCGAATCCGTCCGGTACGGATAGGTCTGCACCACGCGCGCCGGCGGTGCCCACTGCGCGGCGGCGGGCTTATCGGGCAAAGAATAGAACGCCTCCGGCTGCTGCTCGACCAGCGCGGCATAGGCGATGCTGCGGCCATCGGGCGACCATGACAAAGACCGCGGCGGCTGCGGCGAATCGGTGACGGTGCGGACGCGGCCGTCGGCGATGTCGACCACCAGCACCTGCGGCTTACCGCCCTCCCGGCCGATGAACGCGAGCCGCGAGCCGTCGGGCGACCAGCGCACACCACCCGGCGAACGGTCCGCGCCGACCAGCATGCGCCGCGCGCCGTCCGCCACGCCCACCAGCCAGATCTCGTGGTTGACGCGATCGGTGTTGATGTCGCGGGTCTGGCGCAGCACGGCGACCGTGCGGCCGTCGGGCGAGAGCTGCGGATCGACCGGCTGCTCGAGGCGGTAGAGGTCGAGCGCCTGCACCGGCGTGCGCTCGGCCGACGGGGGTGGTTGCGCCCGCAACGGCACGGCCAACGCCGTGCCGAGCATGGTGGCGACGGACGCGGCCACGAGGCCCGCGCGGGTGTGGAACGATAGTAGTGCCATCTCAGACCTCGGATCAGCCATCATGCGCCGCGAACCGCTCCGCCCTCCAATCCTTGCTGCCGCCCGCCCAATCACGCGTCCGGAAGGTCTCGTCGATGAGTGTGCGGGTGAGCGCACGTCCGTCCTTCAGATGCTGGGTCATGCGGCTGCGATGGCGGCCGTCGTCGCTGATGTTGATCATCTCGTAGACCTGCACACCCGCCGTGTACCAGCTGACATCCTTCTTGAAGAGCATGAAGAGGATGCAGGTGCGACGGTCGGGATCGGTGGTGTCGTCCTTCGACCATCCGTCGACGCGGTCGCTGTAGAAGTTCAGACGCTCGCCGTCGAACTCACCGCGGGTGTGGATCTCCTCGATGCGGCCATCGGGGTGGTAGTAGAAGTTGGTCTGCTCGTAGATCTCGCTGCCGCCGGCCGGGTCGGGACGGAAGCGGATGACGACGCGCGAGCGGTGCTCGCCGATCGGCTTGCCGACGGCGTCGTAGCGGCGGTAGACGCCCTCCCATACGCCCTCGTGGCGCACCATGATCGGCTGCAGACGCCGCATATCCTCCACGGTATGGCGGGTCACCGCAGGGGCGGGGGCGGCTGTAGAGAACGCGGCGCTTCCTGCGAGGGCGAGCGTTCCGCCGGCCATGAGACAGTCCCGTCGCGTGGTCATGATCCTACTCCTCGGTCAGCGTTGTTCATCGCAGGGGCTTGCCGTCGAGGTCGACCACCTGCACCTCACCGAGGCCGAGCGCTCGGATGCCCTGCTCGATCTTGGCAAGGTCACCGACCACCACCCAGGTCATCGCCGAGGGCTGGATGACGGCGCGCGCGGCGGCGTTGATCGAGTCGACGGACTGCGCCTCGGTGCGCGCCTTGAGCGTGGGCACCCAGTCGTCCGGACGGTCATAGAGCAGGATGCCGCCGATCGCCGAACGCACCGCCGCCGCGGTCTCGAAGGAACCGGGCAGGCCGCGGACATCGTTCGCGATGACGTTGGAGACCTCGGCCGCGGTGGCCGGACGGGTGGAGACATACTCCTCGAACTCGCGCTTCAATTCCTTGAGGGAATCGACCGCGCGGTCGGTCTGGACCGGCGCGAAGACTAGCATCGGCCGCTGGTGCATCGCACCGCTGCTCGAAGCGTAAGAACCATAGGACCAGCCCTTGTCCTCGCGCAGGTTCATGTTGAGCCGCGACGAGAAGAGGCCGCCGATGACCGTTATCGCGCTCTCGATCTCGAGCGCCTGCGGCGAGCGCGAGGACGGTATCGGATGACCGGCGAGGATGAACGCCTGCTCCGCGTCGGGACGGTCGACGAGGAACACGCGCGGCCGCGCGGGCAGCGCCACCTCGGGCACGGTCTTGGTGCCGCGCGCAGCGCTCGTGGCTCGCCAGCTGCCGAGATGCTTCTCGAGCAGGGGACGGATCGCCTCCGGCGTCGTATCACCGACCACCACGAGACGCATGTTGTCCGGCCGGACCCAAGCCGCCAGATGGTCCGTGAGATCGGTCCGCGTCAGCGACCGCACCGAAGCCTCGGTGCCCGAGCCGGTGAAGGGTATGCCATAGGGATGCCCGGTACCGTACATCAGCGGCGGCAGCAGGCGCTGCGCGATGCTGTTCGGCTGCGACTTCTCGCGGGCGATGCGCGACAACCATTGTTTGCGCACGCGCTCGATCTCCGCCGCGTCCAGCCGCGGCTCGCGCAGCATGGTCGCGAACAGCGCCAACGACGGATCGAGCCGGTCCTTGAGCGCGGACAAGGTGGCGGTGGAGGCGTCGAGCGCGGCGCTGGCGCCGACCGTCGCACCGAGGTCCTCGGCGCGGGCGGCGAAGTCGAGCGCACCGTAGGGACCCGCGCCCTCGCCCATCATCGCCATCGCGAACGCCGCAGTGCCGGTTTTGCTCCCCGCGTCAGCGGCGAAGCCGGCGTCGAACATCGCCTGCACCTGCACCACCGGCACCTCCGGCCGACGCGCCAGCACCACCGGCACGCCGTTCGAGAGCGTGAAACGCTCGAGCGCGGGGAAGGAGAGGTCCGGGAAAGCGGCGACCTTCGGCACACCGAGGCTGCGGTCGACGGCGCTCGTGGGCGCATTGCGCAACGCACCGAACGGCAGCACGGTCAGCGTGTAGTCGCCCTGCCCCAACCACCGCCGCGCGACATCGCGCACCTGCGCGGGGGTCGCCGACTCGATGGCCGCGAGCGACCGGCGGAAGCAGCCGGGATCGCCGTGGAACACCTGGCACTCGGCGAGCACATCGGACTTGCCGCCGAAGCCACCGATGCGCTCGATGCCGCGCACGAACCCGGCCCGCAACGCGGTGCGAGCACGATCGAGTTCCTGCTTGGTCGGGCCCTGCTGCAACAGGCGCGCGAGCTCTTCCTCCATGGCCTTCTCGACGGCCGCGGGGTCCTGACCCGTCTTGACCATCACCTGCACCGCGAACAGGCCGGCGATCTCCATCGCCTCGTTGAAGGTCCCCACATTGTCCGCCGACTGGTCGCGGTGCACGAGCCGGGCGTCGAGCCGTGAGGCTGCGCTGCCGCCGAGCACCTGCGAGACGAGACCGAGCAGGTCGCTGTCGGCGTGGGTGACCGGCGGCACATTCCAGGATCGGATGATCATCGACTGCGGCACACGGTCGTACATGACATCGCGACGCGAATCAGTGCGAGCGGCGATATCCACCTGATGACGGGTCAGCGGGCGCCCGGGAGCGATGTGCCCGAAGTACTTCTGGGCCTTCTCGCGGGCGGTGGCGACATCGATGTCGCCGGCGAGCACCAGCGTGGCGTTGGCCGCGCCGTAGTACCGCCGGAACCAGTCCTTCGCCTCCTCGAGGGTCGCGCCCTCGAGCAGCTTGTCCGCCGCGACATCCGGCGCGTGATAGGGATGCCCCTGCGGGAAGCTCGCCTCGAACAGACGGTCCCAGATCTTGCCGTACGGCTGGTTCTCGCGCTGGCGCTTCTCGTTGCGCACGACGCCGCGCTGCTCATCGAGCACCTTCTGGTCGAGCGCGCCGAGCAGATGGCCCATGCGGTCGGACTCCATCCACAGCGCACGGTCGAGCGCGGTGGTCGGCACGTTCTGGAAATAGTTGGTCCGATCGGCGCTGGTGGTGCCGTTCTGGTCGGTGGCGCCCACCTCCTCGAAGGGCTTGAAGAACTCGTCGCGGTAGTTCTCGGACCCTTGGAACATCAGGTGCTCGAACCAATGGGCGAACTCCTGGCGGTCGGCGGGTTCGTCCTTGCCGCCGACGTGGTACCAGACATTGACGGCGACGATCGGCGCCTTGCGGTCGGTGTGCACGACCACCGTCAGCCCGTTGTCGAGGCGGAAGCGCTCGAAGGGGATGTCCGGGGTGGCAGCCGGTGCGGCGGCCAGCGCGGGCGGAGCAGCGACGGCGGAGGAGACGGCGAGGACGAGGGCGGCGAGGCTGGACAGCAGGCGCATGAGAACGGACTCCGCTCGGGTATCGACGGGCGACCGTTATACCGCTTTCCGGCTCATTTTTTCAAAGCGCCGCACGCTCCTGCTCGTTGGCCTCGCGCAGCTTCTGGATGACCTCGTCGTAGTACGGGCGGTCCTTGAGGCTGGCGTACTCTCCGGGGAAACAGACCGTCACGACATCCGCGGACATCGTCGAGAAGTTGGCGAGCGTCGAGGCGCAGCGCACCCCGGTCGGCAGGCGCGTGTTGTCGATCACCGGGAAGTCGTAGAACCCGACCGTGAACTGCGCACGCGAATCGGGCAGCGCCGCGCTGCCGTCGTCCGCCGTCACCCGCATGCGCACCGATAGCTGCTGCTGCTCCGCGTCGACCTTGAGCACGCGCAGCGCCACCTGGAAGGTCTGCCCGTCGACGGTCAAGGTCTCGGGGTCGAGCTGCAGGCCCGCGGCACCCGCCGCGGCGAGCGCCTCGAGGTCCGCGGTGCGCCGGAAACTCTGCCCCTTGCCTTCGAGCGCGAACAGCTGCTTCGCGGAGATCTCGCGGGCGACGCGGTTGATGCGCACGAGGTAGTCGGCCTTGTCGGGATCCGTCGAGCGGCGCAGCTGCCGCTGCACCTCGAGGAACAGCGGCTTGAGGTTGAGCGAGTCGTGGAAGTTGTAGGCGAGCAGCTCCAGGTTCAGCACCTTCGCCGACAGACCGTCCGTGGTCGGCGTCAGGAAGCTCGAGATGATCGACTGGAACATGTCCTTGCGCAGGCTCGCCTCCGCTTCCTCGCGCCGGCTCATGAGCTCCGAGTACAGGCGCGCGTTGGTGTCGAGCGACTGGCGACGCTCCAGAAGCTGCGACCCTTTCATGCCGACGAAGGCCACCGCGAACGCGGTGAGCAGGCCGCCGATCGGCGCGAGCAGGATCGCGGCCTTGTCCCAGAGGTCCTTCTCTTTGCCCGGCTCCCTCATCGACGTCGGGCGGTGAGCTGCCCGTCCTTGGTCTCGAGGACGATGTCCGCCTGCGCGGCGTCCTCGTAGGAGGCGACATCGACGGTCGCGGTCTTGCCCTGGTGCGTCACCGTCAGGGTGCACCTGCCGGTCTCGGCGACGACGAGGTTGTAGGTCCCCGTGCGGTCGGTCTTCACCGCCGGGTATGCCTTGGCCCCGCAGCGCGCAGCGACCGTCGCGCCCTCACCCACGGCGGCACCGTTGAACGACACCTTGCCGTAGATCTCGCCGGCGAGCGCGACGGGCGCGAGGAGCGCGAGCGCCCAAGCGGTGACGGCGATGGTCTTCATGCAGGTCTCCTCAACATCACCACCACCAGGGTGATGACCGTGATCGGGATGACGAAGCCCATCATCACCGAAGAGTACGCGCCGAGGGCGTCGTGCTGCTGGGCGGCGAGGATGAGGTAGGCGACATAGGCGACGTAGTAGGCGAGGAACACACCACCCTCCCAGCGCGCGATCTCGCGACCGGTCAGGAACACCGGCAGACAGGCGAGCGCCACGGCCAGCATCACCCAGATATCGAAGTTGAGCACCGACGGGGGCACGGTGAGCCCCGCCGATCCGGCGACGATGCCGGAGAGGCCGAGGCAGCCCAAAATATTGAAGGTGTTGCTGCCGACGACGTTGCCGACGGCGATATCGCGCTCGCCCTTGATGGCTGCCATCACCGAGGTCGCGACTTCCGGCATCGAGGTGCCCGCAGCGACGATGGTGAGGCCGATCACGAGGTCGCTCACACCCATGGCCTTGGCGAAGATGATCGCGGCGTCCACCAACCAACCCGATCCGGCGACCAGCAGACCCAGTCCCACGGCGATCAGCGACAGCTGCGCCGGGAGCGAGGCATCCCACCCGCCCGCTACCGCCGGCTTCACCTCCGCGGCGTACTCGTCGTTGGCGGCCTTGGTCTCGGCCCGTGACTGGACGACGAGGAACACGGTGTAGGCGACGAGCAGCGCCGTCAGCATCACGCCGTCCGTGAAACCCAGCCGACCGTCCATCGCCAACAGAAGCAGCAGCAGAGAGGCGCCCAGCATGATCGGGCCTTCTTGGCGGATCAGCTGGATGTGCACCACGAGCGGCGTGATGAGCGCTGAGAGGCCGAGGATGAACAGCACGTTGAAGATGTTGCTGCCGACAACGTTGCCGAGCGCGATGTCGGTACGGCCGTCCATCACCGCACCCACCGACACGGCGACCTCAGGTGAACTCGTGCCGAAGGCGACGATGGTGAGGCCCACCACCAGCGGCGAGATGCCGAAGGACAGCGCGAGCTTGGAGGCACCGCGGACCAGCAGTTCGGCGCCCGCGATCAACGCCGCGAGACCAGCGAGGAACATCAAGAGCGTCATGGCAATCCTTTGCGCGGACCGAGGAAGCCCATTTTGCCCGGATTCCGTGTGACTGGCGAACCCGCCGGCGCGGGCGCGGTAGGCAGGCTAACCGGGCACCACCCGGAAGCGGAGGGACGCCCCGGGGGGCACCTGGCCGGCCAGGTCGAGATGATGCTCGGCGACGACGGCGATGACGGGATAGCCGCCCGTCAAAGGATGGTCGGCGAGCAGCAGCACGGGCTGGCCGTCGTGGGGCACCTGGATCGCCCCGCGGACCACGCCCT
>CANHFH010000104.1 GCA_947459825.1 Pseudomonadota bacterium | reverse complement strand
GTCCACGCACACGGCGGACGCCGATCTGCACATGGTGAGCGACCGCTCCCTGAAGTGGTACCGCTCCAGCGGCGAGGCCCAGCGCGGTTTCTGCGGCCGCTGCGGCTCGTCGCTCTTCTGGAAGCGCGACGGCCAAGCGGTGACCTCGGTGTGCGCGGGCGCGATCGACGGCGCGAGCGGCCTGCGCCTCGCGGGCCACATCTTCGTCGCGGACAAAGGCGACTACTATTCGCTCGGTGACCCGGAGAGCCGCGGCGAGTATCAAAAAGCCGCCTACTGACGGCGCAGCCGGACAAGGCGATGACGCAATTGGGTCAGTCCCCGACGCTCCCGCTGCCCATACTTTTTTGACCATGACCGACCCCACGACAGCTCCCGCGGGCGCCCGACGCCCGAACGCCCGGGACGCCAAGCGCGCGGCCCGTACGGCCCGCGGCGCCGCGTCCGCGCCCTACATCGTGCGGCGGATCCCGCGCTTCGAGGTGCTGGACGATGCGGGGCTCTCGATCATCGAACGCAACGCCGACCGCATCCTCGAGCAGACCGGCATAGAGTTCCGCGAGGACCCCGAGGTCCTCGACATCTTCCGCAAAGCCGGTGCGCAGGTCGACGGCGAGCGTGTGCGCTTCCCGGGCGGCATGTGCCGCGAGTTGATCCAGAAGCATGCGCCCCGCGAGTTCACCCAGATCGCCCGCAACCCGGCGCGCGATGTGCGCATCGGCGGGGATGCCACGGTGTTCGCCCCGGCCTACGGCTCGCCCTTCGTGCGCAACCTCGACGAAGGCCGCCGCTACGCGCGCATCGAGGACTTCCGTAACTTCGTGAAGCTCGCCTATATGGCGAACTCGCTGCACCACTCGGGCGGCACCATCTGCGAACCGGTCGATCTGCCGGTCAACAAGCGCCACCTCGACATGCTGTACAGCCACATCAAGTACAGCGACAAGGCGTTCATGGGCTCGGTGACCGCGCCCGAGCGCGCCGCCGATTCGGTGGAGATGGCGAAGATCGCGATGGGCGACCGCTACATCGACCCGCTGACCGGCAAGCCGAACACCGCGCTCGTCAGCCTCATCAACGTCAACTCGCCGATGACCTACGACGCGACCATGCTGGGCGCGCTCAAGGTCTACGCGCGCGCCAACCAGGGCTGCCTCGTCACACCGTTCATCCTGGCGGGTGCGATGGCGCCGGTGACCGTCGCCGGCACCGCCACCCAGACCCTGGCCGAGGCGCTCGCGGGCATGGCGCTCGTGCAGTTGCTGAACCCCGGTGCCCCGGTGATCTTCGGCAGCTTCGCGTCGTCGATGTCCATGCAGTCGGGTGCGCCGACCTTCGGCACGCCGGAGCCCGCGCTGGTGCTCTATGTCATGGCGGCGCTCGCGAGGCGGCTCGGCGTGCCCTTCCGCTCCGGCGGCGGCCTCTGCGCCTCAAAGGTCGCCGATGCGCAGGCCGCCTATGAATCGGCCCAGACCATGCTGCCGACGGTGCTCGCCGGCGTGAACTTCGTGCTGCACACGGCCGGCTGGCTCGAGGGCGGCCTCGCCATGGGCTACGAGAAGTTCATGATGGATGTCGACCAGGCGGGCATGTTCCACACCATGCTCGCGGGGGTGGATGTCTCGGAGAACGGCCAGGCGATGGACGCCATCAACGAGGTCGGCCCCGGCAAGCACTTCCTCGGCTGCGCCCACACCCAGGCCAACTTCGAGACCGCGTTCTACCGCTCGCCGCTCGCCGACAACAACAGCTTCGAGCAGTGGGATGCCGAGGGCGCGCTCGACATGGCGCAGCGTGCCAACCGACAGTACAAGAAGCTGCTCGAGGAATATGTCGAGCCGCCGCTGGACCCGGCCGTCGACGAGGCGCTGCTGGATTTCATGGCGCGCCGCAAAGCCGCTGCGCCCGACTCCAACGTCTGACGCCGCTGTCGACGCCTGACGGCACCGTCGGGCGACCGGTGTTTCCGCTAGGATGCCGGGCATGAGCGATGCCCCGGCCCCCACCGGCACCCTCGAGGTCGCGATGGCGCAGACGCTGCGCCTGCTCGAGCAGGACCCCGCGCTCGCCTACGCGCAGGCGAGCGAGATCCTCGCCGCGGTCCCCGGCCATCCGCCGGCCCGGCTGCTGCAGGCCGCCGCCAAGCGTCGTGGTGGCGATGCCGCCGCCGCGCTGGCCCTCCTCGACCCGCTGCTGCAGGAACGCCCTGAGTGGCTTCCCGCCCTCTACGAGCGCGCGCTGGCGCTCGGTGCGGCCGGGCAAGGGGATATCGCCATCGCCGCGCTGCGCGAGGTGCTGCGCCTGCAGCCGACCCACCCCGAAGCCTGGCGTACGCTCGCCGACCATCTCATGGCGACGGACGAGACCGCCGAAGCCGATGCCGCCTACGCCCGACATGTGCAGTGCGCCTCGCGCAACCCTTCGCTGCAGCATGCCGCCGCCGCGATGCTGGCCAACGACATGCCGCGAGCCGAGCGCCTGCTCAAAGATCACCTCAAGCAGGCGCCGACCGATGTGCCGGCGATCCGCATGCTCGCCGAGGTCGCCGTGCGCTGCGGCCAGAACCGTGCGGCGGGGCATCTGCTCGAGCGCTGCCTCGAGCTCGCCACGAACTTCCAGCCTGCGCGCTACGCGCGCGCGGTGCTGCTGCACCGGGACAACCGTGCGGCCGAGGCCTTGAAGGAGGTCGAGACGCTGCTCGCCGCCGACCCGGTGAGCCCGAGCTACCGCAACCTGCACGCCGTGCTCTTGAGCCATGTGGGCGAGGTCGAGCGCTCCTGCGCGATCTACGACCGGCTGCTCGCCGAGTACCCCGGCAACGCCAAGGTCTGGCTGAGCTACGGTCATGTGCTCAAGACCGCCGGCCGCCGGGACGACTGCATCGCGGCCTACCGCGCCAGCATCGCGCGCGAGCCCACCATGGGCGAGGCGTATTGGAGCCTCGCCAATCTCAAGACCTTCCGCTTCACGCCGACCGACATCGCCACCATGCAGCGCCGGGTGTCCGAGCCCTCGCTCAGCGACGCCGATCGTCTCAACCTCCACTTCGCGCTGGGCAAGGCGCAGGAGGACGCCGGCAACGACGAGGCCGCGTTCAAGCACTACGACCGCGGCAACGCCTTGCAACGGGAGAGGCTGCCGTTCGACCGGGCGCTCAACACGGCGCGGATGCGGCGCCTCGAGCAACTCTTCACCCCGGAGTATTTCGCGCGCCGGAACGGCACCGGTCACCGATCGGCGTCGCCCATCTTCATCGTCGGCATGCCGCGCGCGGGGTCCACGCTCATCGAGCAGATCCTCGCCAGCCACCCGGCCGTCGAGGGCACCTCGGAGCTGCCCAACATCATCGCGATGGCAAGAAGGTTGCGGGAACGCGCCGACGACGCCGGGATGAACGGCTACGCGGAGGTCCTCGCCTCATTGGACGGCTCGGCGCTCGAGTCGCTCGGGGAGGAGTACCTGCAGGGCACGCGCGTCTACCGCAAGACCGACCGTCCGCACTTCATCGACAAGATGCCGAACAACTTCCTGCATGTCGGGCTGATCCACAGCATCCTTCCGGACGCCCGCATCATCGACGCCCGCCGCCACCCGTTGGGGTGCTGCTTCTCCAACTTCAAGCAGCTCTACGCCCGCGGCCAACGCTTCAGCTACGGTCTCGGCGACATGGGCAGCTACTATCGCGACTATGTCGCGCTGATGGCGCACTTCGATGCCGTGCTTCCCGGACGCGTCCATCGCGTCATCTACGAGCAGATGGTCGACGACACCGAGAACGAAGTGCGCCGTCTGCTCGACTACTGCGGCCTGCCCTTCGACCCCGGCTGCCTGCGGTTCTTCGAGAACGACCGACCGGTCCGGACCGCGAGCTCCGAACAGGTCCGGCAACCCATCTACCGCGACGGCATGGACCAGTGGCGGCGCTTCGACCCCTGGCTCGCCCCCCTCAAGGAAGCGCTGGGACCGGTCCTGGATGCCTACCCGCGGGTGCCCGCGGACCTCTGACCGCCCGCCTCGCCGCCTCCGTGGCGACCACACAACGCACGCTGCCCCACCCCCTATTGCGCGGGCATCCCATTGGCGTAATCTCCCGACAGGGACCTCGAACAACAAGTGGGAGACTCTTCATGAGCACTCGTCGCGTCGGATCTGCACCCTCCACCCAGCCCGTCCTCCGCAGCCACACGCCCATCGCAGCAGCGGTCATCGCCGCCGTCGCCGGACAGGCCGCGATGGCGCAGGACAACAGCGGCCTCGAAGAGGTCGTGGTCACCGCGCAGAAGCGCAGCGAGAACATGCAGGATGTGCCGATCAGCATCGACGCGATCAGCACCGAGAAGCTCGAGCAGCTCAACATCAACAATTTCACGGACTATGTCCGCATGCTGCCGAGCGTCGCCGCGACGCCCAGCATCGGCGCGGGCGCCGGCTTCTCCGCGGTCTACATGCGCGGCATCGTGACCGGCGGCGACGGCCAGGCCACCACCTCGCAGCCGAGCGTCGGCACCTACCTCGACGAGCAGCCCATCACCACCATCCAGGGCAACCTCGACCTGCACCTCTACGATGTCGCGCGCGTCGAGGCCCTCGCCGGCCCGCAGGGCACGCTGTACGGCGCGAGCTCGCAGGCGGGCACGATCCGCATCATCACCAACAAGCCCGAGATCGGTAAGTTCTCGGCGGGATACGCGCTCGAAGGCAACACCATCAGCGACGGCGGCAACGGCTATGTCGCCGAGGGCCACGTGAACATCCCGCTGGGCGACCGTTCCGCGCTGCGCATCGTGGGCTGGAAGGCCAAGAAAGGCGGCTGGATCGACAACCTGCGCGGTACCCGCCTGTATCCGGGCGATGTGAGCACCGCCGCCGACAACTTCACCGTCAACAACAACGACCTGGCGAAGGACGACTACAACACCCTCGACACCACCGGCGCCCGCGCCGCGCTGCGCATCGAGCTCAACGACGACTGGACCATCACCCCGACCGCGCAGATCCAGGACCAGAAGGGACGCGGCTCCTGGGGCGACGATCTCAGCAGCTTCGCGCCGGGCACCTACGCCGTGAAGCACTTCCGCGAGGAGTATGTCAAAGACAAGTGGTACCAGCTCGGTCTCACGGTGGAAGGCCAGATCGGCTCGCTCGATGTCACCTACTCGGGCAACTACCTCGACCGTGATGTCGATGCGTCCTTCGACTACTCCGACTACTCCTACTGGTACGACAACCTCTACACCTCGGGCTACTTCGCCGGCCTGTTCCTCAACAATGCGGGTAGTCGCCCCAACCCGTCCCACAGCTTCATCAACAACGACGCCTACCAGAAGCAGAGCCACGAGCTGCGGCTCAGCACCGACCCGACCAAGCGCATGCGCGGCCTGATCGGCTTCTTCTACCAGAAGCAGACGCACGACTTCGAGCAGCCCTTCGGCAACATCCCGGGCCTCGCCGACTCGATGCTCATGAACCGCGACGAACCGAACGGCGACAAGTTCCCCGGGGTCGTCTACCTCAACAGCCTCGACCGCGTCGACACCGACCAGGCGGTGTTCGGCCAGATCGCCTACGACATCACCGACAAGCTGGAACTCACCGTCGGTGCCCGTTTCTTCAAGCCGGAGGTCACGGTCAAGGGCTTCTTCGGCTACGGCCTCGGATTCAGCCCGGCGCGCGCGCCCAGCGGCTCCGAACCCGGCGCGGTCGCGAACGGCGGCTCGGGCGCGTTCTCGCCGATGGGCCAGGGTTGGTCGCGTAACGGCGAGTACCGCTGCAAGTCGCAGAAGCAGTACAAGGACGCGCCCTGCCAGAACGTGGACAAGGGCATCTCGGAGAGCGAGAACATCGGCCGTGTGAACCTGCGCTACAAGGCCAGCGAAGACGCGATGCTCTACGCCACCTGGTCGGAGGGCTACCGCCCGGGCGGCATCAACCGCAACCCGTTCGCCGGCGACTACATCTCGGACTTCCTCACGAACTACGAGCTCGGCTGGAAGACCACCTGGATGGACAACCGCCTGCAGTTCAACGGCGCGCTGTTCCTGCAGCAGTGGGACGACTTCCAGATCTCGTTCCAGGGCGCCAACGGCATCACCCAGGTGGACAACGGACCCTCGGCGGATGTGAAGGGTCTCGAGACCCAGCTGCAGTGGCTGGCCACCGATGACCTGTTGATCTCGGCCACCGCGGCGTTCTACGACTCCGAACTCAAGAGCGACTACGTCAACTTCGATGCGGCGGGCAACATCACTTCCGTCAACGCACCGAAGGGCACGGCGCTGCCGATCACCCCGAAGTTCAAGGGCAACATCGTCGCCCGCTACGGTTTCGGCTTCGGCAGCTTCGACGCCTATGTGCAGGGGTCGGTCGCCCACTCGGGCAAGGCGGCTTCCCGCCTCGCGCTCGATGCCGCGGCGATCATCGGCGACATCGAGGCCAACACCACAGCGGACCTCAGCGCCGGCATCAGCAAGGACAACTACAGCATCGACCTGTTCGTGCAGAACGTCGGCAACGAGGACGCGGCGCTCTACAAGACCTCGCAGTGCGCCGAGTCGGTCTGCGGAGTCCAGCCCTACGGCGTGCGGCCGCAGCCGCGCACCTTCGGCATCAAGTTCACTCAGAAGTTCTGACCCGCGACAGGAAGGACCGGTCGGTCGGGCTCCGCCATGGGTGACGACCCCATGGCGGAGCACCGCTCCCTGCGCGAGGACCTCGCAGCCTGCTATCGGCTGCTCGCGCACTTCCGCATGACGGACCTCATCCACACGCACTGCACGGTGCGTGTGCCGGGCCCCGAGCGGCGCTATCTCATCAACCCCTACGGCATGATGTGGGACGAGATCACGGCCTCGGACCTCGTGCTGCTCGAGGCCGACGGCACACCGGTCGGGTCACGCACACCGCCGATCAACCTCGCGGGCTTCGTCATCCACGGCGCCGTCCACGAGGCGCGCGACGATGCCCACTGCATCATCCACACCCACACGCTCGCCGGCTGTGCGGTCGCCGCGCAGCGCGACGGGCTGCTGCCCGTCAACCAGATCTCGCTGGAGTTCTACGGCCGCATCGCCTACCACGCGTACGAGGGCATCTCCTACGACCTCGACGAACGGCAGCGGTTGGTGCACGACCTCGGCGACAAGCCGGTCATGATCATGCGCAACCACGGGCTGCTCACGGTGGGTGCCACGGTGGCCCAGGCCTTTCTGCGGATGTTCTATCTGGAGAAGGCCTGTGAGATCCAGCTCGCGGCGCAGAGCACCGGCCAACCGCTGTCGTTGCCGCCGGAGGACATCTGCCGCAAAGCTGAACGGCAGTTCAACGCCCCGCCTCCGCCGCCCGAGCCGCATCTCGTGAACGAACCGAACGACCTCGCGTGGACGGCGCTCCTGCGGATGCTGGAGCGGGTCAACCCGGGCTGGCGGCGCTGACTTCCCTTACCCGGACGACGCGGCGAACGCCGCTGCATCCACCTCGAT
>CANHFH010000103.1 GCA_947459825.1 Pseudomonadota bacterium | reverse complement strand
CTGCGGGAGATCATCGCCCGTCACGGCGTCACGCGGCCGCGCGTGTTCGGCGGAGCGGCGCGTGGGGAGGACCAGGAGGGCAGCGACCTCTACCTGTTGATCGATCCGGCGCCCACGACGACCCGCTTCACCCTGGCGGCGTTGCAGCGAAGCCGTTCCCGTATGAGGACGAGGGGGAGGGACGCCGGGGTGTGAGGGGGGGGGGCGAGGGCGAATCCGGGCGATTTGCCCCGTTTTGCGCGAAGGCAGCGGCGCCGTAGGGAGGTATCGTGGACCAGCGCTGAACAGCAAGATTGTTTAGCATCTCACCCGGTGTTAACTTATAGGTTAATTAATGCGATTGGTCGTCATCGCCAGTGCCCGGTACGAGGTCTGCGCGGTTGCGGGAGCGGACGAGGTGGAGGCGGCCGTGCTGGAGTTCCTCGTCGGCGCGCCGCCCAACATGCGGGCGAGTGCCAGGGGGATGTTCCAGCTCTTCGAGCGGTACGCGGCGCTCGGACGTCAGGGGCTCACTTCGCCGCTCTTCCACGAGGCAGGCGCGGATGGCCGTATCTGGGAGTTCGTGAAGGGGCAACTGCGGGTGTACTGCTTCAAGGATGACAACGGCCTCGTGATCCTGACGCACGGCGCCGTGAAGAGGACACAGACGACCGCAACGACCGACCTGGATCGGGCGAAGAGGGTGAGGGATTCCTACCTGTCCGCCAAGGCGATGGGGCGGATCACACGACAGGACTGGAGGAGTGATGGTTGATCGAACTCGATGGCTCGAGTGGGGGGACGACGCGAGATCGTCCGTCGACTACGCGGCCGATCAGGTCAAGCTCGACTTCGCGGTCGATCTCGAGCGGCGCATGGAACAGTTGGGCGTGAGCCGCGCCGATTTCGCGCGTCGCCTGCAGACGAGCGCGGCGGCCGTGACGATGGCACTGCGGGGCGATGCCAACCTGACCATCGAACGGATGGTTCGGATGGCGCGCGCGCTCGATGCGACCGTGCATATCCATGTCGCGCCGGCTGCGGCGGCGGTGCGCTGGTTCGATGTGATCGCACAACGGAAACCGCAGGTCGAACACGCCTCGATGTGGGCGCGGAGCTCGGCTCATGGATGAGAAAGCATCCGCGCGGCTGGTTGATCTCTTCTTTCCGGTGCAGGAGGTCGCTGCGCTTCCGACCCATGACCCGAAAGGTGACCTTGCGGGGACGCGGCCCCATCTCGACATCGGCCTCGAGAAGTTCCCGGCAGCCGAAGGACAACCGCCGACCTTCGGCATCAAGGTACGGGCCTCAAGTTTGGATGCGGAGAGCGTCAACGCGCCGTATCACTTCGTGATCGAGGCCTATGCCATCGTGGCGATGGACGGTTCCATCGGCGATGAGGCCGCCGATCGTGCGGCGGCGAACCTCGTGGGGATGCAGGTGGTCGTCGGCGCGATCCGCGAGCGCCTCGCCGATCTCACATCGCGGGCGCCGTGGGGGCGTTTCCTGATGGGCGTGGTCGTGCTGTCGGGCGTCCCGGATCAGGGTGGAGGCGAAGCGCCCGTCGCGGCAGGTCGTTGAACGCCCCCAGACCGGTCGGCGATCGAAACATCCTCAGATCAGGTGAGTCAGTTTTGACTCGGCGTTGACACATCTCGCGACCCGCTCGCCGAGCGGCAGCAGCCGCTTCGAGCTGCGGGTGCGCGTCGCGGTGAGTTCCGTTCATGCCCATGAACGAGGGGTGCAGACGCCCGAGCGAGCGCCAGTCGGCGTTGCTCAGGGTGGGGTGGAACTAGGCATAGAAGGCGGCCCGGATCGCCTGGCAGCGCCGCTCGCCGTTGATGGCGGCGATGACATGGGTGTCGTGGCCGATCGGCCAGAAGTGGCTCGGCGGCCTGCGGCCGAGGTGGCGATGCGGCCAACTCTTCCGGCTAGTGAGTGGACTGCATGAAGCGTCCTGCGTGCGGGGTAAGGAGGCAGGACGCGAGTTCATCGGTTATGTTCAGCGGCGAGAACTTCACCAACCTATCCCCATCGGAACACTAGGGAAGGGCAGGTCAGCCATGCAAATCGCCCGGATCGGTCCTTGGCAGTTCGCAATGCCCGAGGGTCTTCTGCACAAGCCGAGCGAGCGCTTCGATTCGTACTTCGAGAATGAGGAAAGAACGCTGGGTCTATACGTGAGAGATTTGGAAGCAACTGAAGCGAAGCTCTCCGCGAGTCAGTACGCCGAATACATCCAGAGCGTCTACCTCGCGGCATTCAAGGAAGACACACCGGATGCTTGGGAAACCGTCGATCAGCGTCTTTCCACCGACGGTGAGCTCGCCCGGTCTGCACTGGATATCTACGACCGGTCGGCGAACTACAGAGTCTTGTCCTTGGTGGTCGCCACCAACGTAGATGCGGTACAGATCAATGTTCACGACTACTGGTGCGAAGACTACCAGGCTGCGAAGTCCATGTTCTCCAGCCTGGAGAGATCCATCGTGAGGATTGCGAGTTCGGACTGATCGTGGGCTCAGGCGGAGCGCCGTTGGCTGGTCGCCGGACGTTGATGTGTCTATCACGCCCGACAATTGATGGCGCAACGCCACCCATCAACCCCCGCCCGGATCGCCCCGTCGAGCCGCGGGCGCGCGTCGCCGTGAGCGTGTCGCCGTCGTACCCGTAGACGACCCGGTAGAGGATCCGCGTCTGTCCCGCCGGTCCGGGAGGTATTCCCCGCCCATGAACGAGGGGTGCAGACGCCCGAGCGCGCTGCGGGAGATCATCGCCCGTCACGGCGTCACGGCGTCACGCGGCCGCGCGTGTTCGGCGGAGCGGCGCGTGGGGAGGACCAGGAGGGCAGCGACCTCGACCTGTTGATCGATCCGGCGCCCACGACGACCCGCTTCACCCTGGCGGCGTTGCAGCGAAGCCGTTCCCGTATGAGCTAGGTGCTTCTGGGGCGGGCGCTGGGGTGACTTGGCATCCCAACCCCTCCGCACACCACGCATCGATCCCCGCCCGTGTCTCCGCCGCGAACTGCGGATAGAGCGCCGAGCGACAACGGCCCCTTCAGCGCAGCGTTACTTTCGCCAGCCCGCCCTGCGACCCGAAGGTGTAAAGGAATGGCCGCGGCTGGGAGGCCCCGATCGCCATCATCCGGGGTGCCAGATCGATTATCCGCCCCGCGCATTGCTCCGCCGTCGCTTGGCCTTGCGTGAAGGTGAAGCACCCCACGCCATGCTCCATGAGCGCACGCTTCTCGAGGCTTCGGTACCGGATGCGCTGGTCCCGGGTGAGGGCGAGGTAGCCATGCTTGCCGCAATGCGACAGCCAGACATCGTCCGGGGCACCGAACGGAACCGTGGTGCCGATGCGGTCGAAGGCGATACCGGCTGCGGTCAGCGCCGCGACGAGGGTGTTGGAGAAGATGGACTCGTCGACGTAGAAGACCGGCGCCGGCTTACGCCGCGCGATCAAGCTCGCACCGGATGGCGTCCTCGATGACCGCCACGGTGACGCCGAAATCCTCGGCGAGCGTCGTCATCGGTTCGCCGGCCTTGAACCGGTCGGCGAGGACGGCTGTCGGGACCGCTCTGCCGCGCAGCGACGGACGACCGAAGGCGATGGTCGGGTCGATCTGCACCGGGGCCTCACGCGTTTGTGTGCCGGACCGGGTGAACGGATAGAGCCGGATCGGCAAGCCGGCCGGGTCGCGCTCGATGCGATGCAGGTGCGCCAGCAGGAGTTCCTTCATCTCGATCTGGCCCTGCTGCGTCACATTGACGAGCGAGCTCAGCTCTTCGACGAAAAGACTGACGCCATCGGTCTGGAAGGCACGCTCGACCAGCGGCCGCTCGCTCTTCATCCGCTTCTTCATGAACGCGAGCGCTTCGCGGACCTTGGGCAGCGGGATGTCGTGCGTCCGGCGGATGGCCGCGAGCACATGGGCCTCCACCAGGTTCAGGAACGACAGCCCCTCGCTCTTCGCGCCATCGAGCACGATGAGCGGCTGGAACCGGCGGGTCGAGCCCTTGACCTTGTAGTCCTGCCCGATGCACCACGCGCGCAGCGTGCTGACCGGCATGTTGAGGTAGTGCGCCGCCTCGATGAACGGGTATGCGGGCGTTCTCCGCAGTCGATCGACCTGTTCTCTTGTCATGGCGCACCTCCGGCGGAGAAATCATCGCACACGGCCAAGCGCGGCGCGTGTGGCTCCGATGATGCACCTGATCAGCGAGCCGACGTCAGGGCGAATCCGGGCGATTTGCCCCGTTTTGCGCGAAGGCAGCGGCGCCGCAGCGAGGTATCGTAGGCCTCTGCTTCCCGAGGTGTTTTTATGTCGTTTAGAGTTGTCGTTGCGTCGAATGGTGGGCAGACTGCCGACATGGAGACATTCACCGCGGACGCGACGACCCCGCCGCTGGAGGACCAGATCCGCCGAATGACCCCGGTGGCTGCGCCGCCTGGGGAGCAGGCCCAGGTCGCAGCGCTGCACCGCGCCTTGGCGGGCATGCTGCACGAGCGCCGGCCGTATGCCGCCGATTGCCGGCTCGTCGGCCCCCAGGGCGAGAGCATCACGCTGCCCGGAAGCGTGTTCCATTTGCTCGAGCGGGTGGTCGAGGTGATGGCCCGGGGTGACTCGATCACGGTCGTCCCGGTCGGGCGCGAGATGACGACGCAGCAGGCGGCCGACCTGCTCAATGTCTCGAGACAGTATCTGGTGCGGTTGCTGGATGAGGGGCGCATCCCGTTCCGCATGACCGGCAAGCACCGCCGTGTGCGCATCGAGGACGTCCTGACGTTCAAAGATATCCGGGACCGCGATCGGCGGGCAGGTCTGCGCCATCTGTCGCGCATGACGGAGGAGTTCGGCGGGTACGAGCGCGGATGATCGTCGAGACGCATCAGGCAAGATCGTCGTGAACCTCGCAAGCCGACTCATTGCGCTCGGCGCCCTCGCGCTCTCAGGCTGCGTTGCGTATGTCGACACCAGTGCGCTCGTCCAACCGCAGCCCGGCATCCGACTGCCTGACAACACTACGGTTGTTGGTGGCTGGCTGGCAGAGAACCACACCATCGTCACCGAAGATGGCGTCGCGCTCTACGCGGCTTTGTTCCAGCGCCCGAATGCGCGAGGGCTGGTGGTGTACTTCGGCGGAAATCAGTTCACGGTCGGGCGGCATTACGCTGCCGTACTCCAGAGCTATGCCTCGACCGACCTCGATGTGCTGATCGCCGATCATCGTGGATACGGTGCGAGCGGTGGTTCGGCCAGTCTCGGGTCACTGCTGGATGACGCCGTCATCGTGCATGACTACGCGCGCGATCTCCGCGAGTACAGCGGGCTTCCTGTCCTGGTACACGGGCAGTCTTTGGGCAGCTTCATGGCGGGGGAGGTGGCCCGGCAGCGCAGCCTCGATGGTCTGGTGCTCGAGTCATCCGCCACCACCGCCGAGGACTGGGTGAAGGGTTTCGTCGACGCCAACCCATTTGTAAGACGAGGGGTGGTCGAGGGCGGACTGCAGGGGCAGGGTAATCTGGCTTTGATGAGTGTATTGGACGAACCGCTGCTCATCGTCGTCGGTGAACACGACCGTACGACCCGTCCCGCGATGTCACAGAGACTCTTCGAGGTCGCCCGGCTGCCTCCGACCATGAAGGAGTTGCTGGTCGTGCCTGGTGCGGGTCACAACGACGCAAGTGCCCACCCGTCTTTCGCGGCGGCGATAGTCCGGCTTTTGGCTCGCGGCGATCGAGGGATGGAACCGTCGAGCCGCGTCTCGCCCGTCGCTGGGGGGTAGGCGGCGGTGTAGACTCTGGCTGCTTGACCGTGAGCAACCGAAGCGGAGGCGAAATGAACGCATCGACCTCATGGATTCTCTTGTGTTGTCTCCTGCTCGGTGCTTGTGCGCAAGCCCCGATTTCCCGGGTCGCGGATAAGGATTCTTGGATCACACCGACGCAGGCGGTGATGATGGCTGCGGACGCGGCTCCAAAGGAGGTTGAGGGGGTTTTCGCGCTCACTGTAAAGGCGGGCGGATGGCAAGGCAAAATGCTGTACCTGAACTCCGAGTTCGATTACCGCGATCAGCGAAACCTTACGATCCGCATCTATCCTGAGGCGGCGGGTAAGCTTCAGGAACGGGTCGGCGGCGATCCGGTCCGGGGCATGTATGACAAGGCTATCCTCGTCAAAGGGGCTGCAGTCCGGACGAAGATTTTGCTGCTGGACGACGCGGGAAAACCCACCGGTAAGTACTACTACCAGACACACGTGATCGTCCGTGACGACGAGCAGATCAGCCTTCGTTGAGCGCTGTCCGTAACACGCTCGAATTCCAATCGAGGGGTTGCGCGAGCACGGGCACCTATCCCGAAGTCACCCCTCCGCATACCACCCATCGATTCCCGCGCGCATCCCCGCCGCGAACTGTGGATAGACCTCCGAGCGACAACGGCGGCTTCGAGCTGCGGGTGCGCTTCGCCGTGAGCGTGTCGCCGTTGTACTTGTCGACCACCCGGTAGAGGATCCGGTCCTTGCCCGCCGGTCGGCCGAAAATCCCTATCTGCCTGTTCCACATACACTTTCGGCGGGCATCTGGCACAATCTTCCGCCATGAAGCCGTCCGAATCCTTCCTGGCCCACCGAGAAGCGCTGCGGGAGATCGTCGCCCGTCACGGCGTGACCCGGCCGCGCGTGTTCGGCTCAGCCGCGCGTGGGGAAGACCAGGAAGGCAGCGACCTCGACCTGTTGATCGATCCGGCGCCCACGACGACCCTCTTCACCCTGGCGGCGTTGCAGCTCGACGCCGAGCGCCTGCTAGGCGTATCGGTGGATGTGCTGACGCCGCGGAGTTTGCCGCGCGGCTCCCGCGACCGGATCCTGAGAGAAGCCGTTCCCGTATGAGCTCGCTTGACAGGCACCGCCCGCGGGATAGACTTCTCCCCGAGTTCATCGCCTACCGGCGTTGAACCTATCGAGGTCTCGGCCGCTGAACCCGCGTAGCGAATCAGCGGCCCTTTTTGAGCAGGGCCAGGCATTCAGCCTTGGACCACGCCGGCGAACTCCTGATCTTTAGGATGCTGTTGTCAGCCTGGTAACAGGTCACGAGGTTGGCTTTCAGCGAGCCATCCTGCTTCAGACCCATCGCGACCACGACGACGAAGTCCTCGTAGACGACGGCCACCCGACGCGTTGCGCGGTACCGTCGCGAGGTCTTGTCCCAGCCTTCGAAGAGCGCGGCGGTCGGGTGCTCAAGTGTGGCTTTGATCCAATCTATGCGCTGTGCGCGTACAGGCGAGAAAACGTCTTTTCGGCCATCCCGCGCTGTGCTCTCGTAGAACACGTGAGCGAACTTGCTCGCCGCGAAGTACACACGGATGCCGTCGAAGGTCAGGATGTTGCCGCGGCAGTAGACCCGCTCGTAGTGCGAACGGTATTCGGCGACCGTGGCGTAGTGCACCAGAGGCGGTAACGCCATGACCAGCGTCTCTGCAGGCGGGTTTCAACGGTGCCGCAAAGCGACCAACCTTGG
>CANHFH010000102.1 GCA_947459825.1 Pseudomonadota bacterium | reverse complement strand
TCGGCATGATGCCGCTGCGCATCCGTCGCGAGATCGATGCGCATGTCGCCGACCGTTTCCTCGAGGCGGTCTGGCGCGAGGCGCTGTGGCTCGTCAAGGACGACATCGCGACCACCACCGAGATCGACGATGTCATCCGCTTCGGCTTCGGCATCCGTTGGGCGCAGATGGGTCTCTTCGAGACCTATCGCGTGGCCGGCGGCGAGGCCGGCATGCGGCACTTCATCGCGCAGTTCGGTCCCTGCCTGAGCTGGCCGTGGACGCGCCTCATGGATGTGCCCGAGCTCGATGACGCCCTCATCGACAAGATCGCTTCGCAGTCCGACGCGCAGTCCGGCATGCGCAGCATCCGCGAGCTCGAGCGCATCCGCGATGACAACCTCGTCGCCATGATGCGCGCACTCAAAGGCCGCGACTGGGCATCGGGACATCTGCTGCGGGAGCATGACGCCCGCTTGCGCGGCGTGCAGGCCGAGCCGGACTGGTCGCGACCGGTCGAGACCCTGTCGCGCGTCGTCCCCATCGATTGGACCGACTACAACGGCCACATGAACGAGGCGCGCTACCTCGAGGCCTCCAGCGCGGCCACCGACCGCTTCATGGAGCTGGTCGGCTGCGATGCGTCCTACATCGCCGCGGGCGGCAGCTACTTCACCGTCGAGACGCACATCAGGCATCTCGCCGAGGTGCATTCGGGCGCGAGCATCCGCGTCACCACCCAGCTGCTCGACGGCAGCGGCAAGCGCTTGCATCTGCTCAACCAGATCCACGACGGCTCGGGGCAGCTGCTGGCCACCGCCGAGCATCTGCTGCTGCATGTCTCGCTCGAGACCCGCCGTGCATCGCTGCCTGGCCCTGCGTTGCAGCAGAAGCTGGCGGACATCCAGGCCAAGCATGCCGCCTTGCCGCGGCCGGAGAGGACGCACTGTGGCATCCGGGACTGACCCCACTCCGTCGTCTGTACCCTCCAAGGCCTCGCGCGAACCGCCTGCCGACTGGCCGGTGTTCGCGATCACGGCTGCCACGGTGCTCGGCGTCTGCGCCTTGGTGTTCGCGGCGCCGCAGCAGGCCGGGGTCGTCATCATCCGGCTCTACGACCTGCTGACCAAGAACCTCGGTTTCCTTTACCAGTGGTATGTCATCGCGCTGCTCGGGTTCCTCGGCTTCATCGCCTTCAGCCGTTACGGCAGGATCCGGCTCGGCGGCAAGGACGCGAAGCCCGACTACACCACCCTGAGCTGGATCGGCATGATCTTCTGCGCCGGTGTCGGCGCGACGCTCATCTACTGGGCCGTGGTCGAGTGGGCGTTCTACATCGACGCGCCGCCGCTCGGCGCTGCGCCGCGTTCCACCGCCGCCATCGAGTGGGCCGCCACCTACGGCATCTTCCATTGGGGGCCGGTGGGTTGGGCCATCTTCTGCGTCCCCACCATCGCCATCGCCTACGCGTTCTATCAGCGCGGTGAGCCGCATCTGCGCCTCAGCGCCGGCTGTCTGCCCTTCTTGCCGGGCGGCGTCAGCAGCACGCGCGGCCGCATCATCGACTTCATCTACATGGTCAACCTGATCGGTGGCAGCGCCACGGCGCTGGCGCTGACCGCGCCGATGATCGCGGCGCTGTTCGCGAAGCTCACCGGCATCCCGCAGACCTTCACCGTCGAGGCGATCATCATCTTCGTCTGCGTGCTGATCTTCGCTGCGAGCAGCTTCCTCGGCCTCGAGAAGGGCTTCAAGCGGCTCGCCGACACCAACACCTACCTCGCGCTCGGGCTGCTCGGCTTCGTGCTGCTCGTCGGACCCACGCTCTTCATCCTGCAGATGGGCACCAACTCGCTCGGTCTGATGGTGCAGGAGTTCGTGCGCATGGTGACCTGGACGGATCCCATCGAACGCAAGGGGTTCATCGAGAGCTGGACGGTGTTCTATTGGGCCTGGTGGGTGGCCTATGCGCCGTTCGTCGCGCTGTTCGCGACCCGTATCTCGCGCGGTCGCACGCTGCGTGAACTGATCTTCGGCCTGATGGTGTTCGGCACGCTGGGCGCCGGCATCTTCTACATCGTGCTCGGCAACTACGCGCTCGACCTCGAGCTCACCGGCGCCCTGAAGGTCACGGAACTGCTGAAGCAGAACTCCGGTCCTTACGCGCTCGCCGAGGTGCTCGGTACGCTGCCGTGGCCCTCGCTCACCATCCTCGGCTTCCTGGTCGTCGCCGCCATCCTGATGGCCACCACCTACGACTCGGCGTCCTACACGCTGGCGTCGGTGGCGAGCCGCGACATCCACGCCGGCCAGGATCCGGCGCGTTGGCAGCGCGTGTTCTGGGCCTTCGCCATCGGTGTGCCGCCGGTCGCGCTGCTGTTCGTCGAGGGCGGATTGAAGGTGGTGCAATCCGCGACCATCGTCGTCAGCCTGCCGTTGCTCGGCGTGGGTGTGCTGCTCGCGCTCTCCATCCTGCGCATGATCCGCGAGGACGAGGCTGCAGGCAGGCTCTGAACGGCCCGTAGAAGACGGACGGGCGTCTGTCGGCGTCGGTCGCTTTCGCTCAACATCATGTCGCATACAGGCGTGTGCGTCACCCCGGCCGCCCACCACAATCTCCCCGCGTCCTGCACCGTGTGCCACAGAGCCGGTCGGGCAGGGCGCGCCCGCGGCGCACGCCGGCCGGGCCACGAACGGGGGACGATGACTTGAAGACGAACATCGAGATCGCGCAGGCCGCCAAGTTGCGGCCGATCACCGCCTTGGCCCAGGACCGTCTCGGTATCCCCGAGGAGGCGCTCGAGCCCTTCGGTCGCCATAAGGCCAAGCTTTCCCTCGGCTACATCGATTCGCTGCGCGACCGTCCCGACGGCAAGCTCGTGCTCGTGACCGCGATCTCGCCGACACCGGCGGGCGAGGGCAAGACCACCACCACCGTGGGTCTCGGCGATGCGCTCAACCGCATCGGCAAGCGCGCCGTGGTCTGCCTGCGCGAGCCCGCGCTCGGCCCCGTGTTCGGCATGAAGGGCGGCGCCGCAGGCGGCGGCCACGCCCAGGTGGTGCCCATGGAGGACATCAACCTCCACTTCACCGGCGATTTCGCCGCCATCGCGCTCGCGAACAACCTGCTCGCCGCGATGATCGACAACCACATCTACCACGGCAACGAGCTCGGCTTCGATGTGCGCCGCATCGCCTGGCGCCGGGTGGTCGACGTGAACGACCGCGCGCTGCGCCAGATCACCGCCGGTCTCGGCGGCAGTCCGAACGGCTTCCCGCGCGAGGACGGCTTCGACATCGTCGTCGCCTCCGAGGTCATGGCGATCTTCTGCCTCGCCACCAGCATCGGCGACCTCAAGGAGCGGCTCGGCAAGATCGTGGTCGGCTACACCCGCGAGCAGAAGCCCATCCTCGCCCGCGACCTTAAGGCCCACGGCGCGATGACGGTGCTGCTCAAGGACGCGCTCGCGCCCAACCTCGTGCAGACCCTCGAGAACAACCCGGCGATCATCCACGGCGGTCCGTTCGCCAACATCGCCCACGGCTGCAACTCGGTCATCGCCACCCGCACAGCGCTGAAGCTCGGCGAGTTCGTGGTCACGGAAGCCGGCTTCGGCGCCGACCTCGGCGCCGAGAAGTTCATCGACATCAAGTGCCGCAAGGCGGGGCTCAAGCCCGATGCGGCGGTCATCGTCGCCACGGTGCGTGCGCTCAAGTTCCACGGCGGCGTCGAGGTCCCCGACCTGCCGAAGGAGAACGTCGAGGCCCTGCAGAAGGGCATGGCCAACCTCGAGCGGCACATCAAGAATGTCCGCGACCGCATGGGTCTGCCCTGCGTGGTGTCGATCAACCACCGCGCCGAGGACACCGCCGCCGAGATCCAGGCGCTGCACGAGCGCGCGAGCCATCTGGGCGTCAAGGTCGTCACGGCCAAGCACTTCGCCGAGGGCAGCGCGGGTGCCACCGAGCTTGCGCACGAGGTCGTGCGCCTGACCGAGCAGCCGAACTACTTCACCAACATGTATCCGGACGAGCTGCCGCTCTGGGACAAGATGAAGAAGGTCGCGACCGAGCTCTACGGCGCCTCCGACATCACCGCGGACGCCAAGGTGCGCGCCGCCATCCGCAAGCTGCAGGACGACGGCTACGGCCATTACCCGGTCTGCGTCGCCAAGACGCAGTACTCGTTCTCGACCGACCCGAAGCTGCGCGGTGCGCCGAGCGGCCATGTGGTCAACATCCGTGAGGTCAGGCTCGCGGCGGGCGCCGAGTTCATCGTGATGATCTGCGGCGACATCATGACCATGCCGGGCCTGCCGAAGCTGCCTGCCGCCTGCAACATCGACATCGACGAGAGCGGCCGCGTCGTCGGCATGTTCTGAAGGCTGGATCATGACCTGGGATACGCAGCGCGCTGCCGGCATCATCGAGACCTACAAGCATCTCGACGGCCCGGCGTTGCCCGTGCTGCGCGCCCTGCAGCTCGAGTTCGGCCATCTGCCCGATGAAGCCGTGGCGCAGGTCGCCGAGGCGCTCAACCTCTCGCGCGCGGAGGTGCACGGCGTCGTCACCTTCTATCACGACTTCCGGCGCGAGCCGGGCGGCCGCACCGATCTCAAGATCTGTCGTGCCGAGGCCTGCCAGGCCATGGGCGGCGATGCGCTCGGCGACGAGGCCCGCAAGCGTCTCGGCGTCGACTGGCATGGCACGACCAAGGACGGTGAAGTGACGCTCGAACCGATGTTCTGTCTCGGGCTCTGTTCCGTGGCGCCGGCGGCGCAGGTGGGCGACCGGCTGGTCGCCCGCGCCGACTGGCCGAAGATCGAGGAGGCGCTGCGCAAGTGCCGACGCTGACCCGCATCTATGTCCCCGCGGATTCCGCCGCGCTCGCCTTGGGCGCTGACGATGTCGCCACCGCCATCGCCGCCGAGGCCAAGCGGCTCGGAGCCGTCGTCGAGATCGTCCGCAACGGTTCACGCGGCATGCATTGGCTCGAGCCCTTGGTCGAGGTGCAGACCGCTTCCGGTCGCATCGGTTACGGCCCGGTCGCCGCCGCTGATGTCCCGGGCCTCATCAAGGCCGGCCTTCTTGAAGGCGGTACGCATCCGCTGTGCATCGGCGACCCGGCGCAGCATCCCTTCCTCGCGCGCCAGACGCGCTGGACATTCGTTCGTTGCGGCATCATCGACCCCGTCTCCTGGGACGACTACACGGCCCATGGTGGCGGGCAGGGTCTCGCACGCGCCCGCGGGCTCGGTGCGAAGGCGACGCTCGATGCGGTCACGGCCTCAGGGCTGCGCGGCCGCGGCGGTGCGGGCTTCCCGGCGGGCATCAAGTGGCGCACGGTCCATGACGCGCCCGGAGATGTGAAGTACGTCGTGTGCAACGCCGATGAGGGCGACTCCGGCACCTTCGCGGACCGCATGGTCATGGAGGGCGACCCCTTCGCGCTGCTCGAGGGCATGGTCATCTGCGGGCTCGCGGTGGGCGCGCGCAAGGGATTCATCTACATCCGTTCCGAGTATCCGCGCGCCATCGCCGTGCTCGAGCATGCACTGGTGGTGGCGCGGGCCAACGGCCTGTTCGAGGACTGCGCCATCGAGCTGCGCATCGGCGCCGGCTCCTATGTCTGCGGCGAGGAGACGGCGCTGCTCGAGAGCCTCGAGGGCAAGCGTGGTCAGGTGCGGGCCAAGCCGCCGCTGCCCGCGCACCACGGCCTCTTCGGCAAGCCGACGGTGGTCAACAACGTCCTCACGCTCGCCACCGTCCCCGAGATCCTGGTGCGCGGCGCCGAGGGCTACGCTGCGCTCGGCACCGGTCGCTCGCGCGGCACGCTGCCGTTCCAGTTGGCGGGCAACATCAAGCACGGCGGGCTCTTCGAGGCCCCGTTCGGCCTGACGCTCGGCGACATCATCGACGATGTCGGTGGCGGCACGGCCACCGGTCGGCCGGTGAGGGCGGTGCAGGTCGGCGGGCCGCTCGGCGCGTACTTCCCGCGCGCGCTCTTCGACACGCCGCTCGACTACGAGGCTTTCGCGGCCCGTGACGGTCTCGTCGGCCATGGCGGCGTCGTGGTGTTCGACGATACCGTCGATATGGCCCGGCAGGCGCGCTTCGCGATGGAGTTCTGCGCCGCCGAGTCCTGCGGCAAGTGCACGCCCTGCCGCGTCGGTTCGGTCCGCGGCATGGAGGTCATCGACAAGATCCTCGCCGGCCGCGATGTCGACGCCAACTTGGCGCTGCTCGACGACCTTTGCAATACTCTTCGATTGGGGTCACTCTGCGCGTTGGGCGGTTTCGTGCCGTACCCGGTGCTGAGTGCGGTGCGTCACTTTCCGCAGGATTTCCGCCGACCATGAGCGCCATCATCGACGATCGTGACCTCGGTACGCCGCCGTCGCGTTCCACCCAGCGCGTGACGATAGAGATCGACGGCATGCCCGTGCAGGTGCCTGCGGGCACTTCGGTCATGCGCGCCGCGGCTGAGGCCGGCGTATCGATCCCCAAGCTCTGCGCCACCGATACGCTCGAGGCCTTCGGTTCCTGCCGGCTCTGCCTCGTCGAGATCGAGGGCCGCAACGGTACGCCGGCGTCCTGCACGACCCCGGTCGCCGAGGGCATGAAGGTCCACACCCAGACCGGCAAGCTCAAGTCGCTCCGGCGCGGCGTGATGGAGCTCTACATCTCCGACCATCCGCTCGACTGCCTGACCTGTTCGGCCAACGGTGACTGCGAGCTGCAGGACATGGCGGGCGCGGTGGGCCTGCGTGAGGTGCGCTACGGCTACGACGGCGCCAACCACCTCGACGCCAAGAAGGACGAGACCAACCCGTACTTCACCTTCGACCCTTCCAAGTGCATCGTCTGTTCGCGCTGCGTGCGCGCCTGCGACGAGGTGCAGGGCACACTCGCCTTGACCATCTCCGGTCGCGGCTTCGAGTCCAAGGTCGCGGCCAGCGTCGACGAGAAGTTCATCGACTCCGAGTGCGTCTCCTGCGGCGCCTGCGTGAAGGCCTGCCCGACGGCGACGCTCATCGAGAAGAGCGTCATCGAGATCGGCCAGCCCGAGCGCTCGGTGCTCACCACCTGCGCCTACTGCGGCGTCGGCTGCACCTTCAAGGCGCAGGTCCGCGGCAACGAGGTCGTGCGCATGGTGCCGCACGACGACGGCAAGGCCAACCGCGGCCATTCCTGCGTCAAGGGGCGTTTCGCTTGGGGCTACGCGACCCATCCGGACCGCGTGCTCTCGCCGCTCGTCCGCGACCGCATCAGCGACCCGTGGCGCGAGGCGAGCTGGGACGAGGCCATCGGCCGCATCGCCTCGGAGTTCCGCCGCCTGCAGTCGCAGTACGGCAAGAACTCGGTGGGCGCGGTGACCTCCTCGCGCTGCACCAACGAGGAGACCTTCCTCGTGCAGAAGATGGTGCGTGCGGTGTTCGGCAACAACAACGTCGACACCTGCGCACGCGTCTGTCATTCGCCGACCGGCTATGGCCTCAAGCAGGCGTTCGGCACCTCGGCGGGCAC
>CANHFH010000101.1 GCA_947459825.1 Pseudomonadota bacterium | reverse complement strand
CGGCGCCGTGCTGATCCCCGGCGCCGCGGCGCCGAAGCTCGTCACCGACAAGATGGTCGCCTCGATGCGCCCCGGCTCGGTGCTGATCGACATCGCCATCGACCAGGGCGGCTGCTTCGCGACGAGCCGTCCGACGACGCACAGCGAGCCGACCTATGTCGTGCACGGCGTGACGCACTACTGCGTGACCAACATGCCGGGCGCGGTGCCGCGTACCTCTGCGTTCGCGCTCAACGCCGCGACGCTGCCCTATGTGAAGTCGCTCGCCGACCGCGGCCAGCAGGCGGCACTCGCCGCCGACGCGGGCCTTGCGGAAGGCCTCAACGTGAGCGCGGGCAAGATCACCTCGAAGGCGGTGGCGGAAGCGCTGGGACTTTGAGCCTCAGATACCGGTGATCAGAAGGTCGAGTGCCGCGATCACCGCATCACGGTGGTGCGGCACCTCGGCGACCTTCATCCCGAGCTGCTGTCGCGATATGCCGGCGAGCTGCGGGGTCACCATCGCATAACGTGTGCCTTCGATCTCCATGATCGGCATCAGCGTGCCGATGACACGCTCTTTGAGCGCGGCGGTAGGCCGCAACGGCACGACGACGCGCGTCTCGAGGCCCGACATCAGGTCGCTCTGCACATCGAGCAGCAAAGGGAACACGCCCTGGGTGGCGGGGTTCGGGTTGCGATGGACATCGAACTGCGGCATCAGAAGGTTCTCAGTCCATCGCTGAAGACGCCTCGGGACTCGACCTCTTCGTTGTAGGCATCGATGGCGGCGCGGTTCTTGCGCAACCAGTCTTCACGCTGTTGCTGACGGAGCGCCTCGACCAACGCGCACTCCAGGGTCGCAGACAGGTTGATCTCCAGCGCGCGGGCCCGCGCGAGCAGATCGGCGTTGATGCTCAGGTTGGTGGCGCGCTTCGGTGCGTCCACGTCGTGGGTCTGGGTCATATTCATCCGCCTCATGTACGCATCTTATATGCGCATTGATATACGCATCGACGAGAGAGACTGCGGAGCGATGTTGGCGCCTAGCGCACGGGATACCAAGGTATAAAACTCATTAAAATCAGAGTTTTATAGATTGCCTCGCTGACGCCGCTGCGATAGGATGTACGCGTACATCCATACAAGTTAAGGCGCTCCATCCATGACCACCACCCGACTCTTCAAGAACGGCAACTCACAAGCCGTGCGTATCCCCGCGGAGCTCGCCTACAGCACTTGGGACTTGGAACTCGTCATCGAGCGGCAAGGTGATGTGTTGGTGATCCGGCCCGCGCAACGACGCATCGGTGATGTGCTCGGCAAGCTCGCGCGGTTCTCGCCGGACTTCATGAGCGAAGGCCGTGGACACAACATCGAGGGTGAGCGCGACACCCTATGAAGCCGCGCTTCATGCTCGACACCAACATCTGCATCTACCTGATGAAGCATCAACCGCCGCAGGTGCGTGCGCGGTTCGCCGAGTGCTTCGTCGGCGACGTGGTGATCTCCGCCATCACGCTCGCGGAGCTCGAATTCGGCGTCGCGCGATCGGGCGATGCAGCGATGCACAACCAAGCGGTGCTCGACAGCCTGCTCGAGGACATCCCGGTCGCACCCTTCGATCGTCCCGCGGCGCGTACTTACGGCCCGTTGCGGGCAGCAGACCGCGAGCGCAGCAAGGACGCGCTCGACAAACTCATCGCATCACATGCGTTGTCGCTGGGCGCGACGCTGGTGACGAACAATGAAGCGGACTTCCGCGGCTTCAACGGCCTCACGGTGGAGAACTGGGTGACGGGATGAGCCCGCGGCCGGCAACCCGGCCGGTCACCCCAGCGATGATCCGATGAGCTCCGGCAGCCCGCTCTCGCGGCGCACCTCGCGATCGAGCGAGCGCCGCAGCTCGTCGATGTCGCCGAGCCAGCTCAGCCGCTGCTTGGCGCGCGTCACGCCGGTGTAGACGAGTTCGCGGGTCTGGATGGGCGAATCGCGGCCGGCGAGCACCAGCGCGACATGGTCGAACTGCGAGCCTTGCGATTTGTGCACGGTCATCACCAGCGCGCCTTCGTGCGGCGGCAGCCTCGAAAGCGCGACGCGGCGCACCTCGCCCGGCGTCTCGTGCGGGAACACCGCCGCAGGACCGTCCTCCAGCGGCAGCACGATGCCCACATCGCCGTTCATGAGTCCGACGTCGTAGGCGTTCTCGGTGATGAGGATCGGGCGTCCGCCCCAATGACCGTAGCCGAGGTCATCGCCCTGACGGCCGCCCGGATCGAGCGCGGCGCGCAGACGCCGTGCGAGCTCCTGCTCCAACTGCTGCACGCCGAGCGGACCACGCCGATGCACGGCGAGCACGCGGTAGCGGTCGAAGATCGCGAGCAGGTCGCGCTGCCACTTGGGATCGTCGAGCTGCGTGCGATCGGCGATGCCGGCGCGCAGCACGGTCGCGTAGCCCTGCAGATAGGGTTCGACGAGCTGTGCGAGCTGCTGTTCGGTGGGTTTCGCCACCGGCTTCGTCGCACCGGCGCCGGCGCGCTGCAGCACCGGAGCACCGAGCCGCTCGATGCGCCAGTCGGGCTGTGTCTCCTGGCTCGCATGGCGCGTGCCGTTGAAGACCTCGAGCGCCCGCGCGCGGATCGCCTGCGGGTCGCCCGCCGGCACATCCGGGTGACGCGTCGGATAGCTCTGCAGACAGGCAGCGATGAGCGCGATGTCAGGAGCGCTCTCGAAGCGCCGCGAGCGCGTGAACATCTGCGTGACGGCGGCGAGCGCCGTGGCGGCGGCATCGGGCGCCGACCTGGCTGTCACGCCGGCCACGGGCCCCACGGCCGGCGGTACAAGATCGGCGAGCACGCAGCCCGCCTCGACACTCGCGAGCTGATCGCGGTCGCCGAGCAGCACCAGCCGTGCATCCGGATGCACGGCCTCGAGCAAGCGCCGCATCATCGTGAGGTCGACCATCGACACCTCGTCGACGATGACGAGCTGCATCGGGATCGGGTTGGCGGCGGTGTGGCGGGCGCTGCCATCCGGACGGACCCCGACGAGGCGATGCAGCGTGGTGGCCGGCAGCGACTGCAGCCGAGCACGAACATCGTCCGATACATCGAGCAGGGGCCGCGCCGCCGCGTCGGTCGCTTCGCGGATCGCCTCGCGCATGCGCGCCGCGGCTTTGCCGGTCGGTGCGGCGAGCGCGACGGAGATCGCGCTACCCTGCATCAACGCCGCAAGCAGCCGCGTCACCGAGAAGGTCTTGCCGGTGCCGGGACCGCCGACGATCAACGCCAGACGCCGCGTCGCAGCGAGCCGCACGGCACGCGCTGCCTCGCCGTCCGGGCCATCGGTGTCGCCCGTCCCGCCGGTCGCCGCGACGGGGAAGAGCCGGGCGAGCGTCGCATCGAGATCCGCGATCCGCGCCGCTTCCGGCACCTCATGCGCAGCGCGTGCGACGACGGCGCGCGCGACGCGCTGCTGTTCGACATACATGCGCCGCGTCAGGAGCAGCGGAGTGTCCGTCTGCCGTGTGCGCGGCTGCGCGACGAAGGGCTTCAGCGCATCGTCCGGACCGCCGACCATCGGCGACTTGAGCGTGTGACGGGCCCACGCCTCCGGATCCGCCGGCCAGGGCAGCTCCTCGTCGGCCTCGACATCGATATGGTGGCGCAGCGTGCGCAGATCCACGCCGGGATGGCTGACGCGCGGCGCACGCGCCGCGAAAGCGAGGCCAAGCATGCGCTCGACATCGTCCTCGCCGAAACGCGGCGCGGTGAGCGCGATCGCGTGCACATCCGAGGCGTCGAGCACGCCCGCCTTCAAAAAAGGCTGTGCGCGTTTGAGGAACGCGCTGGGCGTTTCGGTGCCGGTGTCTAGCGTGGCGGGAGCGATGGTGGTCATGCGCCCTCCCCGCCGAGCGCGGCGTCGAACGCAGCACCCAGCGCGTCATCCACCGCTTCGATGGTCTCGCGGCGCCAGCGATGCGCGAATACGCCGAGGCAACGCCCGGTCTCGGCGCAACGCGGGGTGTCGGGTCCGGCCATGCCGCGCACGAAGAGATAGAGATAGCCGCCCATATGCCGGTCGTAGTCGTAGCCGCGCAGGCGCAACTGCAGGTGGCGGTGCAGCGCGACGGTGTAGAGCAGCGCCTGCAGCGGATAACCGGTGGTCGCCATCTTCCAGGCGAGCCAGGGTCCGGTGAAATGCCCCGGGGTCGAGGTCTCGATGACATTGGTCTTGTAGTCGACGACGAACCAACGCGGGTCCGTATCGCCGGCTGCGCGCTGTGCCGCATCCGGATGCGCGCGGAACACGAGGTCGATGGAACCGGTGAGGATGCCGGCGATCTCCTCGAAGATCTGCCCACCTTCGAGTCGCGCACGCTCGAGATGGTAGGTGAGCCACGCACGCACCGGCGCGATCTCCTGCGGTGGCACGCGCGCGTCGTCGAGCGCAGCCGCCAAGGCGGTCTGGATGCGCGACGGGTCGAGGACGGACGGCCGGGTGCGCGTGTAGCGCGCACCCGCACCGAGCCGCAGGTTGAACGCGAGCTCGTCGAGCCGATCGCGTGCATCGATGTGCGCCAGCGTGAAGCCTTTCGGCAGACCGCGGAGCGGGTCGGCGAGCGTGCCGCCTTGATGATCGAGCGGGGTCGCGAGGAGGCCCGGCATCTTCTCGACGAGTTCCGCGGCGACCTGTGGATCGGCTTGCAGACCGTTGCGCTCGGCGCAGGCGCCGACCAGATCGCGGAGCGCGCGGCCGTCCTTGCCCTGGGCGCTGGTGAAATCGACGACCTCGAAGACTTCGTGGACGAAGGTGCCGTAGACCGTGCCGCCGCCACGCTTGAGCCGGTCGCGATCGTCACGGGGCATCGAAACCTCGAGCATCGACGGTGTCGAAGCCGATGCGGCGACGCTCGGCCGCTCGTCACGACCCGCACGCACATCATCGCGCTCGAGCTCGCCTTCGGTGGTGGCGTTGCCTTCGGCGCCATCGGGTGTCGCGACGGCGCTGCGCGCCGCGAGACCGGTGTAGCTCGTCACCATCCACTCGCCGCGCAGCGACGCGCGGCTGGCGGGCCAGGGCGCCGCTTGCGGCGACGCCGTCGGCGCAACGCGCGGCGGAAGCCAAGCGGCGGCCTTCGGGATGCGCTCAACGGCCGACCATACGACCGTGCCGGCGCTGCGGGTCGCGAGATCATCGAGCCGTTTGTGGGCGACAGGCCAGGCCGTCTCCGCGTCTTCCTTGAAGTCCGGCAATCCATCGTCTGGATGACCTGTCGCCGCCGGGGTGCGGAACAGCAGCCGGCCCATCGCTGTCGCCTCAGCCGCCTGGCCGTTCTTTCCCATCGGCCCGTACCACGCGACATTGCGGTGCTCGGCGCGGGTCATCGCGACATAGATCTTCCGCAGGTCCTCGCGACGGGACTCCTGATGGGCCTCGTCGATAGCGTCCTGCCGCGCCTGCGACATCGCCGGCGACAGGTCGATGCGGGTGTGACCTTCGGTACGGAGCAGGATCGGCCCCTTGTAGCCCCGATTGGCGGGTGCCCTTGCGTCCCAAGTGAACGGCAGCAGCACATGGCCGTACTGCAAGCCTTTGCTCGCATGGACCGTCTCGATGCGTACGGCATCGGCATCGCTTTCGAGGCGCTGCGCGCGCTCCTGATCGGCGACCTCCGCTTCGGCGCGCAGCCACGCGGCGAGCGTGGCAGGACCGCCGCGGGTGCTGCGCTCCTCCGCATGCACCAACTCGAAGAGATGCCGTAGATCGGTGGCGTGACGCTCCCCGCCCGGCAACGCAAGCACACGCGGCAGCACACCGAGATCGAGGACTTCGCGATCGAAGACGCGCGCGAAGCCCCAGCGCGTCCAGCGGGCTGCGGCATCGTGCAAGCGAGCGGTCCAGGCTTGCCAACGCTGACCGCCCTGATCGGCGGCAGCGAGCGCCCAGGCGAGTTCATCCGCGGTCCAACCGAAGAGCGGTGTCACCACCGCGGCGCGCGCCTCACGGTCGCGACCGCCTGCGGCGACGGCATCGAGCCAAGTCGCGAGCCAACGCGCGGCCTCGGTGGCGAAGACGGTGTTGCGCGTCGCGGCGACGGCCGGCACGCCGACATCGCGCAACGCACGCTGCAGGGTCGCCGCCTGCGCGTGGCTGTTGACGAGCGCCGCGAGCCCGCTTGCCTTCGCCACCCGTGGCGAGGCGCCATCGCGCGAGGGCGATAGCGACGCCACCACCTCGGCCGCAGCGAGCCGCGCGAGTTCCGTGGGGCGCTTGCTGTCGATCGGATGACCTTCCCCGCCTTTGAGGACACGCGCGTCGACCCAGCGGATGTCGAGCCCGGGTTCGACAGCGTAGTCCGCGCCGCGCTTCTTGTCCTTGTAGGCCTGCACATCTACATAGTCGAAGCCCTTGTCATCAAACGCGTTCGAACCCGCGCGCCAAAGCGTGTGCAAGGCCTCGAGCACGCTCTGGTCGGAGCGGTAGTTGACGTCCATCGTGCGACGGTGCGCAGGCGCGACCTTCTTTGCAGCCTCCGTATAGACATGGACATCGGCGCCACGGAAAGCGTAGATCGCCTGCTTCGGGTCGCCGATGAGGATCAGACGCTTGTGGCCGAGGAACGCCGCCTCCAGCACAGTCCACTGCGAGGCATCGGTGTCCTGGAACTCATCGACGAGGACCGCGTCATAACGATCGCGGATGCGCTGTGCGACGGGGCTTGCGGCACCACCGTCCGCCAGCACCTTCTCGGCGAGCCGCGACAGCATGGCATCGAAGGTGAGCACGCGGCGACGCGCCACCTCGGCCTCGAAGCGCGGACGCACCGTCACCGCAAAGTCGGCGAGCGGCGCAAAACTTTTCCGGAACGCTTCGGCTTGATCGATGAAGGTATCGAGGGACTCGATCAGCGGCCAGAAGTGCTCTTTCTGGAGGGCCGTCTTGTCGCCGCCTTTCACCTCGAAGGCAGCTTGAAGTCCTGCGACGCGCAGTGCCTGGATGGCATTGTCGACCGTTCGGTCACCTGTCGGCAGATTCGCACCGTCGACGATCCATGTGCGTATGGTGGCGATCCGAGCCTCGAGATAACGGCCGTCGTCGAAGTCGCCGCGCATTGCCACCAATCCACGCAATCTCTCGGCGTTCGCGGCGTCGGTCCACTGGTCATAGGCGGCCTCGCGGGCCGAACGGAACGCCCGCACGCTCGCCCGCGTCGCCGCAGCCGCATCCGCCTTTCGTTGTGGGACCACCTCCGGCTCGACCGCGGCGCACATCGCGCGCGCGACGCGCAGCATCTCGTCGCGTGTGTATCCGGCGGACTGATAGAGCGCGACCTCCTCCGTATCGGCGCCGTGGAAGAAGCGCGCGAGTTCGTCGTCGACGATCTCTTCGAGGATCTCGGTCGGATCGGAGAGCAGCTCGAGGTCAGGATCCTGCCCCGACTCGAAGGCGAGCTCGGAGAGCATGCGCTGCGAGAAGCCGTGGATGGTCGAGATGGCCGCGAGGTCGAAGTCGCGCAGCGCGATGCGCAGATGGGCGGTCATCTGCTCGCGGCTCGG
>CANHFH010000100.1 GCA_947459825.1 Pseudomonadota bacterium | reverse complement strand
TGTGGCGCTGCAGGACCTGCCCGTGGTGTTCGCGCTCGACCGCGCCGGTCTCGTCGGCAGCGACGGCGCCACGCACCAGGGTGCCTACGACATCTCGTACCTGCGCTGCATCCCGAACATGACGCTGATGGCACCGGCCGACGAGGACGAGTGCCGCCAGATGCTCTACACCGCGACCACGCTGCCGGGACCGTCCGCGGTGCGCTACCCGCGCGGCGCGGGCGACGGCACCACGCCGCGCAAGGAGATGACCGCCCTGCCCGTCGGTCGCGGCGAGATCCGGCGCGAGGGCGGCAGCGGGCTCGCGATATTGGTGTTCGGCACGCTGCTCGCAGGCGTGCTGAAGATCGCCGAGCGGCTCGATGCGACTGTCGTCAACATGCGCTTCATCAAGCCGCTCGACACCGCGCTTCTCCAGCAGGTCGCGGCGCGCCACAGCGCGCTCGTCACCGTCGAGGAGAACGCGGTGATGGGCGGCGCCGGCGCCGCCGTCGCCGAGGCGTTGGCCGTCGCCGGCATCGAGCGCCCGCTGCACATGGTCGGCATCCCCGACCGCTTCATCGAACACGGCAGCCGTAACGACTGCCTCGCCGCCGCCGGGCTCGACCCGGCCGGCATCGCCCGCCAGGTCGAGACCTGGTGGCAGGAACAGCGCGGTACGCCGCGCCGCGCCGCCGGCGCGTAAGGAGACCCATGACCCCGTCGAACACCAGCGCCGCGGCCATCGCGGACGTGCAGTCCCACCGTGACGAGCGCCGCATCCCGATCAGCAAGGTCGGCATCAAGGACATCCTGCACCCGGTGCGGCTGCGCGACCGCTCGAGCGGCGAGCAGCACAGCGTCGCGTCGTTCAACATGTTCGTCGACCTGCCGCACCACTTCAAAGGCACGCACATGTCGCGCTTCGTGGAGATCCTGCACCGCGAGCGGGAGATCTCGGTGGCCGACCACGGCCGCATGCTCGAGGAGATGACGGCGCGGCTCGAGGCCGACTCCGGTCATATCGACCTCAGCTTCCCGTTCTTCGTCATGAAGCGCGCGCCGGTGTCGGGCGTCGAGAGCCTGATGGACTACCGCGTGACGCTGATCGGCGAGCGGCGTGCGGGCCGCAACCTGACCTCCATCAAGGTGGTGGTGCCGGTCACCAGCCTCTGCCCCTGCAGCAAGCGGATCTCGGAGCGCGGCGCGCACAACCAGCGTTCGCATGTGACGCTCACGGTACGGCTGCGCGAGCACCTCTGGATCGAGGAGTTGATCGATATCGCCGAGACCGAGGCCTCGAGCCAGCTCTACGGGCTGCTCAAGCGCCCCGACGAGAAGTTCGTCACCGAGCGCGCCTACGACAACCCGAAGTTCGTCGAGGACCTGGTGCGCGACATCGCGCTGCGGCTCAACGCCGAGCCGCGCGTCGCCGCCTACTCGGTGGAAGCGGAGAACTTCGAGTCGATCCACAACCACTCGGCCTATGCGCTGGTCGAGCGGGACAAGGACCTCGAGCCGGACCCGGCTGAGGGTACGGCCGCGGACCCGGCCGCGGACGCTCAGCCCGCGAAGTGATCGAAGCCGGCTCCGGTGGCCGGCGTCTCCGAGAGGGTGCCGTCCGCGGCGCGTCGGCGCAGCGTCACACGGGCGGCCGTCGACGCATCGCGCAGCTCACCGATACGCGTCAGACCCGGCATCGAGGCGACGCGCGCGACCTGCGCAGGCGGCACCGCGAGCAGCAGCTCATAGTCGTCACCGCCGTCGAGCATGGACCGCAGCGCCGCTTCCGGTGTGACCGCGGCGAGCGCCGCCGAGCGCGGCAGCGCATCGACATCGAGCACCGCCGCGCAAGCGCTGGCGGCGGCGAGTTTGCCGAGATCGCCCACGAGACCGTCGGAGATGTCGATGCAGGCACTCGCCAGACCGCGCAGGGACTCGCCCTCGGCGATCCGCGGCGTCGGGAAGAGGAAACGCCGGCGTAGCGCCTCGAGGGCGTCGGCGGGAGCGTCGCTCCGCAGTCCCGCCGCGGAGCCATCAGCAGCCATGATGAGCGCGAGCCCCGCCGCGGCATCGCCTGGCGTACCGGTGACGAACAGCGCATCGCCCGGACGCCCGCCGCTGCGACGCAGTCCGTCGCCCGCCGGCACCGCGCCGAGCACCTGCACGCCGATGGTCATCGGACCGCGCGTCGTGTCACCGCCGACCAGCGCCACGCCGTGCGCACGGGCGAGCGCGCCGAAGCCGCGCGCGAAACCCGCGAGCCAAGCTTCCTCGACCCGCGGCAGCGTGAGCGACAGCAGGGCCCAACGCGGCGTCGCGCCCATCGCGGCGATGTCGCTGAGATTGACCGCCAGCGACCGATGGCCGATGGACTCGGCGGGGCTGCCCGCAGGGAAGTGCACGCCCTCGACGAGCGTGTCGCTCACGGCGACGAGGTCGGCACCGGAGGGCGGCCGCAGCAGCGCGCCGTCATCGCCGATGCCGAGCACGACATCGGTGCGCGTCGCGCCGCGATCGCGGAAGAAGCGGTCGATCAGCTCGAACTCGCCGAGCGCCATGCCCGCGCGCTCAGTGTTCGTGCGGACGCAGCGCGCGCGCCGCGCGGTCGAGCACCGCGTTGACGAACTTGTGGCCGTCGGTGGCGCCGAAACGCTTGGTGAGCGTGACCGCCTCGGCGATCACCACCCGCCAGGGCACCTCGGGACGGTGCGCGAGCTCGTGCACGCCGACGAGCAGAACCGCATGCTCGACCGGATCGAGCGACTCGGGCTTGCGGTCGACCCACTGCGCGAGCGTGCCGTCGAGCGCATCGCGGTCCTCGCAACAGGCCTGCACCAACGCCCGGAAATACTCGCCGTCGGCGCGGGCCATGTCCGGCTCGTCCGCGAACTCGCTCACGAGGTCCTGCCACGGACCGGCATTGAGCTGGACACGGTAGATCGCCTGCACCGCGAGACGACGCGCGACGGAACGCGCACCGGAGGCGGGGTCGCGGCGTGGACGGGTACCCGCCATGTCAGCCCTGCCCCGCGGCGATCGCCGCCAAGGTGCGTGCGGTCTCGATGGCGGACTCGACGGCCTCGCCGCCCTTGTCGAGCCGCGCGGTGTCGGCACGCTCGAGCGCCTGCGCCTCGTTCTCGACGGTCAGCACGCCGAACACCACCGGGATGCCGCTCTCGAGGCCGGCCTGCATGAGGCCCTGGGCGCTCTGGCCGGCGACGTAGTCGAAGTGCGGTGTGTCGCCGCGGATGACGCAGCCGAGCGCCACCACCGCCGAGTAGCGGCCGGTGAAGGCCGCGTGCCGACAGGCGAGCGGCAGTTCGAAGGCGCCGGGCACCCGGAACACCTCGAGGTCCGCCGGGTCGCCGCCGTGCCGCGCCCATGCGGCGCGAGCGCCGGCGAGCATGCGGTCGACGAGCGGCGCGTTGAAGCGCGCGGCGACCAGGGCGATGCGCAGGCCCCGCGCATCGAGCTGTGCCGTGCCCTCGCGGGTGTCGGACTCAACGCGCATCGACATCTCCCGGGGCATCTCCCGGCCCGTCTCCCGGCCCGATGTACTCGAGCACCTCGAGGTCGAACGCCGACAGGCCCTGCATCTGCTTGGGCGAGGACAGCACGCGCATGCGGCGCACGCCGAGGTCCTGCAGGATCTGCGCGCCGATGCCGTAGGTGCGCCAGACGGGCGCGACCGCGGGATCGGTGCTCTGCGTCGGCGGCGTCATCGCCGATATGTCGCCGCGTACGGCGTCGGCGAGTTCGCGCGGCGATTCCTGCTCGCGCAGGATCACCACCACGCCCTGCCCCTCGCGCGCGATGCGGGCGAGCGCGGCGTCGAGCGTCCAACGCGCCGGGACCTCGCGCACGCCGACGAGGTCGCGCAGCGTCTCGGCGAGGTGCACGCGCACCAGCGGCGGCGTCGCGCCGTCGATGGCGCCGCGCACCAGCGCCAGATGCACATCGCGATGGGTGTGGTCCTGATAGGCGAGCAAGCGGAAATCGCCGTGCGCGGTGGTCACGGCACGCTCGGCGACGCGCTCGACCGAGCGCTCGGTACGCAGGCGATAGCGGATGAGGTCGGCGATGGTGCCGATGCGCAGCCCATGCTCGCGCGCGAAACGCCGCAGCTCGGGCTGCCGCGCCATCGTGCCATCGTCGCTCATGATCTCGACGATGAGCGCGGCCGGCTCTAGGCCCGCGAGTCGCGCGAGGTCGCAGCCCGCTTCCGTGTGGCCCGCTCGGGTCAGTACGCCGCCCGGCTGCGCCATCAGCGGGAAGATGTGCCCCGGCTGGCGCAGGTCCTCGGGGCGCGCATCCTCGGCGACCGCGGTGCGCACGGTGTGCGCGCGGTCGAAGGCCGAGATGCCGGTGGTCACGCCCTCGGCGGCCTCGATGGAGAGGGTGAAGTTGGTGCGATGCTCGCGGTCGGTGCCGCTCACCATCAGCGGCAGGCGCAGCTGGCGGCAACGCTCGGGCGTGAGCGTGAGGCAGATCAGGCCGCGGCCGTAGCGCGCCATGAAGTTCACATCCTCCGGTCGCACCTTCGCGGCGGCCATGATGAGGTCGCCCTCGTTCTCGCGGCGCTCGTCGTCGAGGATGACGACCATGCGACCGGCGGCGAGGTCGGCGAGGATGTCCTCGATGCGGTCGAAACCGTCGACCGGCGCGGGATCCGGCACCACGCGCAGGGTCATTGCGCCGCTCCCGCGGCGAGCAGCCGTTCCACATAACGGGCGATCGGGTCGATCTCGAGGTTCACGCGGCGGCCCGGCGCATAACCGCCGATGGTCGTGACCTGCCAGGTGTGCGGGATGATGTTGATGCCGAACTCGCGGCCCTCGACCTCGTTGACCGTGAGGCTCACGCCGTCGATGGCGATGGAGCCTTTGCGGGCCACATAGCGCGCGATATCCGGCGGGGTCTCGAAGCGGATGCGCCACGAGCGCGCGTCCTGCGCGAGCGACACCACGCGGCCCACGCCGTCGACATGCCCCGAGACCAGATGCCCGCCGAGCGGATCGCCGGCGCGCAGCGCGGGCTCGAGGTTGACGCGCGAGCCCGGTGCCAGGTCACCGAGCGTGGTGAGCGAGAGCGTCTCGTTCGAGACATCCGCCGCGAAGCCGCCCGCGTCGTGCTCGACCACCGTGAGACAGACGCCGCTGACGGCGATGCTGTCGCCGCTGCGGACGGCGTCGAGCGGCAACCGCTCGACCGCGACGCGCAGGCGCACATCACCGGCGCGCGGCTCCAGCGCGACGATGCGTCCCATGTCCTGCACGATGCCGGTGAACACGCCTGCGGTCTCCTCAACTCTCCGGGCGCAGCATGATACGGATATCCGGGCCGATCGGCCGCATATCCTGCACGCGCCACGGCGCCGCGTCCGCGAGACGCGTCAACGCCGGCAGGTGGGCGAGCGGTCGGGCATCGGGACCGAGGAGCCGAGGTGCGAGGTACACGACGAGTTCGTCGACCAAGCCGGCGGTGAGCAACGCCCCGGCGAGCGTGGGCCCGGCCTCGGTCCAGACCTCGTTGATCCCCTCGCCGCCGAGCCAGGCGAGCACCGCAGGCAGCGACAGACGACCGTCCGCGTCGGTCGCGATGCGTTCGATGCGGTGGGCGGCGCGCTCCCCCGGCGCCGCCGAGGGCGCTCCGGACAGTGGCCTCGCGGCTGGCCCGACCAGACGGACGATGTCTCCCGACGCCGCGAACAGGCGTGCGGTGGACGGTACGCGCGCGTGGCTGTCGAGGATCACGCGCAGCGGCTGTCGCAGCGGGTGCGCGGCGCATGCAACGTCCCCGTCCGCCGCGGGCACCGGCCGCGCGGTGAGTTCCGGGTCGTCGGCGAGCACGGTGGCGCTGCTGCTGAGCACCGCCGCGCTCTCGGCGCGCCAGGCGTGCACATCCTCGCGCGCCTCACGGGAGGTGATCCAACGGCTCTCGCCGCCCGCGAGAGCGGTGCGACCATCTAGGCTCGCCGCCATCTTGAGGCGCAGCCAGGGACGCCCGCGGCGCATGCGGCTGAAGAACCCGAGGTTGAGCTCCTCGCCCTCCGCCGCCAGCAGACCGGTCGCGACCTCGACGCCTGCGGTGCGCAGCCGTGCGGCGCCCGAACCATCGACCCGCGGGTTGGGATCGCCGCAGGCGTAGATGACGCGCGCGACGCCGGCCGCGATCAGCGCTTCGCTGCAGGGCGGCGTGCGCCCGTGATGGTTGCAGGGCTCGAGCGTGACGAAGGCGGTGGCGCCACGCGCGGCCGCGCCCGCCTGACGCAGCGCGAACACCTCGGCATGCGGCTCACCGGCGCGCTGATGCCAGCCCTCGCCGACGATCCGCTCGCCCTGCGCGATGACGCAGCCGACGCGCGGGTTGGGCTGGGTGCTGCGACGGCCGAGCGCGGCGAGCGCCAACGCGCGCGCCATCGCCTGTCTTTCGAAGGGGGTGCCATCCATGGTGTGCGGTACGGTCGTACGGCGCGGTTGCGTGGTGCGGTCGCGCGACGCGCTAGTGGCTGCGCCGCGGCGGCTTGCCGGCGGCCTTGCCGCCCGCCGCGCCGGGTGTCTGGCCGGCAGGATCCTCACCGCCGAGCAGCGACATCTGCCCCGCGAGCGGCTCGCGACGACGGCGCGTGCGCAGCTTGTCGACCTCGTCGCGGAAAGCCTCGATGTCCTGGAAGCTGCGGTACACCGAGGCGAAGCGCACATAGGCGACCTCGTCGAGATGGCGCAGTTCGTCCATCACGAACTCGCCGACCTGCCGCGAGGGCACCTCGCGCTCGCCGAGCGCGCGCAGGCGATGGGTGATGCGCTCGATGGCGGACTCCACCTTCTCCTGCGGCACCGGGCGCTTCTGCAATGCGCGCAGGATGCCCGAGCGGAGCTTCTGCACATCGAAGGGTTCGCGGTCGCCCTTGCTCTTGACCACGAGCGGCATGACGAGCTCGGCGGACTCGAAGGTTGTGAAGCGTTCACCGCAAGCGAGGCACTCGCGGCGGCGGCGTATCTGACGGCCTTCCGCGGCGAGCCGCGAGTCGTTCACCTTGGTCTCTTCGTGGCCGCAGAAGGGACAGTACATGGTGGCGTCCCGTCAGCGCGGCATCCGGCTCAACGGACCTGCGCCGCGAGGGAGCGGCTCGACTCGTACACCGGGAAGCGGTGGCAGAGCGCCGTGACCTTCGCGCGCACGGCCGCGACCGCTTCCGGCGCACCCTCGGCGTCGAGCACATCGGCGATGAGGTCGGCGACATGCTCCATCTCCGCTTCCTTGAAGCCGCGGGTGGTCGAGGCCGGCGTGCCGATGCGGATGCCGCTCGTGACCATGGGCGGACGCGGATCGTTCGGCACGGCGTTCTTGTTGACCGTGATGTGCGCGGCGCCGAGCGCGGCGTCCGCCTCCTTGCCGTTGATGCGCTTGTCGGAGAGGTCGATGAGGAAGAGATGGTTGTCGGTGCCGCCCGAGACGATGCGATACCCGCGCTGCTGCAGGCGCGCGCACATGGCGCGCGCGTTGGCGACGACCTGCTTCTGGTAGTCCTTGAACTCGGGCTGCAGCGCCTCGAGGAAGGCCACGGCCTTGGCGGCGATGACATGCATCAGCGG
>CANHFH010000099.1 GCA_947459825.1 Pseudomonadota bacterium | reverse complement strand
GTGCGCGGCGTGAGCTGCGATGTCGCAGCGGGCGTCTACTACACCGGCGCGGGCGAGCAGCGTTTCAAGGCGGGCCGCGAGCGCATCGAGGTGCTGCGCGGCGACCCTGTCGCCGAGCCTGTCCTCGAATCGCCGCTCGGCGTGGTGGTCCAGCGCGAGCCCGGCTCGGCGGGCACCGGCGAGATCTGCTGGCTCGCGCGTTGGCTCGCGGTGGAGCCGGGTGCGACCACGCTCACGAGCTTCGACCTGCAGCGCGCGCGCAGCCTCGACGCGGTCCTCGCGCTCGCGCCGTCGCTCGGCATCCCGCACCAGAACATGCTGGTCGGCGACCGCAGCGGCCGCATCGCGTGGACGATCGCGGGCCGCATCCCGCGCGGTGAGCGCGGACCCGAGACGCCGCGGCCCATCGAGTGGCGCAGCGCCGCGGAGGCGCCGCGCATCGTCGACCCCGAGGTCGGGCGCCTGTGGAGCGGCAACGCCCGCCAGGTCGACGGCACGCTCGAGCGCGTGCTCGGCAACGACGAGGCGGAGAGCGGCATGGGCTACGAGCACGGCTCGCGCGTCCGGCAGATCCGCGACGGCCTGCTCGCGCTCGACCGGCCTGCGACGCCGGCGGACATGCTCGCCATCCAGCTCGACGACCGTGCGGTGTTCCTCGAGCGCTGGCAGCGTCTGCTGCTCGCGACGCTGGACGAGGAGGCGCTGCGCGACCACCCGAAGCGCGCCGAGCTCAAGCGTCTGGTGGCGGCGTGGTCGCCGCGCGCCGCGACCGATGCGGTGGGCTATCGCATGGTGCGCAGCTTCCGCAACGGCACCCGCGACGCGGTGTGGGGGATGATCACCGGCGCGCTCGGCGCCGGCGTGGGCTCGAGCCCCGTCGCGTTGTTCGAGGGGTCGCTGTGGCGGATGGTCACCGAGCAGCCGCCGCACCTGCTGTCGGCCGGATACGCCGACTGGCGCGCGTTCCTGCTGGCGCAGGCCGATGCCGTGATCGCGTCGGCGCAGACCGAGTGCGGCGGCCTCGAGCGCTGCACCTGGGGCGAGCGCAACACGGCGCGCATCCGTCATCCGTTGTCGGCCGCGCTCGGCGGCCTCGGCCGCTACCTCGACATGCCCGCGGTGCCGGTCGCGGGCGACGACGATATGCCGCGCGTCGCGGCGCCGTCGTTCGGTGCGTCGCAGCGCTTCGCGATCTCGCCCGGCCGCGAGGCCGAGGCCTACCTGCACATCCCGGGCGGCCAGAGCGGTCATCCGCTCTCGCCCTTCTACCGCAAGGGCTTCGACGACTGGGTCGTCGGTCGCCCGACGCCGCTGCTGCCCGGCACCACGGCTCACACGCTCAAGCTCGAACCTGCCACCGAGGGCGCACCATGACCGACCGTTTCGGCGGCACCGACCGCTACATCGCCACGCCCGACCTCGAGATGGCGGTCAACGCCTCCGTCACGCTCGGTCGCCCGTTGCTCATCAAGGGCGAACCCGGCACCGGCAAGACCCAGCTCGCGCTCGAGGTCGCGCGCTCGCTCGACCGGCCCATCTTCGAGTGGCATGTGAAGTCGACCAGCAAGGCGCAGCACGGCCTCTACGAGTACGACGCGGTCTCGCGCCTGCGCGATTCGCAGCTCGGCGAGGCCCGCGTCGCCGACATCCGCAACTACATCGTCCGCGGCAAGCTCTGGGAGGCCTTCGCATCCGAGGTGCAGCCGGTGCTGCTCATCGACGAGATCGACAAGGCCGACATCGAGTTCCCGAACGACCTGCTGCGCGAGCTCGACCGCATGGAGTTCTATGTCCACGAGACGCGCGAGCTGGTGCAGGCGCGGCACCGGCCGGTGATCATCATCACCAGCAACAACGAGAAGGAGCTGCCGGACGCCTTCCTGCGCCGCTGCTTCTTCCACTACATCCGTTTCCCCGACGCCGACACGATGCAGCGCATCGTCGAGGTCCACCATCCGGGGCTCAAGCGCGAGCTGCTCGCCGAGGCGCTGGGCGCGTTCTACCGCGTGCGCGAGACGCCCGGCCTCAAGAAGAAGCCCTCGACCTCGGAGCTGCTCGACTGGATCAAGCTGCTGCTCGCCGAGGACATCCCGCCCGAGGCGCTGCGCAGCGACGACCCGAAGAAGTCCATCCCGCCGCTCTACGGCGCGCTCATCAAGAACGAGCAGGATGTGCACCTCTTCGAGCAGCTGGTGTTCCTCAGCCGCCGGACGCGCTGACGATGCTGGTGCGCTTCTTCCTCGGGCTGCGCGAGGCGGGGGTGCCGGCGTCGGTGACCGAGTTCCTGTCGCTGCTGCGCGCGCTCGAGGCGCGCGTCGCGTCGCTCTCCGCGCAGGAGTTCTACTGGCTCGGACGCATGGCGCTCGTCAAGGACGAGAGCCACTTCGACCGCTACGACCGCGTGTTCGCCGAGCACTTCGCGGGTGCCGAGCGCGCCTTCGCCGCGCTGATGGCCGATGTGCCGCCCGATTGGCTCAAGTCGCTCGCCGAACGGCTCTTCACCGAGGAGGAGCGCCGCAAGGTCGAATCGCTCGGTGGCTGGGACAAGCTGCTCGAGACGCTGCGCGAGCGCCTGCGCGAACAGAAGGAGCGGCACGAGGGCGGCAACAAGTGGATCGGCACCAACGGCACTTCGCCGTTCGGTTCCGGCGGCTACAACCCCGAGGGCGTGCGCATCGGCTCGCAGGGCCAGCGCCAGCGCCGCGCGGTGAAGGTCTGGGAGGCGCGCGAGTACCGCAACCTCGACGACCGCCGCGAGCTCGGTACGCGCAACCTCAAGATGGCGCTGCGTCGCCTGCGCCGCTTCGCGCGCGAGGGCGCGGCCGACCAGCTCGACCTCGACGGCACCATCGACGCCACGGCGCGCAACGCCGGCTGGCTCGACCTCAAACTCGTCCCCGAGCGGCGCAACGCCGTGAAGGTGCTGCTGCTGCTCGACATCGGCGGATCCATGGACGACCACGTGCGCGCCTGCGAGGAGCTGTTCTCGGCCGCGCGCAGCGAGTTCAAGCACCTCAAGACCTTCTACTTCCACAACTGCGTCTACGAGTCGCTGTGGCAGGACAACCGCCGCCGGCACTCGGCGCGCACCTCCACGCTCGAGCTGCTGCGCACCTTCAACCCCGATTGGCGCGTGGTGATGGTGGGCGACGCCACGATGAGCCCGCATGAGATCGTGCAGCCGGGCGGCAGCGTCGAGCACTGGAACGACGAGCCGGGCACGGCGTGGATGCAGCGGCTCACCGCGCATTTCCCGCGGCTCGCATGGCTCAACCCCGAGCCCGAGGAGCGCTGGGAGTGGACACCGTCGGTCGGGATGCTGCGCGAGCTCGTCGGCGGCAGGATGTTCCCGCTGACGCTGGAGGGTCTCGACCGCGCGACGACCTCGCTGCGCCGCGCAGGCGCCGGGTCTCCCGGCGGCCGACCGCCGGGGAACGGGCCGATGGGCGGCGATCCCTCGGGTCCCTTCAGCCCGTCGCCGACGCGCCCTTCAGCAGGGCGATGATCTCCGCGGCACGCGCCGCCGTCTCGGAGCGGCCGGCCGCCATCATCTCGCGCGTGTACGCCGATTCGAACAGCAGGTAGCTCGCCAGCAGTCCGCCCGCCTCACCACGCGCGCCGATCACGCCGAGCAGGGCGCGCAGGGCGCGCGGCAGCGTATCGACATGCCGAGCCGCCGCGTGGCGCGGGTCGGCCTGCGGCGCCAGACGCAGCGCCGCGACACGCCGCAGTCCCGGGACGGGCGAGCCGACGGCACCGAGGAATTCATTGGTGCGGCGCAGCTGGTCGAGGTCGGCGTCGAGCTGGTCGCTGAACAGCGTGTCGAGCATGAAGCCGAAGATCTCGCCGGCGGACGGAGCGCGCTCGCGACCCATCTCCTCGGGCATGCCGGCGGCGCCGGGCGCGCGCACGCCGAGCACCAGCACGCGGTCCGCGCCGAGATGGATGGCCGGCGAGAGCGGGGCGAGCTGGCGCATCGCGCCGTCGCCGTAGTAAGCGCCCTCGAGCTTGACCGCCGGGAACAGGAAGGGGATGGCGGCGCTCGCCATCAGATGGTCGAGCGTGAGCTGTGTCCGTCTGCCGCCGCGTCGCACGCCCTGCCAGTCGCGGACGGACGGGGCGGCCTCGAAGAACAGCCGGTGCTGTCCGCCTGCATAGGTCGTCGCCGCCAGCGCGAGCGCGTGCAGGCGGCCGGCCGCGACATGACGGCGGATCGCGTCCCAGTCGACGCTCGCGCCGAGCAGGCGACGCAAGGGTGCGTTGTCGAGCAGCGCCCGCGGCGCCTCGGCGAAGCGCCCCCCCGATACCGCAGAGGCGAACCAGCGTCCGCCCGCGCCGAGCATCGCCGGGATGTCGCTGCGGAACACCTGCGAGACCGTGAAGTTCCCCCACACTTCGGCGAGGCGCCGCACCCCGAGGCGCCAGTCATCGGCATGGGCGGCGAGCACGGCGGCGCAGACCGCGCCCGCCGACGTGCCGACCAGGATGTCCCAGGGGCAGCGCTCCTCCGGCCAGGTGTCGGCCAAGGCCTCGAGCGCACCGACCTGCCAGGCGGTGCGCGCCCCGCCGCCCGAGAGCACAAGGGCGACTCGACCGGGCGTCGCCGCCGAGGCGGAGCGGGTCGGGACAGGGGTGGGCAGGTCGGACATCGCCCTATTGTGCCGCAGGGGGCGTCATGTCCAAGATACGGATATCGTTTTCCCGTCCGGAGTACCTGCCATGTCCTTCCGTCGCCTGTCGCTCGCCCTGTCGGTCGCCGCCCTGTCCGGGTTGCTGCTCGCCGCGCTGCCGGCGTCTGCCGGCTCGCCGAAGGTGGGTGCTCCGGCGCCTGATTTCCGGCTGCAGGACCAGAACGGCGAATGGGTCACGCTGCAGTCGCAGCGCGGCAAGTGGGTGGTCCTCTATTTCTACCCGAAGGACAACACACCGGGCTGCACCACCCAGGCCTGCGGCCTGCGCGACAACATCTTCGCCTTCCGCCGCGAGAACGCGGTGATCCTCGGTGTGAGCGTCGACGATGTGGCCTCCAAGAAGGCGTTCGCCAAGGAACACAGCCTGCCGTTCCAGGTGCTGGCGGATTCGGGCAAGGCGGTCACCAAGTCCTACGGCGTGCTGACCAGCATGATGGGCGTCTGGGAGTACTCGCGCCGCGACACATTCATCATCGACCCGCAAGGGCGCGTCGCCCGGCACTTCGAGAAGGTGGATGCGGAGGGTCATGCCGAGCTCGTGCTGGCGGAGATCCGTCGTCTCAAGGCGGCCGCGCCCAAAGCCGGCTGACGGTCGGTCGCGTCCGGCCGTATCGGGCGTTCGCCCGCTTGAAAATGGACAGCGCCGCGCGCCGCCGTTGCCCTGCATGGCGCTGCGGCAGCATCCTCGGACATCGAACGCTTTCCACGAAGCACGGGGGTGCCCATGTCCGGTTCCGATGATCTCGTGCGGCCCGAGCGCCGCGATTTCCTGACCACCGCCGGCGGCGCACTTGCGCTCGGCGGCGCGGGTCTTGCGTCGATGAGCTTCGGCCCGACGGCTTCCGCCGCTGCGGCCGCCTCGCTGCTGACCTCCCAGTACGGCGTGGGTCCCGGCCTCAAGGGGCCTTACCTCGACCTCTCGACCGGCAAGGGCAACCAGCTCGCCTACGCGCGCATCCAGGGCGACCTCGACTACGGCAAGCAGAAGTACTTCTGGTTCAAGGGGTATGTGTACGCCGTCGAGCCGATGAAGAAGGTCGTCAACCTCGTGGGCGCTTCGGGCTTCGGCGTGATCCGCCTCGCACCGGGGCCGGACGGCTCGATCCGTCGCATGTGCCGCGAGATCATCGTCTACACCGACCTGCGCACCGGCGAGGTGCTGGACGAGTGGAAGAACCCGCTGAACGGCGGTGAGACCGTCAAGGTCATGCATGTCGACAACGACCCCTTCAACTATCTCATCGAGGAATGGTTCCCGGCGCCGCCGAAGTTCGGCGGCCTGAACCAGGGACCGCCGCCGCCGCGCGTGCCGTTCATCCTGCCGTGGTACCAGCACGGCGACATGGCGGCGATGGAGATCCACATCCATCTCGCTTACCCGAGCGCGTTGCAGCCGGACAAGTGGCCGCGCGAGTCCGCGGGTCCGATGGTGCAGGTGTCGGAGTTCTTCGCGCACAACATCAAGGTCGCGGACCTGCAGAACCCGAAGCTGACGACGCTGGACTACACCGGTACCTGGAACCGCATCACGCCCTGGTTGCCGTGGATGTTGATGGGGCAGCGCCCTGGCCAGTGCCAGTACGCCTGCTTCATGGGCACCACCAAGGACCTCGAGTCGGTGCTGTCCAAGCCGGTGCTCGACTACGCGCACAAGAACTACGCGAAGTACTTCGATGCGCCGACCGAGTGGACCGCCGGGCCCAGCCTCTCGAGCCTCGAGCACTACGCGACGCGCGCCAAGCCTGCACCGGTGAAGTAGCGGCTCAGCGCGCGCGTACGGGGTCGCGCGCTCAGCGCGCGCGTACGGGAATCTTCGCGGCGATCTTCGCGCCCCATTCGGCGGGGCCGGTCTGGTGCACCGACTCGCCGCGGGCATCCACCGCCACGGTGACCGGCATGTCCTGCACGGTGAACTCGTAGATCGCCTCCATCCCGAGGTCCTCGAATGCGACCACGCGTGAGGCGCGGATGGCTTTCGAGACGAGATAGGCTGCACCGCCGACGGCCATCAGATAGGCCGCCTTGTGCTTGCGGATGGCCTCGATGCCGACCGGGCCGCGCTCGGCCTTGCCGATCATGGCGATGAGCCCGGTCTTCTCGAGCATCATCTCGGTGAACTTGTCCATGCGCGTGGCGGTGGTGGGACCCGCCGGTCCCACGACCTCGTCGCGCACCGGATCGACCGGGCCGACGTAGTAGATCACGCGGTTGCGCAGGTCGACACCGGGCGGCAGGCCCTCGCCGCGCGCGAACAGGTCGGCGATGCGCTTGTGGGCGGCGTCGCGGCCGGTGAGCATGCGGCCCGAGAGCAGCAGCCGCTCACCGGGCTTCCAAGCGGCGACCTGCTCCGGGGTCAATGCATCGAGGTCGACGCGACGCGCTTCGGGCGAGGGCTTCCAGTCGACCTTGGGCCAGCGCGAGAGGTCGGGCGGCTCGAGCCGCGCCGGTCCGCTGCCGTCGAGCGTGAAGTGCACATGCCGGGTGGCCGCGCAGTTCGGGATCATGGCGATGGGCTTCGAGGCCGCGTGGGTCGGGAAATCGAGGATCTTGACGTCGAGCACGGTCGAGAGTCCGCCCAAGCCCTGCGCGCCGATGCCGAGCGCGTTGACCTTGTCGTAGAGCTCGATGCGCAGCTCCTCGAGCTTGTCCTTGGGGCCGCGCGCCTTGAGCTCGGCCATGTCGATGGTCTGCATCAAGGATTCTTTGGCGAGTACCATCGCCTTCTCGGCGGTCCCGCCGATGCCGATGCCGAGCATGCCGGGCGGGCACCAGCCGGCGCCCATGGTGTGCACGGTCTTCAGCACCCAATCGACGATGGAATCCGAGGGGTTGAGCATCGCGAACTTGGCCTTGTTCTCGGAGCCGCCGCCCTTGGCCGAGACGTCGACCTCCACCTCGTCGCCCTCGACCATCTCGACATGCACCACCGCCGGCGTGTTGTCGCGGGTGTTGCGGCGCGTGAACGCGGGGTCGGCGACGATGCTGGCGCGCAGCTTGTTGTCC
>CANHFH010000098.1 GCA_947459825.1 Pseudomonadota bacterium | reverse complement strand
TGGTACGCGGGCGGCAAGACCGCGGTGAACGGCGCCGAGGACGACAACCGGCAGGACAACTTCCGGCTCGGGGCCACGGTGTCGACCGCGCTCGGTCGCGGCCACTCGCTCAAGTTCACCTACAGCGACGGCGCCGTGGTGCGCATCGGTGGCGATTTCCGCACCTTCGGCGTCGCTTGGCAGTACACGTTCTTCGACCGGCCTCGCTGAGGCGGTCCGCGCCCGGTCCCGGACGCGCCACGACCTGCCGCGCGCGGCGCGCGGCTACAATCCGCGCGTGGTCTACCTCATCGACGCTTCCGTGTATGTGTTCCGGGCCTACTACTCCATGCCGCCCGACATGCTCGACCGCGACGGCAACCCAGCGCACGCGCTGTTCGGGTTCGCGCGGTTCCTGGGCGACCTGATCGAGCGCGCGCGGCCGGGCTACCTCGCGGTCGCCTTCGACGAGAGCCTCGAGACCTCGTTCCGCAACCGCATCGACCCGTCCTACAAGGCCAACCGCGAGCCGGCGCCCGCCGACCTCAAGCGGCAGTTCGCGGGCTGCCGCGAGTTCTGCCGTCTGCTCGGCGTCGCCGAGTTCGGCAGCGGCGAGTACGAGGCCGACGACATCATCGGCACGCTGGCCTCGCGGCTGCGCGCCGAGGGCCTGCCGGCGACGCTAGTCACCCGCGACAAGGACCTCGCGCAGCTCATCCGCGAGGGCGATGTCTACTGGAACTACACCGACGACCTGCGGCTGCGCCACCACGAGATCGAGGGCCGCTTCGGCGTCGCGCCGGAGCGCTACGCCGACTACCTCGCGCTCACCGGCGACGCGGTCGACAACATCAAGGGCGTGCCGGGCGTCGGCCCCAAGACCGCCGCCGTGCTGCTCAAAGAATTCGTCTCGCTCGAGGAGCTCTACGACGACCTCGAGGCCGTGCGCGCGCTGCCGCTGCGCGGCGCCTCGAAGCTCCCGGAGCGGCTCGCCGAGCACCGCGAAGCGGCCTTCCTCGCGCGCCGTCTGACCACCATCGCCTGCGACATCCCGCTCGCGGCCGGCCGCGACGACCTGCGTCCGCGCGCGCCGGACCTCGCGGCGCTCGAGGCCTTCTTCGACCGGCACAACTTCGGGCCGACGCTGCGCCGGCAGGGCGAGCGGCTCGCCAAGTTGGCGGCCGCATGAGCCGTCCCGATCCGGGCGCGCCCGCCGTGGGCGCGCACGGCGCCTGGCCCGCACGGTTGTACGCGCCTTGGTACTGGCCGACCTGGCTCGCGCTCGGGCTGCTGCGTGGGCTCGCGCGACTCTCCTACCCGACGCTGCTGCGCACCGGCGCGGCGCTCGGCGTTGCGCTGTGGCACCTGCCGCTGCCGCAGAAGCGGGTGGTGCGGCGCAACCTCGCGCTCTGCCTGCCCGAGCTCGACGCCGCCGCGCGCGAGCGGCTCGCGGAGCAGCACTTCCGCGAGGCCGGCATCACGCTCGGTGAGACGGCGCTCGCCTGGTTCGCGCCGCCCGAGCGGCTGCTTTCCATGGTGCGCTTCGAAGGGCTCGAGGAGCTCGACCGGCTGCAGGCGTCAGGTCGCGGTGCGATCCTGCTCGCCGCGCACTTCACCACGCTCGAGCTCGGCGCGCGCTTCGTCACCGCCGCGCGGCCGGTGCACGCCGTCTACAAGCCTTCGCAGAACGCGCTGCTCGAAGAGGCGTTCCGCCGCTATCGCGGTGCGGTGTCGGCCGGCATGGTCGCGAGCGACGACATCCGCGGCATGGTGCGCGTATTGAAGGCGGGCGGGGCGGTCTGGTACGCGCCCGACCAGGCCTTCCGCGGCAAGGGCGCGCGCATGGTGCCGTTCTTCGGCACGCCCGCCGCGACCAACACCGCCACCTCGCGGCTCGCGCGCATGACGGGCGCCGCGGTGCTGCCGTACTTCGTCGAGCGTCTGCCGGGGGATGCGGGCTATGTGGTGCGCATCGGCGCGCCGCTCGAGGGTTTCCCCGGTGCCGACGAGGTCGAGGACACGCTGCGCCACCACCGCCTCATCGAGGCTGAGGCGCGCCGTCTGCCGGCGCAGTATCTTTGGCTGCACAAGCGCTTCAAGGGCCTCGCGCCCGACCATCCAGACCCCTACGCCCGGTGACCCCATGAGCGACACCACAGCGAACGCGTCCAAGGACATCTCCTCCGTGCTGGTCGAAGAGCGCAGCTTCCCGCCGGCTGCGGGCTTCGCTGCCGCCGCCCGCCTCAAGGCCGAAGACCTCGCGGAACTGCACCGCCGCGCCGCCGCCGACCCGATCGGCTACTGGGCCGAGCTCGCGCGCGCCGAGCTTGCGTGGCGCAAGCTCTTCACGCAGGCGCTCGACGATTCACAGGCGCCCAACTACCGCTGGTTCGCCGACGGCGAGCTCAATGTCTCGTACAACTGCCTCGATGTTCATCTCGCCGAGCACGGTCACCGCACCGCGATCGTCTTCGAGGGCGAGCCGGGCGATGTGCGCCGGCTCACCTACCGCGAGCTGCACGCCGAGGTCTGCCGCTTCGCCAACGCGCTCAAGGCGCGCGGCATCCGGCGCGGCGACCGCGTGGTCATCTACATGCCGCTCGTCCCCGAGGCCGTGGTCGCGATGCAGGCCTGCGCGCGCATCGGCGCCATCCACTCGGTGGTGTTCGGCGGCTTCTCGGCGCTATCTTTGAAGGACCGCATCGAGGACGCCGGCGCACGCTGCGTGATCACCGCCGACGGCGGTTGGCGCGGCGGACAGGTCGTGGAGCTCAAGGCCGCCGCCGACAAGGCGCTGGCGGACGGCTGTCCCACCGTCGAGACCGTGTTCGTGCTGCGGCGGGTCGACGGGGCAGGGATCCAGGGCGCCGCGTCGCGCGCGGCGACCCCGATGGTCGCCGGCCGCGATGTCTGGTGGCACGACGCCGTCGCCGACCAACCGGCCGCCTGCGAGCCGGAGTGGGTCGACGCCGAGCACCCGCTGTTCCTGCTCTACACCTCGGGTTCCACCGGCCGTCCGAAGGGAATCCAGCATTCGAGCGCGGGCTATCTGCTCGGCGCCAAGCTCACCACCCGCTGGGTGTTCGACCTGCGCCACGACGATGTCTTCTGGTGCACGGCCGACGTCGGCTGGATCACCGGCCACAGCTATGTCGCCTACGGTCCGCTCGCCGCGGGCGCGACGCTCGTCATGTACGAAGGTGCGCCCACATTCCCCGACGGCGGCCGTTTCTGGCAGCTCTGCGAGCGCCACGGCGTGACGGTGTTCTACACCGCGCCCACCGCGATCCGTGCGCTCATGAAGCTCGGCGACGCGGTCCCCGCGCTGCATGACCTTTCAAAGATCAGGCTGCTGGGCAGCGTCGGCGAGCCGATCAACCCCGAGGCCTGGATGTGGTACCACCGCGTGATCGGCGGCGGCCGCTGCCCGATCGTCGACACCTGGTGGCAGACCGAGACCGGCGCCATCATGATCGCGCCCGTACCGGGCGTGACCACCACCAAGCCCGGCTCCTGCACGCAGCCGCTGCCCGGGATCTTCGCCGACATCGTCGACGACGAGGGCGCGAGCGTCACCAAGCCCGACGCCGGCGGCTATCTCGTCATCCGCCGGCCCTGGCCCTCGATGCTGCGCACCATCTGGGGCGACAACGAGCGCTATCTGCAGACCTACTGGTCGAAGTTCCAGAACCGGTTCTATGTGGCGGGCGATGGCGCGCACCGCGACGCCGACGGCTGCTACTGGATCATGGGCCGCATCGACGATGTGCTGAACGTCGCCGGCCACCGGCTCGGCACGATGGAGATCGAATCGGCGCTGGTCGCGCACCCGCGGATCGCCGAGGCCGCCGTGGTCGGCCGACCGCACGAGATCAAGGGCGAGGCGGTCTGCGCCTTCGTCGTCTGCCGCGGCGAGCGGCCGACCGGTGACGCGGCGGCCGCGCTCACCCGGGAGCTGCGCGACTGGGTGGCGGAGCAATTGGGCGCCATCGCCAAACCCGAGGACATCCGCTACGCCGACAACCTGCCCAAGACCCGCTCCGGCAAGATCATGCGCCGACTGCTGCGCTCGGTCGCCCGCGGCGAGGCGATCACCCAGGACATCAGCACCCTCGAGAATCCGGCCATCATCGACCAGTTGCGGGGATAGCGCGGACGTGGTCCACGGGCCCTTCACGGCCCCTGCGATTTTGTTGTGAGAAAGCGACAGTTTGACGGGGGTACTGTTTCAGAGACCCGTTCCTGCCTTAACATGCTGTATTCGGGTGCACGTCCCCGACCGGAGGTATCTCGATGAAGATCAACAACGCGCCGTTGGCGCTCGTCGTTTCGCTGGGCGCTTCTGCCCTTGCTGGCCAGACCGCGATCGCCCAGTCGGGTGGCGCTACCGCACAGGGTCCGTCGCTCGAGGAAGTGGTCGTCACCGCACGTAAGCGCGAAGAGTCGCTGCAGGATGTGCCGCTGCCGGTCACGGCGCTCACCGAAGCGGACATCTCGAACCGTCAGGTCACCTCGCTCGACGATGTCGCGAAGTTCACCCCGGGCCTCGTGTTCTCGAAGGTCTTCGGCCGCGCCACCGAGCGTCCCGTCGTCCGCGGTCTCGCCAGCGTCCTCGCCGGCACCAACGCGTCGGTCGAGACGGGCGTCGCCTACTTCGTCGACGGCGTGTACTACCCCGGCGACATCCAGAGCCTCGACATGAACGATGTCGCGCGCGTCGAAGTCATCCGCGGCCCGCAGAGCGCGCTCTACGGCCGCAACACCTACGCCGGTGCGATCAACTTCGTCACCAAGCGTCCGGGCGATGCCACCTCCGGCTCCGTCTCGGCGAGCTTCGACCCCGATGAGCGCAACCTGAGCGCCCGCCTCGCGGCGCGGCCGGCCGATTGGCTCGCCGTCACGCTCAACGGCCGCTACTACGACTTCGACGGCCAGTGGACCAACAAGCTGACGGGCCGCAAGGTCGGCTTCGAGAAGACCAGTTCCTTCGGCGGTACGGCGAACCTCACGCTCACCGAGAACACCGAACTGCGCCTGCGCTTCCAGCGCAACCGCGACCGTGACGGTTCGCGGCCGATCTTCTTCCAGTCGGGCGCCGAGAACAACTGCTTCCCGGGCACCCGTTCGCTCGGCTCCTACAACTCCACCTCCACCGACAACACCAACCAGTGGTACTGCGGTGAGATCAAGCCGCGCGATGTCTACCTGAACGACGCGCCGGTCACCCAGGGCTTCCCGCCGCTGCTCGGCATCCCGAGCACGCTGCGTGGCCAGCCCGCGGGCGCGCTGATCTACGACACCCGCGCCGGTCTGCCCTTCTCGGGTGTCGAGCGCGACCTCGACCTGTTCACGGCGTCGTTCCGCTGGGACATCATGGGCTCGGGCTATTCGATGGTGTTGAACGGCGGCACGCGCGACGAAGACCGCAAGACGGGCGCGGACAGCGACCACTCGCAGGTCAACATCATCGGTCCCGACATCAACGGCGTCCGGGCGCTCGCCACCGGCTCTTCGGCCGCCCGCGACACCTACGAGGACTGGTCGGGTGAGCTGCGCATCGAGTCGCCGCAGGACGACCGCTTCCGCTGGATGCTGGGCGTCTACCACTTCGAGTGGGAGAACCGTAACTACCGCATCGACTTCGCGAGCCCGGGCGGCCAGACCCGTCCGTCGCAGATCTTCGACATCATCAACACCGGCTACTTCGGTTCGGTGGGCTTCGACTTCACGGACCGCCTCTCGGCGACGCTCGAGATGCGCAGCGCCACGGAGCGCAAGGGCCAGATCGACTGGACCCAGGTCCCGAACGTGCCGGCCGGCCCGACGGCGGCGGCGGTGTACGACTCGAGCATCCGCGGCAACGACGAGTGGAAGTCCACCACGCCGCGCGCGACGGTCGACTTCAAGCTCAACGAGGATGTGACCCTGTTCGCCATCTGGGCCAAGGGCTACAAGCCGGGCGGCTTCAACGGCGCGGTGGCCATCACCAACGGCCGCCCGCTCGACGAGTCGTTCAAGCAGGAGGAGTCGGTCAACTACGAGCTCGGCATGAAGTCGCAGCTGATGGACCGCCGCCTCACGCTGAACGTGTCGGTCTTCAAGATGAAGATCGACGACATCCAGCTCACGACCCCGATCACCAACGCCACCACCGGCGCGGTGACCTCGATCTCCACCAACCAGGGTGACGGCGAGATCAAGGGCCTCGAGATCGAGAGCCGCTTCGCCGCGACCGACGATCTGACGCTGGGCTTCACCTACGCGCTCGCCGACACCAAGTTCACCAACGGTATCGACGACTTCCAGTTCCAGATCACGAGCGGCGGCGGCATCTTCAACCCCGCCAATCCGACCGACCCGGCCCGCAACCTCAACGGACGCGGTAACGGCTCGATCGTCGGCAACCCGTTCCCGCTCGCGGCCAAGCACACCGCCTCGCTCACCGCGGACTACAGCCGTCCGGTGTTCGGTGGCGGCTACCGTCTGTATGTGAACAGCGACCTGTCGTACACCAGCAAGAAGAACATCCAGGTGCACAACACGGCCTACACCGGCTCGGCGCTGCTGATGGGCGCGCGCGTCGGCATCGAGACCGACAACTGGCGGGCCGGCTTCTACGGCCGCAACCTGCTCGACGAGTCCTCGGCGGTCGGTGCGACCCGCTGGCTGCACTCGTACCTGATCGGTATCCCGGCGACCGCCGGTCCGGCGGCGACGCTGGATCCGGGCCTGCCGCCGACCACGGTGGCCGCGTACTCGCTGCCGCGCGGCATCTTCGGCACGCTGCGCCGTGAGCGCCAGATCGGTCTGGAGCTGAACTACAAGTTCTGATCGCCCGCAAGGCGATGACGGACCGGGCCCGGCGGGAGACCGCCGGGCCCTTTTCTTTGTAGGCGTCGGTCCCCCGGGTGGATCAGCGTGCGTCGGCGCGTAGCGCCGCGACCGCCGTGTCCGGGAAGTCGCTGAACAGCGCATCGACGCCGAGCGCGGCGAACTGCCGGTACTCGGCGGCGGCGTCACCGCCGTAGTCGGCGGCGAGGTGCATCGGTTCGTCGCGGAAGGTCCACGGATGCACCTCGAGACCCGCCGCATGCGCGAGTTCCACGAAGCGTGACGGCGCGGTGGTGAGCCGCGTGCGCTCGGTGTCGTCGGTCGCGGCCTCCGGCCCTTCGCTGCGGCGCGAACCGACGATGTGCCGCTTCCAGGGACCGACCGCATCCGCGTACTCCGCGATGACCGCGAACGACCGCGGGTCGGTGAAGTCGGTCGGCACCTCGCCCTGCGGGTAGAGCGTGCACGCGCCCGTGCCCTGCCACCGCGGCGGCGGCTGCACGCGGCCGTCGTCCTCGAGGCCGCCGCCGTCGATCAGCTGCACCAGCCGCACGCCGATGCGCTCGCGCAGCCAGCGCAGGTTGCCGGACTCGAAGCACTGGATGAACACCGGCGCCTCGCGCGTGGTCCAATCCGCGGCGTCCAAGGCCGCGAGCAGCGCGTGCTCGAGCGGCAGGCCCTGCTCACAGTGCCAGGTCGGATGTTTGGTCTCGGGATAGATGCCGATGGTGCGGCCGGTGGCCGCCGTGCCGGCCTTGGCGACACCGATGATCTCCTCGAGGGTCGGCACCGCGAACATCCCGTCGAATTCTTTTGAGCGGTACGGCCGCGGCTGCACCGCACGCAGCGTGCGCAGCTCTTCGAGCGTGAAGTCGACCGTGAACCAGCCGGTGTGCGCGACGCCGTCGATGAT
>CANHFH010000097.1 GCA_947459825.1 Pseudomonadota bacterium | reverse complement strand
GACAAGTCGACGCAGGAACGGGACATCCGTATCGCGAAGCGCAACGCCGACGGCCTTTAGGAGAGGACCATGCCCAAGACCAAGACCCGCCCCTGGGATCCCGCCGAGCATCTCGGGGACGCCGAGGACATGGCCGCCTACCTCGAGGCTGCGCTCGAGGACGGCGATCCGCGTGTGGTCGCGGCGGCGCTCGGCGACATCGCGCGCGCCAAAGGCATGACACAGGTCGCGCGCGACACCGGCCTCGGCCGCGAGAGCCTCTACAAAGCCCTCTCGCCCGACGGCAATCCCGAACTTGCCACATTGCTCAAGGTCATCGCCGCGCTTGGACTGCAGTTGCGCGCAGCCCCGAAAGTCGTCTGAAAACCACGCGCTGATCTCCGACCTACCTCAAAATATCGTGCCGGGCTCAATTTTTGAGCCCCAGGGAGGGATATACTGCCGCCAGAGGGTGGAAGGGCCGATTAAAGGACTTCTCCCGCCTATTTTTATGTCCGACCAGACCCCATAAGCGGGAGTGGAATATGCCTGTTCGTGCGCTGACCGCCAAAGCGGTTATCTGCCTCTATGCCCTCGGCGGCGCCTTCTGGGCGCCCACTGCCTACCCCCAAGCTGCGCTGGACGCGCGAGCGCCATCGGCGCCGGTCGAAGCCCCCGCTGTCGGCCTGAAAAGGAAGATCGCCATCGCGCGATTCTCGAACGAAACCCAGTCCGGAACCTCCTTTCTGGTGGACGCCTCGGGTGATCGGATCGGCAAGCAGGCTGCGGACATCCTCAGCGCGCGCTTGACCGACACCGGCAAGTTTCTGATGTTCGAGCGCCAAGACCTCGACGAAGTCTCGACCGAAAAGATGCTCGCCGGTCTGAAAGAAGATGGCGTGGCGGTCGACTACCTGATCGTCGGGTCCGTCAGCGAATTCGGGCGCTCCACTCAAAGCGAGTCGGGTATCTTCCAGCGGTCGAAGACGCAAGAAGCCTATGCGAAGGTCAACGTCCGCCTCATCGAGGTCTCTAGCGGCCGGATCATCTCCGCTACCGAGGGAGCAGGCAGAGCGACATCCGAGACGAAGACCACGATGGGTGTCGGCGCTCGTGCAGGCTACGACCAGAGCCTGACCGACAAAGCGATCTCCGCCGCCATCTCCGAGTTGACCAGTCGTCTCGTCGAGAACATGACCAACAAGCCATGGCAGTCATTCCTGCTGTCGCAGCAGAACGGTCAGTTCATCATGTCGGGCGGCAAGAGCCAGGGCATCCGACCGGGGCTGCGCCTGTTCGTCTACCTGATCGGCGAACGGATCAAGAACCCGCAGACGGGCGCCATGATCACGCTTCCCGGACGACGCGTCGCGGAAGTTCAGGTCATCTCGTCCTTCGGCGAGGATGAGTTCAACGAGCTCTCCTTCGTATCCATCGTCTCCGGCGAGATCTCGCGTCCGCTCGGTGACTATTATCTTTCCGACCAGTGACGAGGGACGCCACATGAGATCACTCATCGCCATTTTCGCGCTCATCGTCCTCTCGGGGTGTGGTGCGCAAAAGCAGCTCGTGACGGCGGCGCCTGAGAAGACCGAGATTCAGGTCCTTGCACGCCAGTTGGTCGGGTCCGTCATCCGGATCGGCGATTCGTACCAAACCACGGTACGCCGCGAAGATCTGGTGCCCTATCGGATGGGCGTGCTCGGAGCGACGGACAAAGACGACGAGCGTCTCGAGCGGGTCGCCGTCGTCGTCGATCCTGGAACTCATCGTATCCGGGTGGAGCGAGACGGTAAAGTGCTGCACGAACAGACTCTCTACATCGGTCGCGGTCAAGTACGCGAAGTGCGCGTCAAATGAGGACGCTCCGGAACGCGGTGATGGTGGCATCACTGTGCGCTTTCCTTGCCGGCTGTGCCACGGTGACCGAGGCAGGGTACTTCTGGGGTGATTACTCCAACAGTCTCTATCGCTATACCAAGGACCCCTCGAAGGAGACGCTGACGGCGCATATCGCCACCCTCGAGAAGATGATCGTCGAAGCGGAAAGAAGGGACCTTCGGGTCCCGCCAGGCATACATGCGGAGCTCGGCCACCTCAAGGGCAAGCAGGGCGACGCTGTAGCCCGGGACCAGCACTTTGTCAGCGAAATCGGCCTGTATCCTGAGTCGCGGGTGTTTGTCGAAAAGCTGATCGCCACTCCGCCGCAAAAGGCCAACTAGTCATGTTTGCAAAAGCCGCTTTCGGACTTGTGGTTTTCTCGCTGATGACAGGGTGCGCGACGACGCCGATAGGCACCCGCGCTGAAGCGTTCCCCTCGATGTATTCGGAGAAGAAACCGACATCGATGTTGGTAGTGCCGGTGATCAACAACTCGACCGCAGCCGATGCGGGCGATCTGCTGAATGTCACGGTAGCGCAACCTTTCGTCGATCATGGGTACTATGTTTTCCCGGTCCCGGTCGTTGCGGAGATCTTCCAGCGGGAGGGCGTGATCGAAGGCGCCCAGGCCCGCTCCCTACCGATGGGTCTCTTCCGGAAGAACTTCGGCGCCGACTCGGTCCTCTTCCTGACGATTGATGAGTGGGACAAGACCTACGCGGTGATCGCAGCCAACATCACGGTAGGCATCCAATATGTACTGGTGTCGACGGATTCCAGCGAAGTCCTCTGGTCCTACCGCCAGAAAGTGGTGATCGACACAAGCGGATCATCGGGTGTTCTGTTGGTCGACATCATCTCGACAGCGATCAACACAGCGATTGCGGACTATGTGCCGGTTGCAGCGCAGGTGCATGCACGAGCGGTTCAGGGTCTGCCGTTCGGGAAGTACCATCCGCAAAGCGGTAAGGATGGAGCCCTCAAGACTGTCGATCTTTCAGCGCGTGATTCCGCGTTGGAGGCTCCTCAGTGATGATGGGGTTTCAATCGCCGTAGGCATCGCGTCCGGACCCGACCTGCGCTGGCAGGTCGGGTGAGTGCCTCGACCGCCGCGTCCCTGACTTTGAGCACCTCTGCAGCCTCGAAGGCCGCGAACTGCTGCTGCCTGCCGAACCGCGCGTATCTATAGGAACGCACCCGCTTACCGAATTGATCGATATCTGCGCCCGCACCGGTCCTTCGCAGTCGCAGTTCGCGCGCCTGCTCGGCGTCTCGGTGCGCACGATCCAGGACTGGGAGCAGGGCCGCCGTACGCCGTCCGGTGCTGCGCGGACGCTGCTCCTCGTGGCGGCCGAGCATCCACAGGTGCTGCTCGAGATGGTGTGAGGCCTTGGCCGCGCCTGTGCACCGCGTATGCACCAGGTACTAACCAAGTACTAACGCGATTTCACGTCGTCGCCGCACCCCCCTCAGCCCCGGCTTCTGGCCATCAGCGACCTCGGATAACTCAGCACGGGGTGCGCGACCATCACGCGCGACGCGCTCGGCTAAGGACGCGGTGCGGCCGAAGGCGTGATGCCGACCCGCCCCAGGTCAAGCCGATCGGCATCCCAGCAACTCTGGGTGGTGGAACCCGACGCGGACTCAACGGCCCTCTGGACCCTCATCCCGATATCGCGTCCGCCACTGATCGAGGATCCGGCAAACCAAGACATAAAGCAGCGGGATCGAGAGCATTCCGAGGATCATCCCCCCGGCCACATTGACCGAGCCGCCGCGCACGAGTCGTGCGATCGCCAGCACCGTCATGATCACAGCGACCGCGATGCCCAGCCCGTCGAAAAAATCCTCAACCGTGCGTTTCATTTATATCACCACACCTGTTGCGACTGCGCCAATAGTAGCGCGGCTAGCGCCGTCTGCCCCGTAGGCTTAGAACCACCATCGTCTCACCGACGCGTCAAGCAAACCCACGGTTACGCAGCAGCGCCTGCACATCCGGCTCACGACCGCGGAACGCGACGTACAGGTCCATCGGCTCACGCGTACCGCCCGCGGAATACACATGCTGGCGCAGGCGAGCGGCGGTCGCCTTGTCGAAGATGTCGCCCGTCTCCTTGAAAGCCTCGAAGCCGTCGGCATCGAGCACTTCCGACCACATGTACGAGTAGTACCCGGCCGAGTATCCGCCCGAGAAGATGTGCCCGAAGTGCGTCGGCCGGTGCCGGCAGACGATCTCGGCGGGCATCTGCAGGCGCGCCAGCGTGTCGCGCTCGGCGGCGTCGATGTCGAAGGTGGCGGCATCCACGCCGGTCATCATGTGCACATCGAGGTCGACGAACGCGCTGGAGAGGAACTCCACGGTCGCGAAGCCTTGGTTGAAGTTGCGCGCCGCCATCAAGCGATCGAGCAGCGCCTTGGGGATCGGCTCGCCGGTCTGGTGATGCACGGCGAACCGCGTCAGCACCGCCGGCTGTCCGAGCCAGTGCTCGTAGATCTGTGCCGGCAGCTCCACGAAATCGGTCGGCACGGAGGTGCCGGCGACGCGCGGGAAGGTGACATCTGACAGCAAGCCGTGCAGCGCGTGGCCGAACTCGTGGAACAGGGTCTCCGCGTCGTCGTAGGACAAGAGCGCCGGCTGGCCCGCGGCAGGCTTGTTGAAATTGCAGACGTTGAGCACCACCGGGGTGCGCACACCGCCGAGCTTGCGCTGGTTGCGGAAGCTGCTCATCCACGCACCCGACTGCTTCGAGGGGCGCGAGAAGAAATCACCGTAGAAAAGTCCGATCAGGCGACCGTCGCGTTCACGGACCTCCCAGATGCGCACATCCGGGTGATAGACCGGCAGGTCCTTGCGGGCCGCGAACTGCAGGCCCCAGAGCTGGTTGGCGACGAAGAACTGCGCCTCGATCATCTTGTCGAGCTGGAAGTAGGGCTTGAGCTGGTCCTGGTCGAGGTCGAAGCGCGCCTTGCGCACCTTCTCGGCGTAGTAGCGCCAGTCCCAGCCTTCCAACTTGAACCCGCCGCCCTCGGCATCGATCAGCGCCTGCATGTCGGCGCGTTCTTGGAGCGCGCGCTCGCGCGCCGGCTTCCAGACGCGCTCGATCAGGTCGCGCGCCGCCGTCGGCGTCTTCGCCATACGGTCGGCGAGCACGAAGTCGGCATAGGTCGCGAAGCCGAGCAGCTTGGCGCGTTCGGCGCGCAGCGCCACCATCTCGCCGATGATCTTGCGGTTGTCCCACTGGTTGCCGTTGGCACCGCGGGCGGCCCAGGCCTTGAAGGCCTTCTCGCGCAGCGCGCGGTTGTCGCCGAGCTGCAGGAAGGTCTCGACCGAAGAGCGCGACAGCGTGATGAGGTGCTTGCCCTCCTGCCCGGCGTCCTTGCCGGCCTGCAGCGCCGCCTCGAGCGCGAAGGCGGGCAGACCCGCGCGATCGGCATCGGTCTTCAGTTCGAGGGTGAACGCGTTCGAGTCGGCCAGCTGGTTCTGCTGGAACTGGACGGACAGCATCGACAGGCGCTGGTCGATCTCGCGGACGCGCTGCTTCTGCTGCGCGTCGAGTTTCGCACCGGCGCGGACGAAGTCCTGATGGTACTTCTCGACGACCCGCCGCTGTTCCGGCGTCAGCGAAGCACGGTCGTCATAGACCGCCTGGATGCGCGCGAACAGCGCGGCATCCAGATAGATGTCGTTGCGCAGCGCGGTGAGCTTCGGGCTCACCTCGCGCTGGATGCGCTGGATGTCGGGGTTGGTGTGCGCCGAGGCCCGGTTCGAGAACACCGATTGCACACGGCTCAGCACCTCACCGCCGGTCTCCAAGCGCTCGAGGGTGTTGGCGAAGGTCGGCGCGGCGCGCTGCGCGGTGATCGCCTGGATCTCGGCGCGGCGCTCGGCGATGCCGGCGTCGAACGCCGGCATGAAATGCGCTTCCTTGATCAGGTCGAACGGGGGGGCGCCATCCGGCAGCGTCCAGGCCTGCAGGAAAGGGTTACCCGAGGTGTCGGCGAGCGCGACACGGGGGGCGGTGACGGCGACCACGGTGGCCGCGCCTGTGGCGGCGAAGAAATCACGACGATCCACGGAACGCTCCGGACAAAAAAGGGTGAGGGGCCCGATGGTAAGTGATATCGCGGGCGGGCGTGAAGCCGCTGCTGCCATGCCGCTGATGCCATAATGACGCCGTTGTCCAGAGGCCCCCACATGACCCCCACGAAACCCGCCTTGCGAGGGCATTTCCACCAAGCGATGTTCTTCGTGGTGTTGGGTGCCGGCGTTCCCTTGATCTACAACAGCCAAGGCCTCACCGCCCGGGTGTCGGTGAGCCTCTATGTCGTCTGTGCGCTGCTGACATTCGGGATCAGCGCGCTCTACCACCGCATCACCTGGTCGACCGGGACACGGGCGGTCTGGCGGCGGCTGGACCACGCCGGGATATATTTGATGATCGCGGGGACCTTCACCCCCGTCGCGATGCTGGGTCTGAGCGTCGCCTCGGCGCGCGCGTGCCTGACGACCATCTGGATCGTCGCGCTCGCCGGGATCCTCCAGTCCATCTTCTTCGTGAACATCCCGAAGATCTTCAGCGCCGTCCTCTATCTCGTCGCCGGCTATCTCATCGTGCCGTATATGGGGGAGCTGCAGCAGACCATCGGCTCAGCCAATGTCTGGATCCTCGTCGCGGGCGGCGTGGCCTACACGCTGGGCGCGCTCTGCTACGCGCTCAAACGACCGGTGCTCGATCCCCGCTACTTCGGCTATCACGAGGTCTTCCATCTCCTCGTGAACGCGGGCGCGATCCTGCATTTCTTCGTGATCAACGATCTCGTCGTCGCCGGCTGACGCAGCCCGCTCGCGGCTGAAGCCCTCACCCCCACCGCAGCAGACATCGATCCCCGCTCAGCCGTCGCTCCACCATCACGGCGCGCAGCAGCGGCATCTGGGGCTCGAGATGGAGCCGGATGAACGCACAAAGATTTTCGAGCGTCGGCGTCCCGAGCCCATCGACTTCATCTAGGAAGCGGTGGTCGAGCATCTCCCGCACGCGGCCGATCTCCGCCCGCAGTTGCGCGAGATCGACCAACATCCCGGTGGCCGGATCGACACGCCCTTGCAGCGTCACCTCCGCCTCGTAGCTATGCCCGTGGATGCGGAGGCTAGTCTCCTTCTCGACCGACCGCTGCAGCGTGTGCGCGGCCTCGAAATAGAACCGCTGCGACAGCTCGCAGACGGCATCGGTCGTTCGGTGCTCGCTCATCGGATCTCCAAGGTCTTGTGCGTCTGCATCGACAGCCGCCAGCGCGGGTGCGCTTGGCAGTAGGCGATCGCTGCGCGGGTGTTCGCGTTCCGCGCCGGACCGTCCATCGGCTGCAGCAGGAAATGGTCGAAGCCCTCGGCGGGGACCGCCTCCGGCAGCAGCCCCGGCTGCGGGTAGACGAGCTTGAGCTCATCGCCGCCGCGCTGCACCCACTCGCTGCCGGCCTTCGGGCTGACGCAGAGCCAGTCTATCCCGCGCGGCGCCGCGACGGTGCCGTTGGTCTCGACCGCGATCTCGAAGGCCTCGGCGTGCAGCGCGTCGATCAGCGCGGCGTCCACCTGCAACAGGGGTTCGCCCCCGGTCAGCACCACATAGCGGTGCGCTTCGCCCGCAGGCCATAGCGATGTGATCGCGGTGGCGAGGCTTTCGGCGGTCGTGAACCGCCCGCCCAGCGTCCCGTCCGTCCCGACAAAGTCGGTGTCGCAGAACCGGCAGACTGCCGTCGCCCTGTCCTCCTCGCGGCCGGACCAGAGATTACAGCCCGCGAACCGGCAGAACACCGCCGGTCGCCCGGCGCGGATCCCCTCGCCCTGCAAGGTGTAGAACAGCTCCTTGACGCTGTAAGCCATGATCGACGATCTCTTCCCTGTTCCGACTCATCCGCTGAGCCTGCCGTTTGCTACTGTACCCGCGATGACTCTCTGGGCGTACCGCGACACCAAGGCCGAGCGGCTGGTCGG
>CANHFH010000096.1 GCA_947459825.1 Pseudomonadota bacterium | reverse complement strand
GCTACCTCGGCGTGCTGGTCGACGATCTCGTGACCCGCGGGGTCACCGAGCCGTACCGGATGTTCACCAGCCGCGCCGAGCACCGCCTGCTGCTGCGCGAGGACAACGCCGATCTGCGGCTCACCGAACGGGGCCGCGAACTCGGTCTGGTGGACGATGAGCGTTGGGCTTTCTTCAGCCGCAAGCGCGAGGCCACGGAGGCCGAGGTCGCGCGGCTCGAGCGCAGCCGCCTGGGGGGTCTCCGCGCCTTCGATCTGCTGCGTCGGCCCGAGGTCGGGTACGACGACTTGCGCACCCTCGCCAGCGCCGAGTCGGCGGATGATTTCCTCGCCACCGACCCGCTGCCGGCGCTCGCCGCCCTCGACGACCGGCTGCCCGCCGCGGTGCGCCTGCAGGTCGAGGTGCGCGCCAAGTACGCCGGCTACATCGAGCGCCAGCAGGACGAGATCGACCGCCAGCGCCATCACGAATCCCTGCCGCTCCCCGGCGATCTCGACTACGCTGCCGTCACCGGGCTGTCGACCGAGGTGCGTCAGCGGCTCGCCGCGGCGCGCCCCGGCACCCTCGGTCAGGCCTCGCGGCTGCCGGGCATCACCCCGGCGGCAGTCTCCGTCCTCCTCATCCACCTGAAGCGCCGGGCCGCCGGCTGAGAAACCCCATGACCCAGATCCCGACCTCGACCACCCGTGTCCTTCTCGCCCGCCGCCCGACCGGCGCGCCCGTGCCGGAGGACTTCCGCATCGTCGAGGAGCCGCTGGCACCGCTGGTTGATGGTCAGCTGCGCGTGCGCGGTCATTGGCTCTCGCTCGATCCTTATATGCGCGGTCGGATGAGCGACGCCAAGTCGTACGTGAAGCCCGTCGAGATCGACGGCGTGATGTGCGGCGAGGTGGTTGGCGAGGTCATCGAGTCCCGTCACCCGGGCTTCGCGGTCGGTGACTTCGTCGCCGGCGACATGGGCTGGCAGACGGTCGCCACCAGCGACGGCAAGGGCCTGCGCAAGATCCTCAAAGATGTCCCCGCCGCCGCGCAGCTCTCGGTCTGCGGCATGCCGGGTGTGACCGCCTGGTGCGGCCTGCTGCTCATCGGCGAGCCGAAGCCCGGCGAGACGGTCGTCGTCTCGGGTGCCGCGGGCGCGGTCGGCAGCGTCGTCGGCCAGATCGCCAAGCTCAAGGGTTGCCATGTGGTCGGCATCGCGGGCGGCGCCGACAAGTGCCGCCATGTGGTCGAGGAGCTCGGCTTCGATGCCTGCATCGACTACAAGGCCGGCCGCCTGCGCGAGGACCTCAAGGCCGCGACCCCCAAGGGCATCGATGTCTACTTCGACAACGTCGGCGGCGAGATCCTCGACACCGTGCTCGCGCGCATGAACCCGTTCTCGCGCCTGCCGGTCTGCGGCCTCATCTCGCAGTACAACTCCACCGAGCCCTACGGCCTGCGCAACTTCCGCAGCGTGCTCGTGAACCGCATCAAGATCCAAGGCTTCATCGTGTTCGACTTCGCCGCGCGCCACCCCGAGGCGGTGCGCGACCTCGCCGGTTGGTTGGCGGAGGGCAAGCTCAAGTACCACGAGACCATCGCCGACGGCATCCACGCCGCGCCGGGCGCCTTCATCGGGCTGCTGCGCGGCGCCAACGTCGGCAAGCAGTTGGTGAAACTTATCTAGGTTATCTTTGTCAGAGTCCGGTCGGGCTTGACCGGTCGGCGTTCCGCCGTTTCCCCAGGGGGTGTGTGATGGAAGGTCTGTCAGTCGTCTTCGTCGTCGTCTTCGCGCTGATCGTCATCGCGACGCGCGCGTTCCTCACCGTGCCGCAGGGCTTCGAGTTCACGCTCGAGCGCTTCGGCAAGTTCCGCAAGGTCATGGGACCGGGCTTCCATGTGATCATCCCCTTCGTCGAGCGCGTCGGCCAGAAGATCAACATGATGGAGCAGGTGCTCGATGTGCCGCGCCAGGAGGTCATCACCAAGGACAACGCGATGGTCGCCATCGACGCCGTGGTGTTCTACCAGGTGCTCGACGCCGCCAAGGCCGCCTACGAGGTCGACAACCTGCGTCTCGCCATCATCAACCTCACGATGACCAACATCCGCACGGTCGTGGGTTCGATGGACCTCGACGAGACGCTCTCCAAGCGCGACGAGATCAACCACCGCCTGCTGAAGGTCGTCGACGACGCCACCACGCCCTGGGGCGTGAAGTGCACGCGCATCGAGATCAAGGACATCAGCCCGCCGTCCGATCTCGTCGAGTCGATGGGCCGCCAGATGAAGGCCGAGCGCGACAAGCGCGCCAACATCCTCGACGCCGAGGGCTTCCGCGCCGCCGCCATCCTCAAGGCCGAGGGCGAGAAGCAGTCCGCCGTGCTCAAGGCCGAGGGCGAGAAGGAGGCCGCGTTCAGGACGGCCGAGGCGCGTGAGCGCCTCGCCGAGGCCGAGGCCCGCGCCACCGAGATGGTGTCGCAGGCCATCGCCAAGGGCGACATCCAGGCCATCAACTACTTCGTCGCCCAGAAGTACGTCGAGGCCCTCAAAGATATCGCGACCTCGCCCAACCAGAAGGTGTTCATGATGCCGGTGGAGGCCACGGGCATCCTGGGCGCCATCGCCGGCGTCGCCGAGCTCACCAAGGACAGCGTCAGCCGGGCGGCCGGCAGCGCCGCGCCGCGCGTCACGCCGCCGCGGAGCGACCGTCCGTGAGCGAGCTGCTCACCTCGCTGACCTGGTGGCAGTGGCTGGTGTTCGCGCTCGCGCTCGGCGCGCTCGAGACCCTCATCCCCGGCGCCGTGATGATCTGGTTCGCCGCTGCGGCGGCGGTGATCGGCCTCGTGATGGTCGTCATCCCCTTGCCTTGGCAGTGGCAGTGGGTGCTGTGGGCGGTGCTCGGCGTCGTGGCGATGATCGCCTACCGCCGCTACAAGGACACCCGCCCCGACTTCACCGAGCAGCCCGTGCTCAACCAGCGCGGCCTGCAGTATGTCGGCCAGGTGTTCGACCTCGTCGAGCCGATCGAGAACGGCGTCGGCAAGGTGCGCATCGGCGACGGCGTCTGGAAGGTGAGCGGCCCCGCGCTCGCGGCGGGCACCACCGTGCGCGTCACCGGCGTCGACGGCGCGGTGCTGACGGTGCAGAAGGCGGAGTAGGGCGGGGCGCGTCAGCCGCCGCGTCTCAAGCCGATCCGCTCGAGTTTCTCCCCATTCGACTGGAATCATCTGTCGACGCGCGGGATTCCGTACCTGACCATCGTCCGGCATGGCCGCGATGGGACGATACGACGCGTCAGGGGTGGAGGCGGAGTTCGAGCCGGGCTCCCGTCGCAGGGTGCTGCGCAACCGCCTCGGCATCCGTCGGGCGCGCGACATGGAAATCGCCGAGTCGCGCGCGCTGCGCTCCGCACAACTGACGGCCATCGAGCGGTTCGGTCCGGCACATCGTTTCATCGCGCGCGACTTGTGCGAGATGCACGAGCTGTGGCTGGGCTCGATCTACGATTGGGCAGGACGCTACCGGACTGTAGACATCGGCAAGGGCGGCTTCCAGTTCGCCCATGCCGGTCGCATCTCCGTCCTGATGGCGGACCTTGAAGGCGGCGCGCTCCGGCGCCATACGCCTTGCGCCGCCGGCAGCGACGGGCAGGTGGCGCGGGCTTTGGCGGAGACCCATGCTGAGCTGATGCTCATCCACCCTTTCCGTGACGGGAACGGAAGGCTAGGCAGGCTCCTCGCAACGCTGATGGCTCTGCAGGCAGGGCTGCCCGTCCTGGATTACCGCCCGATGTATGACAAAGGTACTGTCGCCTACATCGCGGGCATCCACGCCGCGCTGAACAGCGACTACCGCCCGATGCAGGCGTTGTTCACCAAGGTCATCGCCGCCGCAAGGCGCCGCGGGCGCGCCGGCGACTGACAGGCCTTTCCGGTGTCGAGGCATTTCCTTTCGACGAGGCCCTCGGAAAGACACCATGGATACCTTCCACCGCGCTGGAACTGCGCACGGCCACCAGCAGTGCCGCGTCGAGCTCGCCGTCGGTGAGGTCGCGCAAGAACGGGTTGGACTTCCTGAGATTCACGCGAAGAGTGTATCAGACCTGTCCAGGCAACCACCCGTCCCAGCAGGCGCCATCAGCGCGCTGCCATACTGGCGGTGCAGAAGGCGAAGTAGGGCGGGGTGGGGAAAGGCATGCTTCCCTGCTCAACCGCCGCTCAATCTTCAGACTCCCTCCGCAGTTTCCACAGCTGGTACGCGTTGTTGCCACCGTAGAGCACGAGGATGCCGAAAGCGATCATGGGCAAGATAGCTGCCTTCGCAGGCGGCAAAAGCATCATCGCACATGCAACGACAAGCGCCGGCAGGATCGATGTGAGCGTCAGGAAAGCCGCCGTGCTACACCGTTGGTAAAGCCATCGAGGCCACCAGTTCAGCTCTTGGAATCGTCCGGTGGATAAGCCGATGTGCGTGGTAATGCCATCGAAGAGGCCGGCAGCAGCGACCGCCATAATCCATAGAAGATCACTGCCACCGGCCATTTACAGACTCCCTTACAGACCTACTTGACGGACATATTCTCGTTCAATTCTTACTTTATTTTGAGATATTCTTCGTACCTCTTCAGACCTCCTCCGGAAAGTCCAAAAAACGCGCCTGTACCAACGGAAATCGCGATGAACCGCGCGTCGCTCCATTGCAATCCATCGCCTCGGAGCTCAGCGATCACCGCGGTTGCTCCTCCGGCAGCTCCGCCGATGAGGGCTCGTGTCCCCCAAGCGATCGGCGCGATGCCCCCACTTACCGCATTCATCTCATTCAAAGTCAACGATCTCATTGCTTCTCTCCCGTTGATGATTTAACACGCTCGCATTCGCTCATCCACAACCCGCGCAATCGGGACGGAACCCGGTTCCCCGAAGCTCCGCTGATCGTTTGCGACGGGTTGCGAGCGAATCATCCCCGGGCACGCCTGTCGGGCGGCCCGTGAATCTCTCCCCGCTCTGGCGGGGACACCCCGCTCATCGACCACTGTCCGCCTCTGAACGGCCGTCAGCGCCGGTTCAACGTCATCCTCCTTCGCTCACGCTCCTCTTCGGTGAGTTTCCCAAACTGATCGGGGAGTCTCGGGTCGGAGCTCGGCGGCGGGCCGAGCGGCAACAAGGACAGGCCACCCGCCACCGAGCCGATTTCATCGTGATTCAGCGTTCTCATAGTCGTTCTCCTGTCTTGATGTCATGAATCGATCACCCTCGACCATCACGCCGTCTTGCAGGGTCAACACCCTCGCCGCCGCCCGGAGGGTCTCCGGGCGGTGAGCGACGACGAGACGGGTGATGGCGAGCTCCGAGAGGGCGGCGTTCACCGCCTTCTCGTTATCCAAGTCGGTGCGAGGTGCCCTCGTCGAGGATCAGGATCCGGGGCCGGCGATAGAGCGCCCGCGCGAGCAGCACCCGCTGCTTCTGGCCACCGGAGAGCGTCGAACCCTTGTCCCCGACCAGGCTCTCGTAGCCCATCGGCATGCGTTCGAGGTCACCCTGCGCGACGAGGGCGATCTGGCTGCGGAGGCTTTAGGCGTTCCAGCGGGACAAGGGCTGACCGTCGATGTAGACGTTGCCGCAGCTGGGTGTGCAGAGGCTATTTGTCTTGAACTGTCCTTACTAAACGCCCATATATCAGGCGTTCTGTACTTTTAAAACGGACAGTTGTGGGTTAGCCTTGCTCTCATGCCCTTGCTCGACGCTCTCCGTGAGAAGCTCAACGCCGCGCTGCTGCCGCTGTCGTCGTCTGACCTGACCCGGCGTGACGCTCTGTTGCCGGCGGTGGCCGGTAAGGCGCACGCGGTGATCGGCATGCGGCGGTCGGGCAAGACCTGCCTCCTCAAGCAACTGCTGGCGGCAAAAAGGGGGTCCGGCGCACCGGAACGCGCGATCTATCTCGGTTTCGACGACGACCGTCTCGCCGGCATCGATGCCTCGCAGCTCGATGCCCTGCTGGAGGAGTACTTCCTCCGCCATCCAGAGTTCCGGCACAAGGGCCGCGCGGCGTGGTTCCTCGACGAGATCCAACTCGTCGACGGCTGGGACCGGTTCGTCCGCCGTGTGCTCGACACCGAAGCCCTCGACATCGTCGTGTCGGGCTCCTCGGCACGCATGCTCTCCCGCGAGATCCATAGTTCGCTGCGGGGGCGGGCCTTGCCGACCGTCATCACGCCGTTCAGCTTCCGGGAGGCATTGCGACATCGCGGAGAGGAACCCACAGAGCGGGTCGACAGACTCCCACCCGCGACCCGAAGCGACGTCGAGAAGCGGCTGCGCGAATACCTTGTGGCAGGAGGCTTCCCGGAAGCGCAGGGGGTCGGCAAGCGGCCGATGGACCGTGCGACCCGACTTTCGCTTCTGCAGGGCTATGTGGACACGGTGCTGTTCAGAGATGTCATCGAGCGCCACGCCGTGTCACAAGTGGCAGCGCTGCGATGGATCATCCGACACGCGCTGCGCAACCCCTGTGGGAGCTTCAGCGCCCACCGAATGCACACCGATCTCCGATCGCAGGGCTACAATATAGCCAAGGACACCGTCCACGCGCTTCTCGACCACCTGATCGATGCCTTCGTCATCGCGGCCGTCCCGGTCGCGACGGAATCGGAGCGACGACGCAACACCAACCCGCGGAAGCTGTACCCGGCGGATCCCGGTCTGATCGACGCCTTCGATACCAGCGGGCGACCGAACACGGGCCACGCCCTCGAAACGGCGGTATTCAACGAACTGTCGCGGCGCGGCGCCGCGGTCAGCTATGTGAAGACCTCCGAGGGGTTCGAGGTCGATTTCCTCGCGCATTATCCCGATGGGCGACAGGAACTCCTCCAGGTCTGCGCGGGCGCGGCTGATGCAGCCACGTGGCAGCGCGAAACACGCGCCCTCGACGCCGCAAGGGACGATCACCCGAGGGCGGAGCGGACGATCGTGGTGCTGGATACCATCACGGCGCGGTCGCTGAGCCACCCGAAGACGCGGGTGCTCCCCGCACACCAGTGGCTGCTGACCAAGTCGTAACGCGCTGAGGCATCGATCTCCGTCGGCCTCGCCTCAACCCCGCCGACGCACCTCACGCGCATCGCGGTCGCGTCGCGGTCGCGTCGCACGATATCCGCGGACTCGCCCGACAGCGCTGGCGTCGACGCTGCAGCCATGATGCGCCGCGAGGTCACGGACCTTGAGGAGCGGCTCGTCAGTAGATCTCCACTTCTTCATGCCCGATCTCTCCTTCGGAAATCGGACTCTAACCACCTTCCCGTGGTACTGAAATCGGGGGTTAGGTCACCGGGGCCGGCGATAGAGCGCCCGCGCGAGCAGCACCCGCTGCTTCTGGCCACCGGAGAGCGTCGAACCCATGTCTCCGACCAGGCTCTCGTAGCCCATCGGCATGCGTTCGATGTCGGATTTGATCTGGGCGAGGGCCGCGCACTCGCGCACCCGCGCCATGTCGATCTGTTCGTCGAACCCCGAGATGTTTTCGGCGAGCGTGCCCTGCAGGAGACTGTCATCCTGCGCGACGAGGGCGATCTGGCTGCGCAGAGACTGCGCGTTCCAACGGTCGAGCGGCTGGCCGTCGATCAGCACGTTGCCGCGGGAGGGCTTATAGAGCCCGGCGACGATCTTGATGAGCGTCGACTTGCCGCAGCCGGACGTGCCGGCGATCGCCACGAATTCCCCGGGGCGGATGGTCAGGTCGACCCCTCGCAGCACCTCGGGCTCCGAGGGGGCGTAGCGGTATGCAAGGTCGTGCAGGATGATCTCGCCTTGCACCTGTGCTTCATGACCGCCGACGAGCGCGACCTCGTCCTTGGGGGCGAGGGCGATGTCGGCAAGACGCTCGAGGTGCACATCGAGCAGCCGCCAGGCGATGAAGTTCGCGACGAGGTTCGCAAAGCGTCTCGTGAACTGCCGCTGGTAGGCCATGAACGCGGTCAGCATGCCGACCGTGAGGTCGGCGCTCATGACGGCCTTGGCCCCCAGGAACACGATCAGGATGTCGGTGAGGCCGCTCACCGCCTGGTTCACGGCGTTGAAGCCG
>CANHFH010000095.1 GCA_947459825.1 Pseudomonadota bacterium | reverse complement strand
GCGCCACCGTGCGCCTGCTCGATGCGACGACGCTCGCGCAGATCGCCACCACCACCACCAACGCGAGCGGCGCCTACTCGTTCACGGGCCTCGACCCGCTCGTCGCCTACACGCTGGAGCAGCCGCTGCCGACCACGCCCGCCAACCTGCGCAACGGCGCGGTCAACCCGGGCCAGATCAACGGCGCAGCCTGCGCAGCGGGCTGCACCGCGCAACCGAACACGCCCGCGGTCGATACCGACCGCATCGCCGGAATCGACCTCGCCAGCGGCGCCGACGGCACCGTGTTCAACTTCGGCGAGCGTCAGCTCACGAGCGTCAGCGGTCTCGTCTATGTCGACAAGAACCGCAACAACGCGCTCGACGGCACCGACACCGTCCGCCTCGCCGGCGTGACCGTCCGCCTCGTGCAGGGCGCGAGCTGCGCGGCCGGCACGACGCTGCAGACCACCACCACCGCAGCCGACGGCACCTACTCGTTCACCGGCGTGCTCGCCTTCCAGAACTACCTGGTCTGCGAGACCCAGCCCGTAGGCTACGGCGTCGGCAACGCCAACGGCACCGCCAGCAGCAACCAGATCAGCCTCACCGACCTCGCGGCCAGCGGGTCGGCGAACAACAACTTCGGCGCGCTGGTCGGTTCGCTCACCGGCTCGGTGTACGTCGACTTCTCGGCGGCGACCCCGGCCAACACCAACAACGGCTTGCGCGATGCGGGCGAGAACGGCATCGCGGGCGTCACCGTCACGCTGACCGGCGCTGACGCGACCGGTGCGACGGTGAACCGTACCGCCACCACCGACGCGTCGGGCAACTACGGCTTCGACGACCTGCTCGAGCCAGACGCGGGCGGCTACACCGTCACCGAAGGCGCGATCCCGGCCTCGGCCGGCAGCTTCAACGACGGCAAGACCACCGCCGGCGGCGCCGGCGGCACCGCCACCGCCGTCAACACGCTGCCCAGCGCGATCAGCAACATCGCGCTCGGCGCCGGCGTGCAGACGACGAACTACATCTTCGGCGAGCTGCCGCGCGCCGGCATCACCGGCACGGTGTATGTCGACCGCAACCGCAACGACACGATGGACGCGACGCCCACCGACGGCCGCATCAGCGGTGTCACGCTCACGCTGCGTCAAGGCACGAGCTGCAGCGCCGGCACCGTGCTCGGCACCACGACCACCGATGCCAACGGCCAGTACGCCTTCAACGATCTCTCGGCCGGCCTCAACTACGCGGTCTGCCAGACCCAGCCCACCGGCTACGCCGACGGCGCCGTCAACCCCGGTACCAACGGCGCGAGCAGCGCGGCGAACAGCATCGCCGTCACCAACCTGCCGAGCTCCGGTTCGGGGAACAACAACTTCGGCGAGCGTATCGGCTCGCTCGCGGGCTCGGTGTATCAGGACAACGGCGCGGGCACGCTCGCGAACTTCGACAACGGTGTGCGCGATGCGGGCGAAGCCGGCATCGCCGGCGTCACCATCACACTCACCGGTACCGATGCCGCGGGCGGCGCGGTCAACCGCACGACCAACACCGACGCCAGCGGCAACTACGCCTTCGACGACCTGCTGACCGCAGGCATGGGCGGCTACACCGTCACCGAAGGCGCGATCCCGCCGGCGGTCGGTACCTTCCTCGACGGCAAGACCACCGCGGGCGGTGCCGGCGGTACGGCGACGCCGGTCAACACGCTGCCCAGCGCGATCAGCAACATCGCTCTCGGCGCGGGCGTGCAGACGACGAACTACATCTTCGGCGAGCTGCCGAGCGCGTCAATCAGCGGCACGGTCTATGTCGACCGCAACCGCAACGACAGCCTCGACCCGACGCCCACCGACAGCCGCATCAGCGGCGTCACGCTCACGCTGCGCAGCGGCACGAGCTGCAGCGCGGGCGCCGTGCTCGGCACGACGACGACCGCCGTCGACGGCACTTACTCGTTCAGCGGCGTCGCGGGCGGCGGCACCTACACGGTCTGCGAGACGCAGCCGACCGGCTACGCCGACGGCGCCGTCAACCCCGGCACCAACGGCACCAGCAGCGCCGCCAACTCGATCACCCTCACCAACCTGCCCACCGCCGGCTCGACCAACAGCGACTTCGGCGAGCGCGTCGGCTCGCTGGCCGGTGCGGTGTACATGGACACCAACAACGACGGCCAGAAGCAGTCCGGCGAGCCCGGCCTCCCGGGCGTCGTCATCACGCTCACGGGCGGCGACGCTGCGGGCGGCACGGTGAACCGCACCGCCACCACCACCGCCGCGGGCGACTACCGCTTCGACGACCTGCTCGCCGCGGGCGCGGGTGGCTACACCGTCACCGAACAGGCGGCGCAGCCGACCTTCGAGGGCAAGACGACCATCAACGGCCGTACCACCGCCGGCAGCACCGGCGGCACGGCGACCGCCGTCATCACGCTGCCCTCGGCGATCAGCGCCATCCCGCTCGCCGCCGGCGTCGACGCGACGGCGAACAACTTCGGTGAACTGCTCTCGGTCGGCCTCTCGGGCACCGTCTTCGCGGACCTCGCCAACGACGGTATCCAGCAGCTGCCGAACGACCTCGGCCTGGGCGGCGTCACGCTGAACCTCACCGGCACCGACGACCTCGGCGCAGCGGTGACCGCCACCGTCACCACCGCGAACGACGGCACCTACTCGTTCACGGGTCTGCGCCCCGGCACCTACACGGTGACCGAGCCGACGCAACCCGCGGGCACCGTCAACGGCATCACCACCGCAGGCAGCGCCGGCGGCACGGCGACGCCGGTCGCGACGCTCCCCTCGGTGATCAGCGGCATCTCGCTCGTCACTTCCGGCGCGTTCTCGACCGGCAACAACTTCGCCGAGATCCCGAACAACAGCGGCGTCGGCGGCCGCGTCTGGCTCGACCTCGACAACGATGGCGTGATCGACACCGGCGAGAGCGGCATCGCGGGCATCACCGTGACGCTCACCGGCACCGACACCATCGGCCGTCCGGTCGAGCGTACGCTCACCACCGACGCCCAGGGCGACTACCTCTTCGAGCAGCTCGCACCGGGCAGCTATGCGGTCACCGAGCCGACGCAGCCTGCGGGCACGCTCAACGGTCGCACCGTCGTCGGCACCGGCGGCGGTACGGCGACGCCGGTGGCCACGCTGCCGAGCGCCATCAGCGGCATCACGCTCGGCATCGGCCAGATGGTCACCGCCAACAATTTCGGCGAGATCTCGCCGGCGCGCCTCGCGGGCCGCGTCTACGCCGACAACAACGACAACGGCGTGATCGACAACAGCGAGACCGGTCTCGCGGGCGTCGCGCTCGTGCTCACCGGCACCGATGACCTCGGCATCACGGTGAGCGCCAACGCGACCACCGGCGCCGACGGCGGCTACTCGTTCACCAACCTGCGCCCCGGCACCTACACGGTGACGGAGCCGACGCAGCCGGCCGGCACCGTCAACGGCATCACCACCGCCGGTTCGCTCGGCGGCACGGCGACGCCGGTGACCACCGTGCCGAGCGCCATCAGCGGCATCGTGCTGCCGGTGGGCGGCGCAGGGACCGACTACAACTTCGGCGAGCTCTCGCTGTCGCCCGATCTGCGCATCTCCAAAACGCACGCCGAGACCATCTTCACGGTCACCAAGCCCGCGACCTACACCATCCGCGTGCGCAACGCCGGCAACGCGCCGACCAGCGGCGCGTACACCGTCGATGACCGTCTGCCCACGGGCCTGACGCTCACCGCCACGCCCACCGGCACCGGCTGGACCTGCACCGGCGCGGCGGGCGCGTCGTCGTTCAGCTGCACGAGCTCCACCGTGATCGCCGCGGGTGCGACCAACCCGAACGCCATCACCGCGGTCGCGGTGGTCGGCGCCGCGGCGCTCAACGGCTCGCCGGTCAACAACGCGGTGATCGTCGAGGGCGGCGGTGAGATTCCGGCGCGTCGGCCGTCGACCGCCGAGCGCAACGCCTTCAACAGCAAGCCCGGCGACCTGCCGGAATGCGCCGCGGACATCTCGCAGAACGCCTGCCGCGACCCCGAGGATGTGCAACAGGCCGCGAGCCTGTCGGGCACCGTCTGGTACGACATCGGCACCGTGCAGCGCCAGCTCGATGCGCGCGACATCCCGAAGCAGGGCTGGATCGTCGAGGTCATCGACATCACGGGCGTCGACCCGTCGCGGCCGAACGCCACCACCGGCGAGCGTGAATCTTTGACCGGCGGCGATGCGGCGGCGAGCGCCAGCGCGCAGCCGAACGCCGGCGGCACGCCGGGCGCGGTGGTGGCGCGCGGCTTCACCCGGGCCGACGGCACCTACCTCATCGAGAACCTGATCCCGAACATCCCGTACGGCGTGCGCTTCCGCGACCCGAACTCGAATGTCGTGTTCGGTTATCCGGTGAACGGCGAGCGCGGCCCCGGCTCCTCGGGCGCGCAGTGCCTCGAGCTCAACCGGCCGGCGAACACCGAGAGCTCCTGCGTCGAGACCGGCGCCACGCCGCAGCTCGCGATCCGGCTCGCGCCGGGCCGCAACCTCGTGCAGCAATCGCTGCCCATCGACCCCTCGGGCGTGATCTACGACTCCGGCCTGCGCACGCCGGTGGCGGGCGCGGTCGTGACGCTGGCGCCGGTCGGCTCCTGCCCGACCTGGGACCCTGCCGACGACATCGTCGGCGCGACGCTCGGCGGCTACACCGTCTCCGGCAACGCGATCTCGATGCGCACCGGCGGCGACGGCCTGTACCAGTTCCTGTTGTCGCCGGGCGCGCCCGCGCGCTGCACCTTCGCGCTGACGGTGACACCGCCCTCGGGCTACACCTTCATCTCGAAGCTGATCGAGCCGACGCCCGGTCCGCTCGCGCCGCCGGGCGGCGCAGGGTCGTATTTCAATGTGCAGCCGCAGGCCGAGGCGCCCACCGGCCCGGTCGGCCCCGCCACCACCTACTACCTGTCGTTCGCATCGGGCTCTGCTGCGCCGAACATCCTGCGCAACCACCTGCCGCTCGACCCCGCGCTGCCTGGCACGGTGCTGCTCGACAAGACCGGCGACCGCTCGGTCGCCGAGATCGGCGACAGCGTGCGCTACAGCATCACCGTGTCCGTGCCCTCGGGCGCGCTGCCGCGCCAGACCACCGTGGTCGACCGCCTGCCCGCCGGCTTCACCTACATCGCCGGCACGGCGACGGTGAACGACAGGCCGATCGCCGACCCGCAGGGCGGCGTCGGACCGCAGCTCGCCTTCAACCTCGGCCCGATGGGCGCATCGCGGCAGCTGGTGCTGCGCTACCGCGTCCGCGTCGGCATCGGCGCGCAGGAAGGCGACGGCGTGAACCGTGCGAAGGCCCATTCCTGCGGCGTTCCCTCAGGCTGCGTCGACGGCGGCTTCAACCCGCTGCGCGGCAGCGTCACGACGAACGAGGACCTGTACCGCGTGCGCGTCACCGGCGGCGTGTTCGCCACCGAGGCCTGCGTCGCAGGCAAGGTGTTCGTCGACTGCAACAACAACCATGTCCAGGACCCCGAGGAGATCGGCATCCCGGGCGTGCGCATGGTGATGTCGGACGGCACCACGCTGATCTCCGACAGCGAAGGCAAGTACAGCGTCTGCGGTCTCGAGCCGAAGAGCATGGTGATGCGCGTCGACCCGCGCACGCTGCCGCGCGGTGCGCGCATGACGACCTCGAGCAACCGCAACCTCGGCGACGCGGGCAGCCTGTGGCTCGACCTCAAGAACGGCGAGCTGCATCGCGCCGATTTCATCGAGGGCAGCTGCTCGGCGCCGGTCATCGACCAGGTGAAGGGCCGCCGCGCGCAGGGCGAGATCCGCGCGCCGGAGACGGAACGCAAGGACGGCCCCGCGCTGCGCTTCGAAAGTGAAGGCCCCGTGATCGGACCCGTCCGGCCGCGGCAAGGAGAACGCGTGACCCCTGTGGACGCCGAGCAGAAGGGAGGTGCCCATGGCACGCCGTGACCTCCCGCGCACCCCGCGCCGCGATATGACCGTGGCCGCCGCCGTCGCGGCGATCCTCTGCACCGTGCCGATCGCGGTCGCCGCACCGAACACCGGTGAAGGGCTGTCGCCGTCGGCGGCGGGTGCCGCTGCAGGCCAGCCGTGGCGCCAGGTGCGCAAGGGTGACGGCCTGATGTCGATCTCCCGCGGCGTCGCCGCGATCCATGATGTCTCGCTCGCACAGGCGATGGTCGGTCTGTATCGCGCCAATCCCGATGCGTTCATGGGCGGCGATATGGGACGCCTCGCTGTCGGTACGCGGCTACGCGTGCCGGACCGCGATCACCTGCGCGCCACTTCCCACGAAGATGCAGTCCGCGAGGTGAGCGATCGTCTCGGGATCTGGGGCGCTTCTCCCAAGGCATCGGCCCGCGCGCTGCCCACAGCCGCGATGCAACCGTCAGCTCCGCTGGCGACCAACGCCACCGCGGTCGTCGTGGCTACCGCGACCTCCGCAGCACCTGCAACGCCAGCGCCTGCAACGCCGACGATCGCCGCACCGGCGGTCTCGGCGCCCGCCTACACACCCGTACTACCGGCCGATGCGCTGCTGCTGCCGCGCCAGCCGAGCGATGCGTTCGCGCCGGGTGCCTTCGGCGTGGGTGCGGTGAGCCGCATCGTCGTCGAGGCCGACCGCAACGGCGTGCCTGCCGACGGGCAGAGCGCCGTCGAGTTCGTGGTGCGCCTGTTCGATTCCGACGGCAAGCCCGTCAGCAACGGCTACGCCACGCTCGAGCATTCCGCCGGACGCTTGCTGCTGCCCGGCGCGCGCACCGACGAAGCCGGCCCGCGCGGCCGCGATGCCGATCGCGCCACACCCGGCGTGCAGCTGCCGATCGTCGACGGCATCGCGCGCTTCAAGCTGCTCGCGCCCGCCGAGGCGCAGGATGTGATGGTGCGCGTCACCGCCGACGGCCGTCAGGCCTCCGGCATCGTGACTTTCGTGCCCGAGATGCGCGACATGATCGCCGCGGGCCTCGTCGAGGGCATCGTCGATTTCCGCGACAAGGCCTTGGTCGGCGGTTCGCGCAACGGCGACGGCTTCGAGCGCCAGCTCGATGCTTGGTCGCGCAGCTGGAACGACGGCAAGGCCAACGCCGCCGCGCGCGCCGCGTTCTACCTCAAGGGCACGATCGGCGACGATCTGCTGCTCACCGCCGGCTACGACTCCGACAAGGACACGCGCCAGCGCCTGCTGCGGGACTACTCGCCGGACGAGATGTACCCGATCTACGGCGACTCGTCGCTGCGCAGCTTCGATGCCGTCTCCGGCAGCAAGGTCTATGTGCGCGTCGACAAGGACCGCAGCTACGCCATGTTCGGCGACTTCGTCACCGGCGACGGCTTCTCCCAGCCGCTCGGTCAGGGCGGCGTGGCCTCGCTCAAGCAGCGCAGCCTCGGCGCCTGGAACCGCACCGCGACCGGCGCGCGCCTGCACCACGAGCAGGGGAACCTCACCGCCAACCTCTATGTGTTCGAGGATTCGCTGCGCTCCGTCATCGAGGAGTTCGCGAGCCAAGGGTCCGGCCCCTACGCGCTGCGCAACAACGAGGTGCTCGAAGGCAGCGAGAAGGTGGAAGTGGTCGTCCGCGACCGCGACCAGACCTCGCGCATCCTCAGCGTGCGGCCGCTGTCGCGGCTCGTCGATTATGTGTTCGAGCCGTTCTCGGGCCGCATCCTGCTGACGCAGTTCCTGCCGGCCTTCGACGCCGACCTCAACCCGGTGTCGCTGCGCGTCAGCTACGAGGTCGACCAGGGCGGCAACGACTTCTGGGCGGGCGGCGCCGATGCGCAGTGGCGCATCAGCGATGCGTTCGAGATCGGCGGCTCGTATGTCGATGACCGCAACCCGCTCGCGCCCTACGAACTGCGTTCGGTCAACGCCACCTGGCGCATGGGCGAGCGCACCGCGCTCGTCGTCGAGTACGCCGACAGCACCAGCACCGTCAACACCAACTCCGCCAACCAGGCCGTGACGCCGGGTCTCGCCGGTGCGGTCGGCGAGGTGCAGGGCGAGGCGCTGCGTGCCGAGTTCGCGCACCAGGGCGAGCGCACCGAGGCGCGCGTCGCCTACGGCCGCTCCGATCCACAGTTCAACAACACCGCCGCGCCGCTCTCCGGCGGTCGTGAAGAGTTCTTCGCGCAGGCGGCGGTACGGCTCGGTGAGCCTGTGCAGCTCTACGCCGACGGTTGGCGCAGCGAGGACCGCAACACCGGCGGCGGCGAACGCCAGTCGGCGGGCGTCGGCCTGATGTGGGACCTCACCAAGGCGCTGCGCTTCGATCTCGGCGTGCGTCGC
>CANHFH010000094.1 GCA_947459825.1 Pseudomonadota bacterium | reverse complement strand
GATCGGCGACATGCCCACCGCGCTGCAGACGCGCCTGCTGCGCGTGCTCGCCGAGGGCGAGTTCTACCGCGTGGGCGGCCAGACGCCGGTGCGCGTCGATGTGCGCGTCGTCGCCGCCACGCACCAGGACCTCGAGGACCGCGTCGCACGCGGGCTCTTCCGCGACGACCTCTTCCATCGCCTGAACGTCATCCGCATCGAACTGCCGCCGCTGCGCTCGCGCCGCGAGGACATCGCCGACCTGCTGGCGCATTACCTACGCGTGGCGGCGACCGAGCTCGGTGTCGACGCCAAGACCATGGCGCCCGATGCCCTCGCCGCGCTCGAGGCCTACGGCTGGCCGGGCAATGTGCGCGAGCTCGTCAATCTTTGCCGGCGTCTCACCGTGCTGGCACCGGGTACCGAGGTGCGCGCCGAGGACCTGCCCGCCGAGATCCTGGGCGCCGCGGGCGCCGCGGGCGCCGCCGGGACGGGCGCGGCGGGCGAGGGCTGGGCCGCGCTGCTCGCGCGCTGGGCCGAGGCCGAGGCGCAGCGCAACGGCGCACCGCCGCTGCTCGACACCGCCGCGCCCGAGTTCGAGCGCACGCTCATCCGCGTCGCGCTCAAGCACACCAGCGGCCATCGTCAGGACGCTGCCAAGCTCCTCGGTTGGGGCCGCAACACCCTCACCCGCAAGCTCAAGGAATTGGGCATGGAAGAGGCGGGCGACGCCGACGACGCGCCGAGCGACGCTGCGGCGTGAGCGGCCTTCAACCGGCCGTCGGACGCATCGACTCGTAGAGCGCCATGTAGCGCGCGGCGACGGCGTCCCAGCTGTGGTCGCGGGCCATCGCTTCCTGCTGCATCGCGCGCCAGCGCGCGGGTTCGCGATAGGTGAGCACCGCGCGGCGGGCCGCCGCCGTCAGCGCGCCGGCCTCTGCATCCTCGAAGAGGAAGCCGACCCGATCGTCCACGGTATCGGCGAGTCCGCCGACGCGCCGCACCAGCGGCAGCGTGCCGTAGCGCATGCCGTAGAGCTGGGTGAGCCCGCAGGGCTCGAAGCGCGACGGCACCAGGATGAGGTCGGCTCCGGCCATGATGCGGTGGGCGAAGGCTTCGTCGTAGCCGATGCGCGTCGCCACCTGACCCGGATATGCCGCCGTGGCCGCCTCGAAGGACTGTTCGAGCGGCGCCTCGCCGCTGCCGAGCAGCGCGAGCTGCGCGCCCTCCGCGAGCAGCGCCGGCAGCGCGGCGAGCACGAGGTCGAGCCCTTTCTGCTCCGACAGGCGGCTCACCACGCCGAAGAGCGGCGCATCGGCGCGGACGGCGAGCCCCATCTCCCGCTGCAGCGCGGCTTTGCAGCGCGCCTTCCCGGTGAGATCGACCGCGCTGTAATGCGCGGCGAGGCTGCGGTCGGTCGCCGGATCCCAGTGGTGCGGGTCGACGCCGTTCAGGATGCCCGAGAGGTCGGCGGCGCGCTCGCGCAGTACGCCCTCGACGCCGCAACCGAACTCGGGCGTCGTGATCTCGCGGGCATAGGTCGGGCTGACGGTGGTCAGCCGGTCGGCATGCATCAAGCCGCCCTTCATGAACGACAGCCAACCGTGGAACTCGAGGCCGTCGGGCTGCATCAGCCGTTGCGGCAGGCCGAGCAGGCGGAAGTCGCCTTGCGGGAAGAGGCCCTGGTAGGCGAGGTTGTGCACGGTGAACACGCTGCGCGCCGCGGCACCGGGGTTCATGCGCAGGTAACTGCAGGCGAGCGCGGCATGCCAATCGTGCGCGTGCAGGATGTCGGGCCGCCACGCGGGGTCGAGGCCGCCGCCGGCGAGCTGCGCCGACACCCAACCGAGCAGCCCGAATCTTTGGAGGTTGTCGTCCCAGGGCTTGCCGTCCGGACCCTGGTACGGACCGCCCGCGCGCGCATAGAGCCACGGCGCATCGATGACATAGGCCTGCACGGCAGGCTCGCCGGCGCCGACCTTGAGCCGACCGATGCGCAGCGTGACGCGTGCAGCGCCGAACGCCGGTCCGAACTCGGCGACCTTGCGCGGTCGGGACACGGCCTCGAGAATGGCGGGCATCCCGGGCAGCAGCAGCCTCGCGTCGGCCCCAGCGGCGAGCAGCGCCGGCGGCAGCGCGCCGACCACATCGGCGAGGCCGCCGGTCTTGACCAGCGGGAAGATCTCGGCGGCGGCGTGCAGCATGCGCAGCGGCGGGGCGGATGTCGTCGTCATGGGCAGGTCCGGTAGGGCGGTGGAGCGTGCGGTGCGGCCTCAGGCGCCGAGGCGATGCAGCATCTCGCGCGTGACGAGGGTGACGCCCCGCTCGGTGCAGAGGAAGCGCTCGGCGTCGTGAGCGGGGTCCTCGCCGATCACCATGCCGTCGGGGATGATGCACCCGCGGTCGACGACGGCGCGCGTGATGCGCGCGCCGCGACCGACCTGCACATTGGGCAGCAGCACGCTCAGGTGCACATGCGCGTACGAGTGCACGCGTACGCCGGAGAACATCAGCGAGCGCTCCACATGTCCGGAGACGATGCAGCCACCGGACACCAGCGATTCGATGGCGATGCCGCGGCGGTCGCCCATGTTGTGCACGAACTTCGCCGGCGGCAGCTGCGGCTGGTAGGTCCAGATCGGCCAGCGGTCGTCGTAGAGGTTCAGCTGCGGATCGGTGGCGGTGAGGTCGATGTTCGCGTCCCAGTAGGCGTCGATGGTGCCGACATCCCGCCAGTAGGGCGCCTCGCCTTCGCGGGTGCCGACCGCGCTGTCCTCGAAGCGGTGCGCGACGGCGCGTCGCTCGCGCACCGCCTTCGGGATGATGTCCTTGCCGAAGTCGTGGCTGGAGTCCGGGTCGAGGGCGTCGCGTGCCAATTCTTTGAGCAGCCACTCCGTGTCGAAGATGTAGACGCCCATGCTGGCGAGCGAGCGGTCAGGCCTGCCCGGGATGGCCGGCGGGTCCTTCGGCTTCTCGACGAAGTCGGTGATGATGTCTTCCTCGTCCACGGCCATCACGCCGAAGGCGGTGGCGTCGCTGCGCGCCACCTCGATGCAGGCGACCGTGACCTCGCGGCCGTGCTTCACATGCTCGGCGAGCGCCAGGGCGTAGTTCATCTTGTAGATGTGGTCGCCGGCGAGCACCACGAGGTACTTGCAGCGGAAGCTCTTGATGATGTCGTGGTTCTGGTGCACCGCGTCGGCGGTGCCCTGGTACCAGTTCGCCTCGTCGAGCCGTTGCTGCGCCGGCATCACATCGACGAATTCGTTGAGTTCGCCCTTGAGGTAGCCCCAGCCGCGCTGGATGTGGCGCATCAGGCTGTGGCTCTTGTACTGCGTGAGCACGCCGATGCGGCGGATGCCGGAGTTGAGGCAGTTGGAGAGCGCGAAGTCGATGATGCGGAACTTGCCGCCGAAGTAGACGGCCGGCTTGGCGCGGCGGTCGGTGAGGTTCATCAGCCGGCTGCCGCGGCCGCCGGCGAGCACGAGCGCCACGGCGCGTCGCGGCAGGTCGAGGCTGGTGGCGAGTTCGTTGGAGATCATGGCGACTCTCCCGGTGCGGGTCGGGCGGGGCGGGTCGGAGGGACTGAACCCAAGTATGATAGTCCCCCGCCGCGCCGCAGATGCGCGTCTTCGTCACCGTCCGTCATGCCTGACCCGTCGCCCGCCGTCCCCGAACTCGACGACCTGCTGCTGCATGAGGTGGGGGTCGCGCCTGCGGACGCCTCGTCCCGCGACCTGCTGGGCGCGGCCGCCCAGGCCGCACGCCGCGGGCTGTCGCGTCGGTGGGTCGAGACCCAGGCGAAGGAGCGCACCGAAAAGGCGCGTCGGGTCTATTACCTCTCGATGGAGTTCCTGATCGGGCGCAGCCTCACCAACTCGCTGGATGCGCTCGGGCTCGAGGGGGCGGTCGCGGGGCAGCTCGCCCGCCATGCCCGACGCTTGGAGGATGTGGCCGGACAGGAGCCGGATCCCGGCCTCGGCAACGGAGGCCTCGGACGGCTCGCGGCCTGTTTCCTCGATTCCATGGCGACGCTCGGACTGCCGTCGATGGGCTACGGCATCCGCTACGAGCACGGCATGTTCCTGCAGGAGATCCAGGACGGGCGTCAGGTCGAATACCCCGACCCGTGGGTCGCGAACGGCACGCCCTGGGAGTTCCCGCGTCCGGGCACGAGCTTCCGCGTCGGTTTCGGCGGGCGTGTGCTGCGCGAGGGGCGCAAGGCCCTCTGGCAGCCCGCGGGCGAGGTCTTGGCGCGCGCGCACGACATCGTCGTGCCGGGGCATGGCACGGCGCATGTCAGCACGCTGCGCCTCTGGCGCGCGACGGCGCCCGACCAGATCGATCTCGCCGCCTTCAACAGCGGCGACTACGCGCGCGCTGCGATGTTCAAGAACGAATACGAGAACATCTCCTGGGTGCTGTACCCGAACGACAGCACGCCCGCGGGCCGCGAGCTGCGGCTGCGGCAGGAGTATTTCTTCGTCGCCGCTTCGCTGCAGGACATCCTCGCACGCCACCTCGCCGAGCACGGTTCGCTCAACGGTCTCGCCGATCATGTCGCGATCCACCTGAACGACACGCATCCGGCCATCGGCGTCGCCGAGCTGATGCGGCTGCTCTGCGACGAGCACGGCTTCGTGTGGGCGGACGCGTGGGACATCACGCAGCGGACCTTCTCGTACACCAACCATACGCTGATGCCCGAAGCGCTCGAGACCTGGCCCGTATCGCTGGTGCAGCATGTGCTGCCGCGGCACCTCGAGATCATCTACCACATCAACCAGCAGATGCTGGACCACGCCGCCGAGCGCTTCCCGGACGACCCCGAGATGATCGCCCGGCTGTCGTTGATCGACGAGCACGGCGAGCGGCGTGTGCGCATGGCGCACCTCTCGATCGTCGGCAGCCACCGCGTGAACGGCGTGTCGGCGCTGCATTCCGACCTGCTGGTGCAGACCATCTTCCGCGATTTCTCGCGGCTCTGGCCCGGGCGCTTCACCAATGTGACCAACGGCGTGACGCCGCGGCGCTGGCTCGCCCAGGCCAACCGCGGTCTCGCAGGTCTACTGGACGACGCCCTGGGCGCGGACTGGCGGACGGACCTCGACCGGCTCGGTGCGCTGCGCGCGCACGCCGACGACACGGGGTTCCGCGCCGCCTTCCATGCGGTGAAGCAGGCCAACAAGACGCGTCTCGCGGACTACATCGCGCGCAGCACCGGCACGCCGGTCGATCCATCGTCCTTGTTCGATGTGCAGGTCAAGCGCATCCACGAATACAAGCGGCAGCTGCTGAACGTGCTGCATGTGGTCACGCGTTGGCAGGCGCTGGCGGCCGGTGCGCCGTGGGCGGCCGATGCGCCGCCGCGCACCGTCATCTTCGCCGGCAAGGCGGCGTCCTCGTACGCGGCCGCCAAGGCCGTGATCCATCTCATCCACGATGTCGCCCGCACCATCAACGCCGACCCGCGCACGCGCGACCGTCTGAAGGTGGTGTTCCTGCCGAACTATTCGGTGTCGGTCGCCGAGCAGGTGATGCCGGGCGCCGATCTCTCCGAGCAGATCTCCACCGCCGGCACCGAGGCGTCGGGCACCGGCAACATGAAGCTCGCGCTCAACGGCGCCCTCACCATCGGCACCGACGACGGCGCCAACATCGAGATCCGCCAGCAGGTCGGCGACGAGCACATCTTCATCTTTGGTCTGCGCACGCCGGAGGTCGCGGCGCTGCGGCTCGCAGGCCATGATCCGATGGCCCGCTATGCCGCCGACGACGCCCTGCGCGCCGCGCTCGATGCCATCGCGGGCGGCGTGTTCTCGCCCGAAGAGCCGTCGCGCCATCAGGGCCTCGTGCACGCGTTGCTCTGGGGGGGCGACCATTACCTGCTGCTCGCCGACCACGCGTCGTACATCGCTGCGCAGGCGCGCGTGGACCAGCGCTACCGCGACCGCGAGGCCTGGACGCGCAGCGCGGTCCTCAACGTCGCCGGCATGGGCGCGTTCTCGTCCGACCGCAGCATCCGTGAGTACGCCGAGCGCATCTGGCGCGTCCGTCCGCTGTCGTGACCGCAGAGGATCTGGCGGCCGTCTGCGCGGGCCGGCATGGCGATCCGTTCGCCGTGTTGGGGCCGCACGGCGACGGCCAGGGCAACTGCGTGCTGCGCGCATTCCTGCCCGGCGCGGCGCGGGTATCGGCGGTGTCGGCGGACGACGGCGCGCATCTCGGCGAGCTGCGTCTGCGCGATCCGGCCGGACTCTACGAAGGGGTGATCCCGGGCGAGCAGGCCGAGTCCTACCGTCTCCGGGTGGAGTGGCGCAGCGGCGAGACCGATGTCGTGACGGACCTCATCGAGGATCCGTACCGCTTCCCGCCATCGCTCGGCGAGGTCGATGTCTGGCTGCTCGCCGAGGGCACGCACCTGCGGCCGTACGAGGTCCTCGGCGCGCAGCCGATGGACCATCTCGGCGTCGCCGGCACGCGTTTCGCGGTGTGGGCGCCCGACGCCTCGCGCGTCAGCGTCGTCGGCGACTTCAATCATTGGGATGGCCGACGGTTCCCGATGCGTCTGCGTCAAGGGTGCGGCGTGTGGGAGATCTTCCTGCCGGGCGTCGGCGCGGGTGCACGCTACAAGTTCGAGATACGCGCCCGCGACGGTACGGTGCTGCCGCAGAAGGCGGACCCCTGTGCGCGCCGCGCTGAGCTGCGGCCTGCGACCGCGAGCATCGTGGCGGACCTGCTGCCGGTGGTGCCGCCTGACGAAGCACGCCGACGCGCGAACGCCCAAGACGCACCGTTCAGCATCTATGAGGTGCATGTCGGCTCCTGGCGTCGCAGCGGCGATGCGCAGCAGCCGTTCCTCGATTGGGATGCGCTCGCAGAGACGCTGATACCGTACGCCGTCGATCTCGGCTTCACCCACCTCGAGCTGCTGCCGGTCAGCGAACACCCGTTCGACGGCTCCTGGGGCTACCAGCCGACCGGGCTCTACGCCCCGACCGCGCGGCACGGCGCACCGGACGGGCTGCGCCGGTTCATCGCGCGCGCCCACGCCGCCGGCCTCGGCGTCATCCTCGACTGGGTGCCTGCACATTTCCCGACCGATGCGCATGGTCTCGCGCGCTTCGACGGCACGGCGCTCTACGAGCACGCCGACCCGCGCGAGGGCGCACACCCCGATTGGGGCACGCTCATCTACAACTTCGGCCGCCGCGAGGTGCGCAATTTCCTCGCCGGCAGCGGTCTCTACTGGCTGGAGCGTTTCGGAGCGGACGGACTGCGGGTCGATGCGGTCGCCTCGATGCTCTATCGCGACTACAGCCGGCGCGAGGGCGAGTGGGTGCCCAATGTCCACGGCGGTCGCGAGAACCTCGAGGCCATCGCCTTCCTGCGCGAGGTCAACACGATCGTCGGGGCGCATCGGCCTCAGGCGGTGACCATCGCCGAGGAATCGACGGCGTTCCCGGGCGTCACGCGGCCCGTGCATGCGGGCGGGCTCGGTTTCCACCACAAGTGGAACATGGGTTGGATGAACGACACGCTGCGCTACATCGCCCGCGATCCGGTCCACCGGCGCTGGCACCACGACGAGATGACCTTCGGGCTCGTCTATGCGTTCAGCGAGCATTTCACGCTGCCGATCAGCCACGACGAGGTGGTGCACGGCAAGGGTTCGCTGCTCGGTCGCATGCCGGGCGACGAGTGGCAGCGGTTCGCGAACCTGCGCGCCTACCTCGGCTTCATGTTCGGCCATCCGGGCCGCAAGCTGCTCTTCATGGGCTGCGAGTTCGCACAGCGGCGCGAGTGGGACCACGACGCTTCGCTCGACTGGCAGCTGCTCGAGCATCCTGCGCACGCCGGCGTACAGCGTCTGGTGCGCGATCTCAACGGGCTATACCGGCGCCGCGGCGCACTGCATCAGCGCGACGACGACCCGGACGGTTTCGAGTGGGTCGATGCCGGTGCGCGCGAGCAGTCGGTGTACACCTTCCTGCGCCATGGCCGGACCGAGGCGGATGTGCTGCTCGTCGTCTGCAACCTCACGCCGACGGTGCATCCGGGCTACCGCATCGGCGTGCCGCATGCCGGCGTCTGGCGGGAGGTGCTGAACACCGATTCGCGCCACTACGGCGGCAGCGATGCAGGCACGCCCCTCGGTGAAGCACAGACCGGGTCGATCGCGGCCCACGGGCGCGCGCATAGCATCGCGTTGACGCTGCCGCCGCTCGCGACGGTGTTCCTCGAATGGCGGCCTTGACCGCAGCAGCATCGTCAGGCGCGCGCTGGGACGGTTCCGGCGTCGCGTTCGAGGTCTTCTCCGCCCATGCGGAGCGCATCGAGGTCTGCGTGTTCGACGACGCCGGCGAGCGAGAACTGCAGCGCCTGCCGCTGCAGCACCACGGAGATGACCTCTGGCGAGGCCGATTGTCGGGCGCCGGACCGGGACTGCTCTACGGTCTGCGCGCG
>CANHFH010000093.1 GCA_947459825.1 Pseudomonadota bacterium | reverse complement strand
GCATCGAGCTCGCGCACCAACGGGTCCCAGTGCGGTGCGCGGAAGCGGTCCATCAGCGTGTCGACGACATCCTTGCGGGCCGCCAGCACCTCGGGGGTGAAGTCGTTCTCGGCGAAATCGCGCAGACCTGCGACATCGCGCAGACCGGCGTCGGTCACGCGTTCGAAGCCCATGGTCCAATCCGGGTGCTCGCGGCGCTCGATGGGCTTGCGCGACAGGATGCGGATGTCGTCGTGACGGGAGTCGCGGGCGATGCGGTCGACGAGCTCGTCCACCGCCGTCTCGGCGCCCTCGATGACCTGCAGGAAGGTGCCATTGCCGTAGAAGAGCATGCCGGTGATGCCGCGCGCGGTGTTGTTCGCATGGCACTGCTGCAGCAGCGCCAACAGCTGCTCCGACGAGAAGGGCGATGACGCCCGGCTGAGGTAAGAGATCTGGATCATGGTCAGCGCCTCCATGGCAATGCAGCGGCTCTACAGCCCGATCCCCCGTCAGGGCCATCTTAGCCCAAGCGCCGCTTGGGTGGCGTCCCGTCATGGGTTACCGTAAGCCGATGCACCGCAAGATGTTGTCTTTGGCCCTCGGATTCCTCGGTCTCGCAGCCCACGCCGCGCCGCCGGTCGCCTTCGAGGATCCCGACCGTCGCACGAAGCTGGCCGCGGCCTACCCGGAGGTCGACCGGGTGATGCGCGAGTTCGTCGCGCGCGAGAACGTCCCCGGCGCCGCTTGGGGGATCGTCATCGACGGCGAGCTCGCCCACATCGGCACCGCCGGGTTGCGCGATGTCGAGGGCGGCCAGCCGGTGCGGGGTGACTCGGTGTTCCGTATCGCCAGCATGACCAAGTCGTTCACGGCGATGGCGATCCTCAAGCTGCGCGACCAGGACAAGCTCTCGCTCGACGATCCCGTCGAACGGCATGTCCCCGAACTGCGCGGCCTGCGACCGCTTTCGAGCGATGCGCCCCGCATCACCTTGCGCCATCTACTGACCATGTCGGCGGGCTTCCCCGAGGACAACCCTTGGGGTGACCAGCAGCTCGGCATCTCGGAGCAGGCGTTCTCGGCGCTGATGCGTTCGAGCATCCCGTTCTCCAACGCGCCCGGTGTCGCCTACGAGTACTCGAACTACGCGTACGCGATCCTCGGCCGCGTGATCGGCAATGTCTCGGGTGTGCCCTACACGAGATATGTGGAGCGCGAGATCCTGCGGCCGCTCGGTATGACCTCGACCACGCTCGAGCCGCGCTCTGTGCCGCCCACCCGGCTCGCGCAGGGGTACCGTTGGGAGGATGCGCGCTGGAAGCGCGAGCCGCAGTTGCCGGACGGCGCGTTCGGCGCGATGGGCGGCATGCTCACTTCGCTCGAGGATCTCGGGCGGTATGTCGGGCTGCTGCTCGGAGCCTGGCCGGCGCGTGACGGCGCAGAGAACGGTCCCGTATCCCGCGCCTCCCTGCGCGAGATGCAGCAGATGTGGCGCGCGCGGCCGGCGACGGTGACCCGCGACGCCGCCGGCGCCGTGCAGCTGAACGCATCCGGCTACGGTTATGGGCTGCGCATCTCCCAGACCTGCGATTTCGCGCATGTGGTGGCGCACAGCGGCGGGTTGCCGGGTTTCGGCTCGCAGATGCGCTGGCTGCCGGAATACGGCGTCGGTCTGATCGCCTTCGGCAACCGCACCTATACCCCTTGGGGCGATGTCCTCGGCCCGGCGCTGACGGCGCTCAAAGATTCTGGCGGGCTTCGGCCGCGCGCGGTCCAGCCCTCCGGAGCGCTCGTCGAGGCGCGCGAGCAGGTCACGGCGCTGGTGGGCCGCTGGGACGATGCCGCCATCGAGCGGCTCGCCGCGGTGAACCTTTTCCTCGACCGCGATAAAGCGCGGCGCCGCGCGGAGTTCGCGCAGCTTCGCGCCGAGGTCGGCGGGTGCCGTGATGCGGGCGGCTGGGTGTCGATCGAGAACCGCCTCCGCGGCGATTGGTTGCTGCGCTGCGAGCGGGGCGATCTCATCGCTTCGGTGACCTTGGCGCCCACCGAGCCGCCCAAGGTGCAGCACCTCGAGCTGCGCCGCGCGCCGCCGGGCGACCCGGCGCCGGCGCGCAGCTGCCCCTGAGCGCCCGCCGCCCCGCTTTCCGCCGCTACTTGGCGGCGGGGTAGGTGAGCGGTGAGTCGGGGCCGACGGGGATCCCGAAGGCCAGCCAGATCGCGAACACGATCGACCAGCCCACCAGGAAGGTCAACGAGTACGGCAGCATCACGGCGACGATGGTGCCGATGCCGGCCTTCGGTTCGTACTTCTGGAAGAAGGCGATGATGAGCGCGAAGTAGCTCAGCATGGGCGAGATGATGTTGGTGACGCTGTCGCCGACGCGGTAGGCGGTCTGGGTCAGCTCCGGCGAGTAGCCGAGCAGCATGAACATCGGCACGAACACGGGTGCCATCAGCGCCCACTTCGCCGAAGCCGAGCCCATGAAGAGGTTGATGAACGCCGTCAGCAGGATGAAGAGCACGAACAGCGGCAGCGCCGACAGGCCGAGCGCCTTCAGCGACTCCGCGCCGTTGACCGCCATGATGAGCCCGAGCTGCGTCCAGTTGAAGAACGCCACGAACTGTGCGGCGAAGAACACCAGCACGAGGTAGCTGCCGAGCGTCGCCATGCTGGCGCTCATGCCCTTGATGACATCGTTGTCGTTGCGCACCGTGCCTGCGCCGACACCGTAGGCGATGCCGAGCGCAACGCCGATGATGAAGATGAGCGCCACGACGCCCGACATCAAGGGCGACTTCAGCAGGTCGCCCGTCTCGGCATCGCGCAGGAAGCCCGCACCGGGCAGGCTGCCGATGGGTAGCGCGGACCACACGATCAGCAGCGTCAGGGCGAGCAGCGCGATGCCGGCGAACCGCAGTCCGCGCCGCTCCGTGGTGGACAGCGGCGCGCCCATGGCGGCATCGGCGGCATCGGCGTGGAAGACCCCGTCCGGGAAGCGTTGCGCCGTGAACTTCTCGGTGACCCACCAACCGAGCAGCGTGATGACGGGCGTGGAGAACGCCATGAAGAACCAGTTGGCGGCCGGGCTGACCGAATATGTCGGGTCGACGATGCGCGCCGCTTCCTGCGAGAGGCCCGAGAGCAGCGGGTCGATGGTGCCGATCAGCAGGTTCGCCGAGTAGCCGCCCGAGACGCCGGCGAAGGCCGCGGCCATGCCGACGATGGGATGCCGCCCCGCCGAGATGAAGATCAGGCCGGCGAGCGGGATGAGCAGCACATAGCCGATCTCGCTCGCCATGTTGGACATCACGCCTGCGAACACGACGATCGGCGTCAGCAGGCGGCGCGGCGCCGACAGCACGAGCTTGCGCAGCGCGGCGGCGATGAGCCCCGAGTGTTCGGCGACGCCGATGCCGATCAGCGCGACCAGCACGGTGCCGAGCGGTGCGAAGCCGGTGAAGTTGGTCACGAGGTTGGTGAGGATGCGGTGCAGGCCCTCAAGGCTCAGCAGGTTCACGGCGCTGACGGTCTTGCCGGTGGTCGGGTGCTGCACCTGGAGGCCGGCGAGCGAGGCGAGCCACGATGCGACGATGACGAGCAGCGCAAGCAGCGCGAACAGCGTCGCCGGATGGGGAAGGGCGTTGCCGCCGCGCTCGATGGCATCGAGGATGCGCTCGAGGCGGGTCTTGGTCGTCTTGTCGGTCGTGTTCATGATCCGCTCGCTGACAGGCGTCGTGGCTTGAGTCCCGCTGCACGCAAGGTCTCTTCGACCTGCGCGGTATGCGCCGCGTCGCGGGTCTCGATGGTGAAGTCGAGGTCGGCGGCCTTGGCCGACACGTCGAGGAACAACCGGTGATGGGTGACGTCGATGATGTTGCCGCCCGCCTCGCCGATGAGGCCTGCGATGCGGCCGAGCGTGCCGGGCAGGTCGGTGATCTCGAAGCGCAGCGTGACGAGCCGCTGCTCGCGCACCAGCTGGCGCTGCAGGACGATGCCGAGCAGGCGCGTGTCGATGTTGCCGCCGCAGAGGACGATCCCGACCTTGCGGCCGCGGAAGCGCTCCGGGTGGGTGAGCAACGCCGCGAGGCCGGCCGCACCCGCGCCCTCGACCACGGTCTTCTCGATGGCGATCAACAGGCTGATGGCGTTCTCGATGTCGGCCTCGTCGACCAGCAGGATCCCGCGCGCGTGCTCGCGCAGGATGGCGGAGGTGATGCGGCCCGCGTTGCGCACCGCGATGCCCTCGGCGATGGTGGTGGTGCCGCACTCCAGGGGCTGATCGTTGAGCAACGCGTGCATCGAGGGGAAGGCCCGCGTCTGCACACCGAAGATCTCGATGTCCGGCCGCGTCGCATGCGCGGCCACCGCCATGCCGGCGAGCAGGCCGCCGCCGCCCACCGGCACGCAGAGGCAGTCGATCTCCGGCTGGTCCTCGAGCATCTCGAGCGCGACCGTGCCTTGGCCGGCGATGACCGCCTCGTCATCGTAGGGGTGCACCAGCACCAGGTCCTCGGCGGCGACGAGTTCGTGCACCTTGAGCTCGGATTCGGCGAGGTGCTGGCCGTGCAGCACCACGCGCGCGCCGAGCTGCCGCGTCTGCTGCACCTTGATGAAGGGCGTCGAGACCGGCATGACGATGGTCGCGGGCACGCCCATCCGATGCGCGTGGTAGGCCACGCCCTGGGCATGGTTGCCGGCGGACATCGCGATCACACCGCGCCGGCGCTGCGCCTCGTCGAGCGACAGGAGCTTCACCAGCGCGCCGCGCTCCTTGAACGAGGCGGTGAACTGGTGGTTCTCGAACTTCAGGAACACATCGGCGCCGACCATCGCCGAGAGCGTCTCGGACCGGAGGCAGGGCGTGCGGACGATGCGGCCGGCGAGCTGCGCAGCGGCCTTGCGGATGTCTTCGACGGTGACGGTCATGCGTACATGATACCTTTGGACACCGCCGTCATGACCTCGCCCTCCGAATCCTCCCTGCAACGCTGGCGCCAGGGCACGCTCGCCCCGTTCCAGCACCGCGTGTTCGCCCTCTTCTGGTGGGCGGCGCTGGTGTCGTCCTTCGGCAGCCTCATCCAGACCGTCGGCGCCTCATGGCTGATGGCGACCATCTCCCCCTCGCCGGACATGGTCGCGCTGGTGCAGACCGCGGGCACGCTGCCGTTCTTCTTCCTGTCGCTGGTCGCGGGCGCCTTCGCCGACACCCACGACCGGCGCATCGTCATGCTGGCCTCGCAGGGGCTGATGATGGTGGCCTCCGTGGTGCTGGTCGGCATCGCCTTCGCCGGCAGGGTTACCCCGGAGTCGCTGCTGCTGCTGACCTTCCTGATCGGTTGCGGCGCGGCCGCGTTCGCGCCCGCCTGGCAGGCCTCGATCGGCGAGATGGTGCCGCGCGAGCAGGTCCCGGCCGCGATCATGGCCAACGCCTTCGGCTTCAACCTCGCGCGCAGCGTCGGCCCGGCGATCGGCGGTGTGGTGGTGGCCGTGCTCGGCGCCGCCGCCGCCTTCCTCGTCAACGCGCTGTCGTACCTCGGCATGCTGGCCGTCATGCTCTGGTGGCGTCCGCAGCGCACCGCGAGCACGCTGCCCCGCGAGCCGCTCGGTTCGGCGATCGCCGCGGGCGTGCGTTACGCGTCGCTCTCGCCGCATCTGCTCGCGATCCTGTTCCGCTGTCTGCTGTTCACGGTGCCGCTCGCGGCGGTGCCGGCGCTGATGCCGGTGGTGGCGCGCGACCTGCTGGGCGGCGGCGCGCAGACCTACGGTCTGCTGCTCGGCGGGTTCGGCTTCGGCGCGATGATGGGCGCGTTGTCGAGCGCTGCGCTGCGCGCGCGATTCACGAGCGATGCGCTGCTGCGCGGTCTGTGCGTGGTCGCGGGCCTCGCGATGACGGGCATCGCGTTCGCGCCTTGGGCGCCCCTCAACCTGCTCGCGCATCTGGTGGCGGGCTTCGTGTGGACCCTCGGGCTCGCCACCTTCAACATCGCGGTGCAGATGTCCTCGCCGCGTTGGGTCATGGCGCGCATGCTCGCGCTCTACCAGACCTTCGCCTTCGCAGGCATGGCGTTGGGTTCCTGGGGGGCGGGTCTGCTCGCGGCGGATCTCGGGCTGCGCAGCACGCTCGCCATCGCGGGCGTGCTCGCGATCGTCACCGTGCCCTTCGCGCGATGGCTGCCCGTCTCGGTGGCGCGGCTCGGTTCGCTCGACCCCTATGCGGCGCCCGAGGTGCAGCCGCCGAAGGCCGAACTCGACGAGTCCTCAGGCCCGATCGTGGTCACCATCGAGTACCGGGTGCCGCCGCAGAACGCCGTGGAGTTCGCGGAGGTCATCAACGACCTCGGCCGCATCCGCCGCCGCGACGGCGCGCGCGCGTGGTCGGCGAGCCAGGACATCGACGACCCCGTGCTGTGGGTGGAGCGCTTCGAGAGCCCGACCTGGGCGGACCACCTGCGTCGCTATGCGCGGCCCACCCTCGCCGATCAGGCGATCCGTGAGCGCCTGCGGCAGCTCATCGAAGGCGAGCGCGGCAGCATGCGCCGCTATGTGGTCCGTCCGGCGGGTGCGGAGCCTTTGGGCGGCGCTGTCGTGCGACCGGAGCCGGTCGACCGCACCGCCGATCACGGTTGAGGTCCGGGCCGGGCGGGGACGGGTACGATAGGGAGATGGAAACCCCGACCTCCCGCTCCAGCGACCCCATCGCCCGTCTCGCCCGCTCGCGCCACGAGTTCGGCGAGCACGGCGGCGTCAACCTCTCGATCGAGACCAGCGCGACCTTCACGGTGCTGGAGGCCGGCAAGATGCCGGAGATCTTCGGCGGCCGCGCAGGTCCCCAGGGCGGCTGCTTCCTCTACGGCAGGCATTTCAACCCGACGGTGATGGTGCTGTCGCGGCATCTCGCCGCGCTCGAGGCGCTGCCGAGCGCCTACTGTACGGCCAGCGGCATGGCGGCGATCTCCGGCACGCTGCTGCAGGCCTGCGACAGCGGCGACCACATCGTCGCCGGTCAGGCGCTCTACGGCGGCACCTGGGCGCTGCTGCACGACTACCTGACGCGCAAGGCGGGCATCGGGGCCACGTTCGTCGACCTGTCGGACCTCGATGCCGTGGCGCGCGCCTTCACGCCGCGCACACGCGTCCTCTACTGCGAGACGCTCTCCAATCCGACGCTGCGGGTGGCCGACCTGCCGGCGCTCGCCCGCATCGCGCACGAGCGCGGGGCCAAGCTGGTCGTCGACAACACCTTCGCGCCGGTCGCGGTGACCCCGGCGCTGCACGGCGCCGATGTGGTCATCCACAGCCTCACCAAGTTCATCAACGGCGCCTCCGACATCGTCGCGGGCTGTGTCTGTGCGAGCGGCGAGTTCATCGACCAGCTCTACGACCTGCACTTCGGCAGCCTGATGCTGCTCGGACCCGCGATGGATCCGCGCGCCGCCTACGAGGTGGCGACGCGCATGCCGAACCTCGGGCTGCGCATCACGGAGCATGCGCGGCGCGCGCTCGCCTGCGCCGAGCGTCTGGAGGCGCTCGGCGCCGCGGTGATCTATCCCGGCCTCGCCTCGCACCCCGACCACGCCGTGTTCCGTCGCATCGCCAACCCCGGCTACGGCGCGGGCGGACTGCTGAGCGTCGATCTCGGTACGGCCGAGCGCGCCTATCGCTTCATGGAGCACCTGCAGAACATCGAAGATTTCGGCTACATGGCCGTGAGCCTCGGTTACAGCGACACCCTGATGAGCGCGAGCGCCTCGAGCACCTCGAGCGAACTCGACGAGGCCTCGCTGCGCGCCGCGGGCATCAGCCCGGGGCTGGTGCGTCTTTCGGTGGGCTACACTGGAACCTTGGAGGACCGTCTCGACCAACTGGAGCGCGGCTACCGCGCCGCCGGAGGCTGAACATGCAGGACCAGGCCATCGCCCGCCCCGTCGACCGTTTCTTCGACGCCTATTCGGCGGACCATCGCGACGCGACCAACCAGCTGCTGCATGTGCTCTGCGTGCCGGCGATCGTGTGGTCGCTGCTGGCGCTGGTGTACTGCATCCCGCTCGGCGAGGGTGCGCCCGCGGGGCTGCTCGCCGCGGTGCTCGCGGTGGTGGCGGTCGCGTTCTGGGGCTGGCTGTCGCTGCCGCTGGGGATCGGTGCCGGCGTCGCGATGGCGCTGTCTTTCTGGTCGGTGGCGGCGCTGCACGCGGCGCTCGGCAGCGGCGGACTCGCCGTCGTCGGCGCGGTGGTGTTCGTCGTGGCCTGGGTCGGGCAGTTCATCGGCCATCACATCGAAGGCCGCCGCCCGAGCTTCTTCACCGATCTCGTTTACCTGATGATCGGCCCGGTCTGGGTGCTCGCCAAGGCCTACCGCAAGGCCTCGCTCGCCTACTGAATCATTTCGGCTCGAGCTGCTTGCCGTTCGGGTCGAAGAAACGCGTCACGGTGCATTCGCGCAGGTAGGGCCGCGTCTTGCGGTCGCACCGGACCTCGGCGACCTTGGCCGCGGTCTCGCGCGAGTCGAGCCCGCAGCTGAACTCGTGCCAATGGAACCCGTCATCGTTCTGCAGGAACACATCGACGCTCCACCGCGCCGGGAAGCACCACGCGATGCGCTTGCAGGCCTGGGCGTTGCCGCCCTCGCGGATGCACTTCTCGCGGGCGCAGGCGAAGGCCTTCTCCGGCGTGCCGCCGGTGCAGACGCCCGAGCCCATCTCCGGGGCGTGGACGAAGGCGATGCCGGTGGGG
>CANHFH010000092.1 GCA_947459825.1 Pseudomonadota bacterium | reverse complement strand
GCCTTCGCCGCAGCCGCATTGTTCGGCGTGCTGCGCTTCACCGGTCTGCATACCCATCCGTTCCCGCATCAGTGGCTGACCTTGATCGTCGGCACCGCGGCGTTCCCGGCGCTCGCCTTCGCCGTCGCGCGCCCCGGCTCGAGGGTGACGGGCGAACCGCTGCCCACGCTCGCCCTGCTGTGCGCGCTCGGTGTCGTGGGTGTGCTCGTCGTGCGTGGGCTCGAGGTCCGCGCCTATGTGGACGCCTGCGCCGTGCTGTCGGTGGTGGCCGTCTTCCTGGCGGCGCGGCAGCGCAGCGACCGCATCGGCGGCGCCGGCGCGCTCGCGATGCTCGTGGGGCTGATGTGCTTCGCGGCGAAGTTCCCGGGGAACGGACCTCTCGCCCCTGGCGATCTGCTGCACCTTGGCCTCGCGACCGGATGGGTGCTGATCGCGCGCAGCCGCCTTCAGGGCGTCTCTTCCCAGCCTCCACCCAGCGCGAGATAGAGCCGCACCAGGGACTGTCGCCGCTCGAGCAGCGCCTGCGCCGCGTCGGTCTCGGCGGCGAGCCATTGGCGTTGCGCGTCGAGCACCTCCAGGAATGTGGTGATTCCGGCGTTGAACCGCATGTCTGCGAGGCGCAGCGCCTCGGCGGTCGCGATCTCGCGCCGCTGCTGGATGGCGAGCAGTTCGGCGCTGGTCTCGTAGGCCGTCAGACCGTCGGAGACCTCGCCGAACGCGCCGAGCACGGACTTGCGGTAACCGATGACGGCTTGGTCGAGCCGTGCCATCGCCGCATCGCGGTTGGCGCGCAGCGCGCCGCCAGCGAAGAGCGGCTGCAGCAGCGTCGGCCCGAGCGAAGCGACGGTCGCGCCGTTGCCGGTCAAGGCATCGCCGAGGTCCGTGCTCGCGTTGCCGAGCACCGCGGTCAAGGAGATCTGCGGGAAGAACCGCGCCTTGGCCTCCGCGACGCGCGCATCCGCTGCCACCAACCGCGCCTCCGCCGCGCGCAGGTCGGGACGGCGCTCCAACAGGCTCGACGGCAACCCCGCGGGGATGCGCTCGGGCAGCGCCAGCGTGCCCGGCGTCTCGAAGCGCGCCGCGCCCGGTACGCGCCCGAGCACACGGGCCAGCGCGTTCTCTGCAGCGACGATCTGTCGCTTCAGCACCGGCAGACGCGCCTCAGTGACGGCCAGCGCACTCTCCTGCTGGCGCTCTTCGGCCGCGCTGACGATGCCGGCGGCGGATTTACGCTGCACCAGCCGCAGCGCCTGGCGCTGGTTCAGCGCGACGCGCTGCGTGGCCTCCTCCGTCTCGCGCAGCGCGGCGAGCTGGAAGTACAGCTCGGCGACCGTCGCGATGAGCGAGGCCTGCACGGCATGCTGGTTCTCGACGCGCGCCAGCAGATCGGCGCGGGCGGCCTCGCTGGCACGCGCGTAGCGGCCCCAAAAATCGAGCTCCCAGGAGACGCCGAGCCCTGCGAGGAAAGACGACGACACGGTGTCGCCGGGAAGGCGGGCGATAGGCGTCGTGTTGACCGTGGCGCTCACCGACGGCAGACGCGGCGCCGCCGCGACACCCGCCAGCGCTTCGGCTTCGCGCACCTGCGCCGCCGCGAGCAGTCCATCGGGTCCGTTCGCGAGCGCCTCGTCGATCAGCGCCTGCAGACCGGGATCGGTGAACACGGTGCGCCAGGACGCCGTGCCGAAAGCGACCGTAGCCTCGGAACCTGCGGTCGATTCCGCCACGGCCGACGGGTAGGCCGTGGGCACCTCGAGCGTCGGTCGTTGCACGGCATCATGGGTCAGCAGTCCGCAACCGCCGAGCAGCATCGACGACAGCAGCGCCAACGAAGCGGATGGGATGCGGCTCATGGCGCGGCCTCCGCGGGAGCACCGTGCGAGGGCGATGGCGGCGGATCGACCGCCGGACCGGCCGACTCAGCGGGCGGCTCAGCCGGCGGCTCACCGCTCTGACCGGTGATCTTGGCGACGGCGACGAACAACACCGGCACGATGAACACCGCGAGCAGCGTCGCCGCCAGCATGCCGCTGAACACCGTGATGCCCATCGAGACGCGCGAGGCCGCACCCGCGCCCGAAGCGAGGATCAGCGGCACGACACCGAGGATGAACGCGAAGGATGTCATGACGATCGGACGCAACCGCAGCTTCGCGGCGGACACCGCGGCGGACACGGCATCCTGACCCTGATCGCGCAGCATCTTCGCGAACTCGACGATCAGGATGGCGTTCTTGGCGGCGAGACCGATCAGCAGCACGAGCCCGATCTGCGCATAGATGTTGTTGGTGAGGCCGGTGACCCAGAGGCCGAGCATCGCGCCGAACACGCCGAGCGGGATCGCGAAGAGCACCGCGAACGGCACGGACCAGCTCTCGTAGAGCGCGGCGAGGAACAGGAACACGAACAACAGCGCGAGCCCGAAGACGATGGGCGCCTGCCCTGCGGACTCCTGCTCCTGCTTGCTGATGCCGGACCACTCGTATCCGTACCCCGCGGGCAACTCCGCAGCCGCCACCTCTTGCAGCGCCTGCATGGCCTGTCCTGAGCTGTAGCCGGGCGCCGGATTGCCGCCGATGTCGGCGGTGCGGAACAGGTTGTAGCGTTGCGTGACCGTTGGCGCGCCGATCGACACCCGTTGAACGAGCGTGGACAACGGCACCATCTGGCCGTCGGCGTTTCGCACATGGAACAGACCGATGCCCTGGATGTCGCTGCGGAACTCGGGCTCGGCCTGCATGGTGACCTTGTAGGTGCGGCCGAACCGCCCGAAATCGTTGATGGGCACACCGCCGAGGAAGGTCTGCAGCGCGCTCGTCACCTCGCTGATCGGGACGCCGAGCTTCTTTGCGGTCTCGCGGTCGATCTCGAGACGATACGCAGGCGTGGTCGGGTTGAAGGTGGTGTAGAGCATGCCGATCTCAGGCCGCTGGCACGCAGCGGCGATGAACTCGTTCGCCACGCGCGCGAGCTCGAGCGGCGTCGCGCCCATGCGGTCCTGCAGCTTGAAACTGAACCCGCCCGATGTGCCGAGCCCGGGGATGGGCGGCGGATTGAACACCAGCGTGGTGGCCTCACGGACAGCGGCCGCGTCCGCATAGACGCCCTGCATGATGGCGCGCAGGCCCTTCTCGGGCGCTGTGCGCTCCTCCCAAGGCTCGAGCACCGCGACGAACAGCGCGCTGTTCGATTGCACCGCGCCGGTGAGCATGTTGTAGCCGTTGATGACGAGCCGCTTCTCGATGCCGGGCTGCTGCGCGAGCAGGGCGTCGACCTTCGCCGTGGCGGCGATGGTGCGGTTCATCGAGGCCGCGTCGGGCAGCTGCACGCTGCCGACGAAGTAGCCCTGGTCCTCAGGGGGCACGAACGCCCCCGGCACCCGCGTCATGAGCAGGAATGTGGCGCCGATCAGGATCATGAGCGCCGCGACCGACGGCACCCACCGCCGGGCGAGCTGTTGCACGCGGACACCATAGCGGGAGGTGAGGCGGTCGAAGACGCGGTTGAAGCCGTCGAAGAACCGCGCGAGCAAGCCGCTGCGGTCTTCGGACTTGGGCTTCAGCAGCAGCACGCAGAGCGCGGGTGTCAGCGACAGCGCGACGAAGGCCGACACCATCGTCGAGACGGCGACGGTGATGGCGAACTGCTGGTACATCACGCCGGCGATGCCACCGAGGAAGGCGACCGGCACGAACACCGCGGCGAGGACAAGCGCGGTGGCGACCACCGGTCCCGAGACCTCGTCCGTCGCCTTCACCGTCGCCTCGCGGGCGCGCATCCCGGACGCCATGTGATGCTCGACCGCTTCGACGACGACGATCGCATCGTCCACCACGATGCCGATGGCGAGCACCATGCCGAACAGGGTCAGCGTGTTGATGGTGAAACCGAGCAGCGCGAACGCGGCGAAGGTCGCGATGAGCGAGACCGGGACGGCGAGCATCGGTATGAGGGTGGCGCGCCAGCTCTGCAGGAACAGGAACACCACGATCAACACCAGCAGCAGCGCCTCGACGAAGGTGTGGGCCACCTCCTCCAGCGACGACTCGACGAACACCGTGTTGTCGAACACCACTTCGTAGGTGAGGTCGGCCGGGAACGCGGCCGACAGCTCCTTGAGACGCGCGCGGATGAGCCCTGCGGTCTCGAGGGCGCTGGCATCGGGGGTGAGGTTGATGGCGAACGCGGCGGCGGGCCGCCCGTTCAGCCGCGCCTGGAAAGAGTAGTCCTTGGCACCGAGCTCGACGCGCGCGATGTCGCGGACGCGTACGAAGGAACCGTCCCCACGGGCGCGGACGATGATGTCCTCGAATTCGGCGACCTCACGCAGCCGCCCCTGCACCTGCACGCTGTACTGGAACTGCTGGGTCGCGGGCGCCGGCAGCTTGCCGACCTGCCCGGCCGGCGACTGGACGTTCTGCTCGGCGACAGCGCGATAGACATCGTTGGGCGTGACGCCGAGCGAGGCCATGCGGTCGGGCTTCAGCCACAACCGCATGCCGAACTCCGCACCGAACAGCGTCACATTGCCGACGCCCTTGACGCGCTTGAGCGCCTCGATGATGTTGAGGCTGGTGTAGTTGGTGAGGAAGAGCTCGTCGTAGGTGCCGTTGGGGGACACCAACGCCGCATACATCAGGGTATCGGGCGTCTGCTTGCGCGTGATGACGCCCGCGTTGAGCGCTTCGGTCGGCAGGCGCGCGTTGGCCTGCGAGGCACGGTTCTGCACCTGCACGGAGGCGATGTCGGGGTCGACATCGAGACCGAAGGTGACATCGAGGTTGTAGCTGCCGTCGCCCGCGGAGCTCGAAGACATGTAGGCCATGCCTTCGACGCCGTTGACCTGCTCCTCGATGGGCTGGGCGACCGATTCCTCCACCACCTGGGCGCTCGCACCGGGATAGAACGCGGAGACGCGCACGGTGGGCAGCGTGATCTGCGGGTACTGCGCGATCGGCAGACTGCCGCCCGCGATGAGCCCGACCAGCACCAGCAGGATCGCGGTGACGATCGCCATCACCGGACGGTGGATGAAGAACTTCGCCATGCGGGATCAGCCCTTCGGCGCCGCGGCGGCGGACGCATCGGCGACATACGGCCGCGGGGCGACCACCGTCCCCGGTCGCGCGGATTGCAGCCCGTCGACGACGACGCGATCGCCGGCCTTCAGGCCGGACTCGATGAGCCACTGGTCGCCGATGCGCGGACCCGGCGTCACGGGACGCTGCTCGACCTTGTCGCCCTCGCCCACCACGGTCAAAAAATACTTGCCGAGCATCTCGGTGACGGCGCGTTGCGGCACGAGCAGCGCGTCCTGTGCGACGTCGTAGACGATGCGCACGCGCGCGTTCATGCCGGGGCGCAGCAGCTGGTCGGGGTTGGCGAAGATGGCGCGCACGGCGAGCGTGCCCGTGCCGGATGTCAACGCGCGGTCGGTGAAATCCAGCGTGCCCGGCGAGGGGTGCAGGCTGCCGTCCGGCAGCAACAGCTGGATGGGACGATCGACCGGTGCCTTGCCCGCCTCGCGCGCCGCCTGTTGACGACGGGCGAACGCGAGATAGTCGCGCTCGGAGACGTTGAAGTAGACCGCGACCGGATCGAGCGTCGAGACCGTGGCGAGCACCGTCTGGCCCGCGCTCGCAAGGCCACCGACCTCCACACGCTGCAGGCCGATGCGACCGGTGATGGGCGAACGCACATCGGTGTAGCCGCGCTCCAGTTCGGCGGTGGCGAGGCCCGCACGGCGCGAAGCGACCACAGCACGCAACTGCTTCTCGGTGGCGACCGCCTGGTCGTAGACCTGCCGCGGGATGGCGTTGTCCGGCAGCAGCGGTTTGTAGCGCGCGATGTCCTGCTGCACCCGCACCAGGTTCGCCTCGGCTTCGGCGAGGTTGGCGCGGGCGTTGATCACGCCTTCCTCGAAGACGCGCGGATCGATGCGGAACAGCCGATCGCCTTCCTTCACTCTCTGGCCCGGCTTGAAATCGATGTGGGTGACCAAGCCCGAGACGCGCGGGCGCAGCTCCACTTCGCGGTAGGCGCGGACTTCGCTGACGATGTCCGTGCTGAGTTCGGTCGCACCGGACTGCACGGTGAAGACCGAGACCTCGGGCGGCTTGACGGACGCGGGCGGCGGCGCCTTGCTGCAAGCCCCGAGCACGAGCAGCGACACGCAGACCAGACCGATCGAGGTGGGGCGGACGGCGCGTGACATCATGGAAGTGGCCTCGGCTCGGATAAATACGCAAAATGGATGAACCGATTATCCCGGAATTGCGCGCCGACGCGAGGATTCGATGACCGCCTCCAGCGATGCCGTGACCACTATCCAGCCCGCGAAGCGCTACGCGACTCTTCAGCGACTCCTCGCGCTGGCCGTGGCGCTCGTCAGCACCATGATGGCGACGCCGCCGATGGCCGCGGCAGCCGGGTCCGCGATACCGCCGGAAACCGTCACCCCTGCCCCGACCCGGCCGCGCATCGGCCTCGTGCTCTCCGGCGGTGGTGCCCGCGGCATCGCGCACATCGGTGTGCTGCATGTGCTGGAGCGCCTCCGCGTGCCGGTCGATCTCGTCGTCGGGACCAGCATGGGCGCCGTCGTGGGCGGCGCTTACGCTGCGGGGCGCACCCCGGAATCGTTGCTCGCCTTCGCGCGCGACACCGACTGGGACGCGGTGCTCAGCGACCGACCGCCGCGCAACATGCTCCCGCAGCGACGCCGGTCGGACGACCTCTTGGTCCCCTCGCGCATCCAGTTCGGCTTCCAGGATGCGCGGTTGCGGCTGCCGACGGCAGCGGCGGGCAACCAGGTGCTCCAGGCGACGCTGCTGCGGCTGTTGCCCGAGGGCGCCGACGAACGGCCCGGTGACAGCCTGCCGGTGCCGTTCAACGCGGTGGCGACGGACCTCAAGGCCGGCACCCTCGTGGAGATGGGTGCAGCGCCACTGGTGTCGGCCGTACGCTCGTCGATGTCGGTGCCGGGACTCTTCGCGCCGCTGAAGGTCGACGGTCGTCTGCTGGTCGATGGCGGGCTGGTGCGCAACCTGCCGGTCGAGGTCGCACGCGCGATGGGTGCGGACATCATCATCGCGGTGAATGTGGGCACACCGCTCTCGGACGAGGAGCGGCTGGCGACGGCGCTAGGCATCACCGACCAGATGATCAAGATCCTGATCGACCAGAACGTGCGCACCTCGCTCGCGGCGCTCGGGCCGCAGGACATCGTGATCACACCGAAGATGGACGGGATCGGTTTCACGGATTTCAAGTCAGCCGAGACCGCCGTCGCCGCAGGTGAAGCCGCGGCCGAGAGCGTCGCCGCAGCCTTGGCGGCGCTAGGCGTCACGCCGGAGGCCTATCTGGCGCACGAGCAGCGCCGGACCGCACCGGCACGCGACCGTGTCGAGCGTGAGGCCGAGCCGCGGCTCGGCACCCTCGAGATCCTCGGTACTTCGCCCGTCGCCGCCCGCGCGCTCGCGGCCGAAGCGGGCCTCCGTCCGGGCGATGTCGCGGAGATCGAGGATGTCCAGGCCGCCGCCGAGCGGCTGTACGGACGCGGCGAGTTCGAGCGTGTGGACATCGCCCTCCGCGATGCGGGGCTGCGACGGGATGTCTTCCTGACGCCGGTCTACGGCGAGGGACGACGCAGCCGGTTGCGGCTCGGCTTGGCGTTCAGCAGCGATCTGCGGGACGAGAACGAGTTCTCCGTGAGCGTGCTGCATGTCTACTCGCCGCTCAATGATTGGCAAGGTGAGATCCGCAGCTACGCGAGCATCGGCTCCTCGCGCAGACTGCAGACGGAGTGGTGGCAACCGCTGGGCGCGGGGTCGCCGTGGTTCGGGGCGGTGGACGCTGCCTATGTCGATGAGTCGATCGATCTCTACTCGGACGGCAGACGCACCGCCCGCATCGGCGTATCCGGCGTCGCGGGATCGTTGGCTTTCGGCCGGCTGCTGGGCCGCATCGGTGAGACGCGCGTGGGCGTGCGCCGCCGCCATGTCGACGGATCGTTCATCATCCCGGAACTGCCGGTCGCAGGCACGGAACTGCTCGACACCAGCTACTTCGGCGAACTCCTGCTCGACACGCTCGAACCGTTGGCGTTCCCGACCAGCGGCTATCTGCTGCGGGTACGCCATGAACAGGGGCCTGGAGACGGCGTCTCGACGGAATTCGACCAATCGTTGGTGGAGGCGGTCCGCGCCTTCAGCCTCGGTGAATGGGGCGGACATGTGACGGCCGAATGGGCCGAAGGCCGCAACGGGTTCGCGCCGCTGGAACTGGGCGGCTTCCTGCGGCTCTCGGGCGCGCCGACGGAGTCGGTGAGCGGCAAGAGCATGCTGTTCGGACGCCTGGTGCTCGCGAAGCGGCTCGGCCGGCTGCCGAGCGGGCTCGGCGGCGACATCCGCTTCGGCTTCTCGCTGGAGACGGGCGAAGCTTTCGACGCGGGCGAACCGAAGACCCTTTCGCGCATGCGTCTCGCCGGCAGCGGTTTCCTGTCGATCGATACGGCGCTCGGTCCCGTGTACCTCGCGGTAGGCCAGACCGAGGGACTCGGTCGTGCGGCCTACCTGTTCCTCGGACCGTATTGGTGAGACATCGGTCCTAGCGCGCTTCAGGCGGCTTGTGCGCGGCGATCTCCGCCTCGCTCAGGCCCTGCAGCTCATGCGGGAACACGAGCCAGCGGTCGGTCTCGTGGACGAAGAAATCGGGCTTGAGTCGGCTGCGGTTGCGCGAGGGCTTGTAGTACACGGTCGCGATGCGGATCTCTGCAGGACAGCGCTCCGCGGTACGCCGGCGCAGTTCGTCGATCACGGCCTCGAGGCTGCGCCCCGAATCGAAGACATCATCGATGATGAGCAGTCGGTCGTCCGCACCGATGTGCGAGACCAGATAGTCCATCGCATGCACGCGCACCGTCTTCTGCTG
>CANHFH010000091.1 GCA_947459825.1 Pseudomonadota bacterium | reverse complement strand
TCGACCTCTCGTTCCTGCGATGCGTGCCCGGGATGACGGTGATGACGCCGTCCGACGCCGACCAGTTGCGCGCCATGCTGCGCACGGCGATCGACGCCGACGGCCCCTGTGCGATCCGTTACCCGCGCACCGCCGCCGCCGGCGAGCCGCTCGCCCGCCGCGAGGCGCCGCCGCCGGCCGACGGCGAGGGCGTCGTGGACGGCGCGGGTGCGTTGTTGCCGCGTGCGCTGCCCATCGGCCGCGGGGAGCTGCAGCGGCGCGGATCGGGCATCGCCCTGCTCGCCTTCGGCACCCTCGCCCACGCCGCCTATGAACTCGCCGAGATCATCGACGCCACCGTCATCGACATGCGCTATGTGAAGCCGCTCGACGAGGCGTTGGTCCTCGAAGCCGCCGCCTCGCACGAACTGCTGGTGACGCTCGAGGAGAACGTCGTCGCCGGCGGCGCCGGTGCTGCCGTGAGCGAACTGCTGTCGAGCCGCGGGCGCGACGTCGCGGTGCTGCACATCGGCCTGCCCGACCGTCCGCTCGAGCACGGTACGCGCGAACAATGCCTGGCCGACGCCGGGCTCGATGTGCCCGGGATCTTCGATGCGATCGCGCGGCATGTCGCCCGCCTCGCGGAGACGCGTGCGGCGTCGGGCGGCGCTCGGCGCGCGCTGCGACTGCGCGATAACCCGATGTTCAGCGGTGTGATGCGGCTGCTGACGCGCAGCCAGATGGGCTGAGTCGCCCATCGGTCTTTGTCTTTGGTTGCGGGTCTCCCGTCGCGGGAGGCTCCGCCGACGACGGCGCGTCAGCTCGCGGCGCGCAGGATCTCCGGCAACCGGAAACGGGTGGTCTCGGCGAGACCCGGGAGCTCGCGCACGCCCTTGGCGCCGAGCTCCTGCAGCCGCACCAGCACGCCCTGCACCAGGTGCTCGGGCGTCGAAGCGCCGGCGGTCACGCCCACACGGTCGACGCCGGCGAGCCAAGCGGCATCGAGGTCGTCGGCGGTCTCGAGCAGCCGCGCGGGCACGCCGTGGTCGGCGGCGACCTCCTGCAGCCGGTTGGCGTTCGAGCTGTTGCGCGAACCGACCACCAGCACGAGGTCGACGGAACGCGCCATGCTGCGCACCGCGCGCTGACGGTTGAGCGTGGCATAGCAGATGTCGTCGAGACCCGGCCCGACCACATCGGGGTAGCGCGCCTCGAGCGCCTCGATCAGCACACGCGTATCGTCGAGCGACAAGGTGGTCTGGGTGACATAGGCCACCGGTGTGCCGACAGCCATGGGCAGCGCCGCGATCTCCTCGAGGGTGCCGACCACATGCACCTCGCCCGTCACCGAGCCGCGGGTGCCTTCCACCTCCTCGTGACCGGCATGGCCGATGACCACGATCACATGCCCGCGCTGCGAGTAGCGCTGCGCCTGCAGATGGACCTTGGTGACGAGCGGACAGGTGGCGTCGATGACGCGCAGCCCGCGCTCGCGTGCGCGGTCGACCACCGCGGTCGCCACGCCGTGCGCGCTGAAGATCGTCAGCGCGCCCAGCGGGACAGCGTCGATGTCGTCGACGAAGACCGCGCCGCGCGACCGGAGGTCGTCCACCACATGCTTGTTGTGGACGATCTCGTGGAACACATAGACCGGCGCGCCGTAGGCCTCGAGCGCGCGCTCGGCGATCTCGATGGCGCGCGCCACGCCGGCGCAGAAGCCGCGCGGCTGGGCGAGCACTGCCTCCATCGCCGCGCGCCTCCCGGGGCCGTCAGCCCGCCGCGCCCGGCCGCACAGAGGCGGCGCGGGCCATCGGCGCACCCGCCGCCGCAGCGGGCGCTGCGGCGTCAGGCGTGGCGGTCGGTGCCGAGGCGGTCGCGGCCGCCGCATCCGTCACCGCACCGGCGGCTGCATCGGTCGGGACCGCGACCGGTAGGGCCTTGGCGCCCTGCAGCTCCGGATAGTCCTTGGCCATGCTCGCGCCGTAGTACGGCTTGTTCGCGCCCTGGTGACAGGTCTGGCAGTTCACCTTCGCGACATCGCCCGTCGGTCCGAGCCGATGCTGCGGGAAGGTGTCCGTCAGCGGCACCATGTACTCGTTGTTGAGCGCGCGCGCCATGCGGATGCCGTACCACGCCGTCGAGCGTTGCGGCCTGCTCTCCTCCCAGCTCGCCCATGCGCGCGAGTTGTGGCAGTAGGTGCAGTTGACGCCGAGCGAGTCGGACATGTGCACCATCAGCGAGTAGGTCCACTCGGCCTGCTGGATGGAGCTGCGGTTGCCGGTCGGCAGCGCCGTCGGACCGTTGACCCGGATCGGCATATCGCCGAGCAGGAACGGGCTGTACGGGTCGTACGGCAGGCTCGAGTGCCCGATGGTGGTGATGCCGAGGCCGGTCACCGCCGAGTTCTGTCCCGCGCGCGTGCCCACGAAGGCGTTCTCGCGGCCCGAACCCGGGTCGACGTACCAGACATACGGCGGCACCGGCTGGCCGCGGTGGCAGGTGTGACAGGTCACGCCCGTCGCCGCCACATGCGACTTCCAGTTGCTGTTGATGTCGCGGGTCATCTGCAGCATGCGCCGCGCGACCTGGTACTGGTACTTGCTCTCGTCCGCGTAGTTCTCGTTGTTGTGGCAGTAGGTGCAGTTCTTCTCGTCGGCCGGTGCGACCCAGTCGACCATCGACAGCATCACGCGCGTGAACTCGCCGACCGAGAGGTCCTTGAGCACCTGCACGTTCTGGTACACCTCGGAGGCGAGCGGACCGCTGCCGTCCGCCGCCGGCTGGACCGGACCCGCCTGATTGGCGGCGACCAGCTCCGCCATGATGCGCGGATTGACGTTCTGCTCCATGCCCGTGCCGCGGTAGCCGAGCTGCTCGGTCTTGATCGGCGGACGCTCGCCGCAGGCGGTGAGGAGTCCGATCGCGGCGATGAGCGCCGCTCCGTTGCGGATGATGTTTCTCATTGCGGGGCTCCCGGAAGCGTCGCCGGATCCGGCAACGGTTGGAAGGTGGTCGGATAGGCCGGCGCGACGCCGTGCTTCACCGCCCACAGGTACCAGTTGTCGACCACGGTGCCGGTGAGCAGGATGCCGATGCCGCCCGTGAGCGTGCACAGCACCGCGAACCACCAGGCCCAGCGATGGACCGATTCCATGGTGGCGTTGAAGCCCATGGTCCAACGCCAGAAGAGCGCGGCGCGCTCCGCGGCGGTGCCGCGGTCCAGCGACTGCTCGACCTCGCGCTCGCCGCCGAAGCGGCTCACCGCCATGATGGTGCCGGCGTGCATCGCGAACAGCAGCACCGACCCGTACAGGAACACGATCGACAACGCGTGGAACGGGTTGTAGAGCAGGTTGCCGTAGCGGAGCGAGAACGCCGCGGTCCAGTCGAGGTGCGCGAAGATGCCGAAGGGCACGGCCTCCGACCAGCTGCCCATCAGCACCGGCCGGATGAAGCCGAGCACCAGGAACAGCCAGATCGCCGAGGCGAACGCCCAGGCGGTATGGGTGCCGAGCTTCAGCCGCCGCGCCAACATGTAGGTGCGGAACCACCAGAGGATGACGGAGGCGGTCAGGAAGAAGCCCGCCATCAACCACCACCCGCCATGCGCGAGCGGCGGCAAGCGCAGCCCGTACTCCGGCGCCGGCGGCTCGAGCGCGAGCCAGAACAGCTGCCGGATGAACTGCAACGGGTTCCAGTTCACCGAGGCCAGCATGTTCAGGCCGATGATCTCGAAGGCGATGATGAAGAACAGGATGGACAGCACGCCGGTCGTCCCGAGGTAGAACGGTCCGATCTGCGCGTCACCGATCCTGCCCAGCCAGTAGCTGGCGCTGGCCTTGACGCCGCGCTTCCAGATGCCGGGCGGGTCGTGCGGCACGCCGGGGTAATGCGGCGCCTCGACCTGCACGCGGGTGAAGAGGTTTTGGTATTCAGCCATGGTCTTCTCCTCAGCTCCAGATCGGGAGGTTGAGCCACCAGGCCCACCAATCCGTCCAGCTGCGTGTCCAGAAGGGTCCGCTCACCACGATGCAGATCGCGCTCCACACGCCCGCGTTGACCGCGAGCAGCAGGCCGAAGCGGTGGATGCCGAGCGTGCCGATCGAGTAGCCGATGTTGTCGCGGAAGAACGTGTTCTCGTGCTCCGCGCCCTTGACCACCTCGCCCTTCGGCGGGTTGAGCGCCGACAGCACCAGCGACCCGTGCAGCGCCAGCGCCAGCACCGTGGTGAAGAAGAACGTCACCGCGACCATGTGCGCCGGGTTGTAGTGGAAGTGCAGGTACTGGTAGGCGATGTTCGACACCCAGTCGAGGTGGCTGTAGATGCCGTAGGGGAACGCATGCCCCCAGGCGCCGAGCAGCACCGGCCTCACGACCTGCAGCGTCGCGTACGCGAGGATCGCGCTGCCGAACGCCACCGGCACATGGATGCCCATGCCCAGCTTGCGGCAGATCTCCACCTCGCGCAGCGCCCATGAAGTGAACGCGCCGAGCGCGCAGATCGTCACCAGCTGCCACAACCCGCCTTCGTGCAACGGCGCCGGGCCGAGGCCGTAGCTGAGGTCGGGCGGAGCGATGTTGATCTGCCAGAGGTTCCAGGTCGGTCCGATCGCCGCGCCGTAGACGAGCAGCAGCGTACCGGCGACCGCGAAGAACGCGGACAGCAGACCGAAGAAACCGACATAGAAGGGACCGATCCAGTAGTCGAAGAGGTCGCCGCCGATGAGCGTGCCTCCACGGACCCGGTACTTCCTTTCGAAATTGAGCATTGCCATGACTTTTCCCCGTCGATGGACCGAGAGTTCGCCCTGCGAGCCGGATCAGCCGCCGCAGGCAGCGGACCGGATCGCCCGGCCCGCCACCTGAAGCGGCCCAGCTCAGTTCGGCAGCGGAGCGTTGTGCTGCACGTTGCGCGCAGCAGCAGGCGCCGGAGCCAGACAGGTGCCGCTACCCGAACCGTCGAGCCAGCACGAGTACTTCGTGCTCAGCTGGACGAAGTGGTTCGTCGCGACGATCGTCGCCACGAGGGCACCGCCGATGATGATCACCTTGCGGGGATCCATAACCATCCATATACGCCACATGTTCATTTCTCCTTGGATTGCGTGGTGATCAGAACCAGGGGACCCACTTCCAGATCAGGAAGTGCGCGACCACCGATGTACCGAACCACAGCCAGGTGCTCATCCAGAAGAACCGGTTGATGGCTCGCGCCTCATCCGGTGTGGCACCCGAGATGCTCTTTCCTTCAGCCATTTCTATTCCTCCTAACTAAACAACGTTGCTTGTCCCGCGCACTCCCGCGCGGCAGGGATTGTCGGACCGGACCCGAGAGTCCGGACCTTGCGACGGCGACCGCGGACGCCGACGCTCGACAATTCATCCCCCCATCAACTGCGGCTTGCGCCGCCGGCATGACCATCCTCTTCATGCCGCACGCCCTCCGGCGAGCTCCGCCCGCGCGCGTGACACGCGGGCCGCCGTGACGCGCTCTTCGCCGGCGAGCCTCGCGTCGCGCTCGGCGCGGTCGCGTAGGCTCTTGGCGGCGGAGATGCGCACCAGATACGGTTCGTGCTCGACGAATTCGTCGAGCAGCTTCAAGGCCTCCTCGTCCCAGGCGCTCGCCTCGCGCGCCGCGCGGGCGGGCGTCGCCTCGACCTTGTCCATGTCGGTGGCGAGCGGCAGGATGTGGAACAGCGCATCGAACAGCGCGTTGCACACCTCCTGCACGAGGTAGGTCGCGCCCGAATAGCCCATGAAGGGCGTACCGGTGTGGCGACGGATGATGGCTCCCGGGAACGAAGCCGGGATGAACATGGCACGGGGTCCGAGCTCGGCCAGGTACATGCGCTCGTTGTAGCTGCCGAATAGCACGAGGGGGGTTTTCTCGCGTACCGCTTGACGAACGGCCTGGTTGTCGGGCTTGACACCGGGCCGCCGCGCGAACGAGAACTTGCACGGCAGACCGAGCTCGGATTCGAGGAAGTGGCGCACACCGCGCGCGTAGGTCTCGCCGGCCACGATGGCGAAACTCGCGGTGCCGAAGAAATCCTGTGTGACGGAGCGCCACAGGTCCCACATCGGCTTGAGCGTGGTGTGCTTCTCGCGCTCGATGAACGGCTCCGGGTCGAGCCCGAGGATGCCGCCGAGCGAGCGCAGGAATTTGGTGGTCGAATGCAGGCCGACCGGCGCCTGCAGCCAAGGCCGCTCGAGGCCCTCGCAGAGCAGCTGGCCGTACTCGCGGTACAGGCAGACATTGGCCTCGGCATCGGCGAGCTTCGCGATGTCCGCGAGGTGCGCGCCGAGCGGGAAGTCCATGTTCACCTCGGCGCCGATCCCCTCGATCAGGCGGCGGATCTCAGCGAGGTCGGAGGGCATGTTGAACATGCCGTAGGCGGGTCCGATGATGTTGACGCGCGGCTTCGCACCCTCGGCACGCGGCTTCGGCGCCGGCACCTTCTTGGGACCGAACTCGGTCCAAAGCCACCACAGCGCGCGGTTCGCGCACTGCCACTGGTCCTCGTCGATGGTCCGCGGCAGGAAGCGCTTGATCGCGGTGCCCTCGGGCGTGACGCCGCCGCCGATCATCTCGGCGATCGAGCCGGTCACCACCACCGCAGGCAGGTCGGGATCGAGCACCTTGTGGGCGCGCTTCATCGCGCCCTCGGTGCCGTGCTGACCGAGTTCCTCCTCGGCGAGTCCGGTGACCACCACCGGCAGCTCGTGCGGCGGCAACGCGTCCGTGTAGTGCAGCACCGAGGTCACGGGCAGGTTCTCGCAGCCGACCGGGCCGTCGACGATCACCTGCAGGCCCTTGATGGCGGCGAAGGTGTACACCGCCCCCCAATAGCCGCCTGCGCGATCGTGGTCGAGCACGAGCATCAGCCCATCTCCTCCGCTTTGCGCGCCTTGGCCTGCTTGTCGAGCTTCTTGCGGTAGGCGTCGCGGAACTCGGGGCGCGGCGCAGGCTTGTCGCGCCACACACCGGCCGTATCGCCCGTGCCGACGCCGGCGAAGAACGCCTGCATCTCGTCGAAGCGCGTCTTGCCGGCCATCGCCGTGTTGACGAGCTGCGCGAGCGAACCCGCGCCGGCCGGACCCATCAACGGCCGCGCCGAGATGAGGTTCGTGAAGTAGAGCGCAGGGGTCGCGGCCTCCTTCGCCTTCTGCACCACGGGCGTGGTGCCGATCGCGAGGTCGGGCTTGAACTCGGCGAACGCGGCGAGATCCTGCTCGAGCGAAGCGCGGAACTGCACATGCACGCCATGCGCCTCCAGCCATTCGCGGTCGGGGTCCGACCAGACCGTACGCGGACAGGCCGTACCGACATAGCGCAGGTCGGCACCGCTCTCGACGAGCAGACGGCCGACGAGCAGCTCGGACCCTTCGTACCCCGACAGCGTGATGCGACCACGGATCGGCGCGGCGGACAGCGCGGCGCGGATCGCGGGCAGCGCGCGGTCCTTGGCGGCCTCGATGCGCGCATGCGGCACATCGCAAGCGGCGCCGATGGCCTCGAGCCAGGCTGCCGTGCCGTCGTGACCGACGGGCGCCGAACCGACGATGCGGCGGCCCGCGGCGTCGAACTCGCGGCACACGGCCGTGTAGAACGGATGGATCGCCGCCACCGCGGCGCAGTCGAGCGCGGAGTAGAGTTCGCGCCACTCGCGGGTCGGCACCACCTGGCCCGCTGCGAGCCCCATGGGCTCGAGCAGCATGCCGATGCCGACCGGGTCGGCCGGGAACATCTCGCCGAGCAGCGTGATGGTCGGCTTCTCGGCACGGCCGTTGCGCGGCGCCGCCACCGGACCGGCTTCCGCCTCGCCGCGCGCGTAGCGCAGCATGGCGCCGGCGAGCACATCCTTCGCCTCGGCATGCGTCGGGATGCCGAAGCCCGGGACATCGATGCCGATCACCCGGACGCCGTTGATCTCCTTCGGCAGCAGCTGCAGCGGCACGCCGGAGGCCGTCGGGACGCAGAGGTTGGTGACCACGATGGCGTCGTAGAGGGCCGGATCGGCCGTCGCGTGCACCGCGTCGCGGATGTCCTCGAACAGCTTGCCGGTGACCAGCGTCTCGGAGTTGAACGGCACATAGCCGACGGTGCGGCGTGCGCCGTAGAAGTGCGAGGTGAAGGTCAACCCGTACACGCAGCAGGCCGAGCCCGACAGGATGGTCGCCGTGCGGCGCATGCGCAGGCCGACGCGCAGCGAACCGAACGCCGGACACATGCTCTGCGGCTGGTCGTGCGGACCCGCCGGATAGTCCTTCGCATACTGCGCCAAGGTCTCACTCTTGCCGGCCGCCGCCGCCGCTGCGCGCATCGTCTCCTTGCCGCCGTGACACCCGCCGCCCGCCGCCGGCGTCGCCGCCGGCAAGGCGGTGCCGGGGCCGTCGTAGACGACCTCGTTGGCGGTGGTGTTTTCGGTGTCGAGCGCGCTCATGTCAGACCGTGTCGTACACGACCTCGAGGGTGGGCTTGTGGAGTTCGGCGCGGCCGCACATGTCCTCGAAGGTGGCGGGCTGCAGCACGTAGTCGCGGCCGACCGCCTCGCCCTTGAAGAGACCGAGGAGCTCGTCCTGCGACAGCGGTTTCGGGCGCACCGGCGGCGCCTCGGCGACGTTGCCGGCGAGCTCGGCGAACAGCGCGCCCCAGGAGCTCTCGGGACGGCCGATGATCTCGTAGTTGGCGCTCTTGCGACGGATGTCCTCGTGCGCCGGGATCGCGGCGAGCACCGGGATGCCCGCGGCGGCCGCGAAGGCCTGCGCCTCGCCGGTGCCGTCGTCCTTGTTGATCACGAGCCCCGCGACGCCGACATTGCCGCCGAGCTTGCGGAAGTACTCCACGGCCGAGCAGACGTTGTTGGCGACATACAGCGACTGCAGGTCGTTGCTGCCGACGACGATGACCTTCTGGCACATGTCGCGGGCGATCGGCAGACCGAAGCCGCCGCAGACGACATC